>JAFKFQ010000607.1 GCA_017308215.1 bacterium | reverse complement strand
AGCGTGTCGAGCATCGCCTCGCCGACGTAGCTCCCGCCTTCGAGCACCGTCACCGGGCCGCCTTCGAGCGTGAGGCCGGTGGAATTCTCGAACTCGACGCAGCGGATCGGGTTCTCGGGGCGAGCGGCCTTCTGGTAGAGGAGGACGCTCCGCCCGGCGAACGGCTTGAGGACGATCGGCACCAGCGCCGACTGGTTCCGCTTCACCGTGACCGGCTTCTCGATCGCGTACTCGAACAGGTCACCAAGCTGCCGCTCGCGCGTCTGTGACTGGACCGAGGATACCGCCGTAGCGGGTCCGGCGTATCCGCCCCGCCCGCCGCCACCACCCGGTGCCGCCCGCATCTTCGCCATCCGCGGCGGCGGTGCTGCCGCGGGTCCGGCCGCCATCGACGCGAACATCATTTCTTCGACGGGCTCGTCCTCAATCCCCATTTCCGCCATTGGCGGGAGGACGCCGGTCGTCTCCTTCACCTGGACGACGGGGCGGCGGATGTAGCGCGGCGTGTACAGGTCGTGGACGAACGACACCGGCAGCCCCGCCACCAGCGTGAGCCCCACGTCGGCCCAGTCCTCGTCGGACGTGTTGTCGACGACCGCCCACCCCTGGATCAGCGGCTGCTCATTCGCGCTCTCGTCGTCCAGCAGGATGCGGTACGTCGCCTTCCACACCGGCGCTTCGAGGACGTAGCTGAGGCGCAGCGTGCGCGCTCCTTCGCCCTGGGCGAACAGCGTGAACGTGCGGGCGTCCTTCTTCTTCGACCCGAGCTGGGTACGGAGGTAGAACTCGAGGTCGCGGCGGAGGCCGTCGTCGAGCAGCGTCACGTCGAGGTCGAACAGGTCGAACGACTTGATCTCGCCGGCGTCGGTGAGGACCGACAGCCGGGGGGACTGCTGGACGCCGGCGGGGGTACGCACCTCGGCGGTGTCGATGCCGAGGACGGCCCCCTGCACCGGCTGCCCGCCGGCCGGGCGCGCCGACACGCGGGCGCCCTTCAACTGCGGCAGGAGCTTGGTGAGACTTCCACTATCCGGGATGGTGAGGGCGATTTCGGCGAGGAGCTGTTCGGCGGGCGTGGTGCTGTCGTAGGAGACCGCCGCCACCGTGCCGCCGTCGAGGTCGAGGACCGTCAGGGATTTCAGAACGTCGCTGACCTCGCGCTGCTTGAACGCGAGGGTGAGCGTCTCGTCGCCGGTGACGGCGGCCTCGCGCTCGAAGTACCCGACCCCGTGCTTGTAGAGAACGACCCGGCGGATCGGCAGGTTCGGCATCGCAGCTCCTGGGTGGTTGAACGGTCGCCTCAACCGGACAGCGCCGGCGCGAACCGGGTTCGGGCCGGACCGGAAGCCGACGGGGCGTGGCACCGATTGTAGCGGGTCCTTCGGATTCGCGCTCGCCTGCGCGGGGGCGTCACGTAGAATCGCGGCACACCGTCTTTGCGGCCCGCGCCACCCCTCCCGGCGCGTCGGCCCGACTCGCTCAGCCGAATTTCGGTTCGTCATCTCGCCCGCAGGGAGAGTTCGCAGTGTCGCGTCCGCACGTCCACCGTTCGCGCCTCCGCATGGAGGCGCTGGAAGACCGTTGCACCCCGGCCGCCGCGTTCGCCGACGGCCGCGTCCTCGTCACCCTCGCCGACCCGGCCGCCGGGGCCGCCGCCCTCGCCGCCAGCCCGGCCGCGGCCGGCGTGGAAGCGCTCGGGTTCGGCGTCTACGAAATCGACCTCGCCCCCGGCCTCGACGTGGCCGCCGGCGTGTCCGCGTTCGCCGCACTGCCCGGCGTGGCGTTCGCCGAGCCCGACTACGCCCTCGGCGTGACGGCCGTCCCCAACGACCCGTCGTTCGGGACGCAGTACGCGATGAACAACACCGGCCAGAGCGGCGGCCGGGTCGACGCCGACATCGACGCCCCCGAGGCGTGGGACGTGGCCCGCGGCACCGGCGACAAGATCGTCGCCGTGATCGACTCCGGGGTGGACTACACCCACCCGGACCTCGCCGCCAACATGTGGCGGAACCCGGGCGAGGTCGCCGGGAACGGCATCGACGACGACCGGAACGGCATCGTCGACGACGTGTTCGGTGCCGACTTCGCCAACAACGACGGCAACCCGATGGACGACAACAACCACGGCACGCACGTCGCCGGCACGATCGGGGCGGTCGGGAACAACGGCATCGGCGTCGCCGGCGTGGCGTGGACGACGCGCATCATGGCGGTGAAGTTCCTCGGCGCGGACGGCAGTGGCGCGACGAGCAACGCCGTGAGGGCCATCAACTACGCGGTGGCGAACGGGGCCGACATCCTCAACAACAGCTGGGGCGGCGGCGGGTTCAGCTCGACGCTCCAGACCGCCATCCGGAGTGCCAGCAACGCCGGCGTGATCTTCGTCGCCGCGGCCGGGAACAACGCCACCAACACCGACACCAGCCCGAACTACCCGTCCGGCTACGACGTGCCGAACGTGGTCTCGGTGGCGGCGACGGACCGGAACGACAACCTGGCGTCGTACTCGAACTTCGGGGCGGCCACCGTCGACCTCGGCGCGCCGGGGTCGAGCATCCTCAGCACCGTGCCCGGCGGGTACGCGATGTTCAGCGGCACGTCGATGGCGACCCCGCACGTCAGCGGCGCGCTGGCGGTGCTGTGGGACGCGAACCCGACGCTGACGGCGCAGCAGGTGATCGCCAAGCTGTACTCGTCGCTCGACCCGCTCCCCAGCCTCGCCGGGAAGACGGTCACCGGCGGCCGGCTGAACCTCCAGAAGCTGCTCAGCGACGTGTCGCCGCCGGTCCCGCCGTCGCCGCCCCCGCCGCCGGCGGCCGACACGACCGGCCCGAAGGTGGTGTCGGCGGGGTTCGAGGGGAGTGCCGGCGGGTTCGACCGCGTGCGGTTCACGTTCAGTGAGCCGATCGCCACGACCGGCAGCGGCGCGTTCACGCTCGCGGACGTGAGCAGCATCGGCGGCCCGGCCGGCGCCGTCACCGCCACCGCCGTCACCGCTGTTTCTGGGACGAACAACACGGTCTTCCTCGTCACCTTCCCGGCGCGCACGACCGCGGGCACCTACACCGCGACGATCGGCCCGGACGTCCGCGATGCGGCCGGTAACCAGCTCGACCAGAACGGCGACGGCACGCCGGACACGTACACCGCGACCGGCTCCATCGCCCCCGCCACCCGGCAGACGTTCGGCGGGACCACGTCGGCGCCGATCCGCGACTTCACCACCACCCGCGTGTCGCTGACGGTGCCGACGGTCGGCACGGTGGCGGACGTCACCGCGTCGGTGACGCTGACGCACACCTTCGTCAAGGACCTGGTCATCACGCTCACGTCGCCGTCGGGGAAGGTGATTACGCTGTTCAACCGCCGCGGCGGGAGCGGCGACAACCTGACCGGTACGACGTTCGACGACGCGGCCGCGACGGCGATCAGCGCCGGCCGGGCGCCGTTCAGCGGCTCGTACCGTCCGGAGCAGGCGCTGTCCGGGTTCGACGGGCTAGCGGGGAACGGGACGTGGACGCTGTCGGTGACCGACCAGGGGCGCGGCGACATCGGCACGATCACGCGGTTCACGGTGGGGATCGTGTTCGCGTCCGGCGGGCAGGCGGTGACGGCGCTGGGCGTCGAGGACGAGCCCGCGGTCGCCGCGCCGCCGGTCGCCGACAAGCCGGTGTTCACGCGGGTGGCACGGCCGGCGCCGGCGGCGTTCACGCGGGTGGCGCCGGCCGCGTCCCCGGCGCCGGTGCGGGTGCCGGCGCTGTTCCTGGCGCCGACCGACGACGACAACCGCTTCGCGGCGATCGTCGTCGGGTGACGGCCCGGCTTGCTCGCGGGCGGGGCGGTCGGTAGAAGGGCACGCCATCGGCCGGCGCCTGTGCGCCGGCCGATTCCCTTGGGGACCGCCGCATGCGCCTCCTCGGCCCCGTTCTGGTCGCGTTCCTGTCTGCCGCGGTGACGGCGGGCGCCCAACCGCCACAGCCCCCGCCACCCGCGCCGCCGGCCGCGGCCCTCGACGCCCACCTCAAGGGGTGGGAGAAGGCGATGGGCCAGCTCCAGAATTTCAGCACGACGTTCGAGCTGACCCGGAAGAACGCGGTGTTCAACAACGAGCGCAAGTACGACGGCAGCCTGCTGTGGATGAAGCCGACGAACTCCCGGCTGGCGATCCAGGGCCGGGCGGACAAGGCCGACTATGAGGCGTTCGTGTGCAACGCGAAGTCGGTGTTCCACTACGACGGCGCGAAGAAAACGGTGACCGAGTTCAAGGCCGCCCCCGCCGGGGCCGGAGCCGATAACCTCCTGTTGGCGTTCCTGGGCGGGATGACGGCGGCCGACGCCAAGAAGCGCTTCCAGCTCACCCTCAAAGAGGACAGCAAGAACTACGTGACCCTGGACGTCCGGCCGCTGCTCGCGCGGGACAAGCAGGAGTTCACGCACGCCGTACTCGCGCTGCTCGCGCCGACGAACGAGGGCCGGCTCCCGGCCTACCTACCCTACGAGGCGTGGAAACAGCTCCCGAACGGGGACACGGAGGTGTGGAAGCTGCGGCAGCACAAGGCCGACGCCCTCAACGTGACCGCCACGCTCTTCGAGTACGAGCCGGTGGCCGGGTGGAAGCTCCAACCGGCCCCGGCCCTCCCGCCGCGCTGACCGATGTCCGTCAGAGCCCGGGGGCGACGGGGTCGCTCACCCCGTCACATTCCGTCATGTTCGCCGTCCGCCCCGGGCTCCGACGGACAACGCCCTCTACCGCGTCGCCAGGCGGTAGCACGCCGCCTCCTGGCCGTTGCGGACGTACAGCCGGCCGTGTGCCACGACCGGATGGTTCCACGTTTTCCCGCTGATCGCCGGGAATTTCGCCAGCTCGTTCAGCTCGGCCGCGTCCGCCTGCACCAGCGCCACCTGCCCCTTCACCCCCTGCACGATCAGCAGCCCCTGGTCCGGCAGGCCGATCACCTGGCCGTGGCCGTAGGCCGTTTCTTTCCACAGCTGCTTGCCGGTTTCGAGATCGACGCAGCAGAACCGGTCGTCGTCGAACCCGTAGAAGTGCCCGCCGACCGCCACGCCGTCGTTGAAGTACGGCTTCGCGCCGCGCGTCTGCCACACCGACTTCACGTCCCAGGCGTCACCCGCCTTCGTCACCCGCAGGCGGCGGATACCCTGGTCGTTGCCGACGCCCGTGCCGATCATCACGTCGGTGTCGGACAGAACCGTCGGCTGCGTCGACCGGTTGACGTCGGGAATGGTCCAGGGGTTGTCCCAGAGCTTCACGCCGTCGGCCGGGCGGAACGACTCGAGGCCGTAGTCGGAGAGCATGAGGGCCTGCGGCACGCCGCCGAACGTGGCGAGCTGGGCCGACGAGTAGCCGTGCTTGGCGTTCCCGGCGGTCCACGCGGGCGCGCCGTCGGCGGCCTTGAACGCCGCCGTCCCCTTCCCGGTGCCGCCGCCGGCGTAGACGATCACCACGCCGTCGGCCACGAGCGGCGACGCGGCGAAGCCCCACTGCGGCAGCACCCCGCCGGCGGCGACCACGTCGGCCGTCCACTCGTGCCGGCCGGTGGCGGCGTCGAGGCGGGCGAGCTTGCCGGTCGCGCCCTGCGCGTACACCTTGCCGTCGTGGACGGTCGGCGTGGCGCGCGGGCCGGGGCCGGCGATGGTCTCGGAGAAGCGGGCCGGCGTCTTGTACTCCCACACCTCGGCGCCGGTCGCCGCGTCGTAGCACACCACCGCCTCGTCCGTCCCGCGCTGCTCCTGCGTGAACAGCTTCCCGCCCGCGACCGCGAACGACCCCCACCCCGGGCCGACGCGCTGCTTCCACACCAGCTCCGGCGGCCGCGCGGCCCAGTCCGGGTCGAGCTTCACGCCGGTCACGAGCCCGTCGCGCTTCGCCCCGCGGAACTCCGGCCAGTCGCCGGGGCCGACCGCCACGGTCGCCCCGGCGGCGACCGGCGCCGGCGCCGCCTTCCGCCCGGCGAGGAACTGCTCCTCCTCGCTCTGCTGCCAGCGCCAGCGGAAGTTCGGCACGAGGTCGGCGTCGGTGCCCTCGAGTTTGAGCATCCCCGCGACGACCCACAGCCCGCCGAGCCCGACGAGCAACCCGTTCCGCCGCACCTCGCCCGACAGCGGCACGCTCGCCGCGAGCCAGCCGACCCAGATGACGAGCGCCGCCGCGAGCCCGTAGATGGCGACGGCCATCTCCTTCCCCTCGCCGCGGTAGACCGTGAGGGCGAGCACGACCGCGGGGACGAGCACCAGGGTCGGGACGAGCCAGCGGAACGTGCCGCGGACGCGCGAGGCGAACGTCCACCACCCGATCGCCGCGACCGTGCCGAGGATCGGCGCCATGAACCAGGTCATGAAGTGGACCATCGTCCGCGGCGCGACCCGCGGCGGGATCGTCCACATGAGTACGCCGACGGCGAGGATGACGAGCCCGGGCCAGACGCGGACCGGCCAGCGGCCGTCGGGGGTGTCGGCGGTGCTCACGGCGGAGCCTCCGTGCGTGGTGGTGCGGCACTGGTATCGTAGCGGGCGGCCCCGCCGAAATACCTCTTGACACCCGCCCGCGCCGGCGGGACACTCATTTCTGAGAGTGACTCGCCTCTCTCACGCTTCTCCGACTTCTGGTCTACCACCCTCGTCACCGGAGGCCACATGCCCCGGCTGTTTATCGCACTCGCGTCTGCGCTGTTTGTCGTCGGATGTTCTGGGGACGGCCGCGAGGCCGTATCCGGGTCGATCAAGCTCAAGGGGCAGCCGCTCCCGGAGGGCGGCGTCGTCAAGTTCGAGCCCCTGGAGAAGCAGGGGACCGAAGGGCTCTCGGTCGTCTCCGCCGGGAAGTACTCCATCCCGCGGGAGAACGGGTTGAAGCCCGGGCGGTACGTCGTCCGGGTGTCGGCCGGGGACGGGAAGACGGCCGTCAACCCGGTCAACCCGGACCAGCCGCCCGGGCCGGGCGGCGGCGCCAACATCGTCTCCAAGAACCTCGTCCCGGCCGAGTGGGGCCGGAACTCGAAGCAGGAGGTGACCGTCACCCCCGGCGGCCGGAACGAGTTCAACTTCGAGATCCCCTGACCCGGCCGATTCTCCCCGCGCCGACTCGCCTGCCTCTCCGTCTCTCCGTGCCCCATTTTCCGTCCGTTCGCCTGGAGGGTATCATGCGCATTCGGACTCGTCCCGCGTTTACCCTGATCGAACTGCTGGTCGTCATCGCCATCATCGCCATCCTGATCGGCCTGCTGCTGCCGGCCGTCCAGAAGGTCCGCGAGGCCGCCGCCCGGGCCAAGTGCCAGAACAACATCAAGCAGATCGCGCTCGCCAACATGAGCTACGAGAGCGCCCTCGGGACGTTCGTCCCGGGGGTGAGCCGGACCGGGTGCTGCTGGGGGACGTGGATGGTCCCGATCCTGCCGTACATGGAGCAGCAGGCGATGTTCAGCGGGTACACCAACTTCGGCGGGCTCGACAACACCGGCCTGCGGTACGCCGCCGGGGCAAACCTGACGAACGTCTCCAGCAAGCAACTCGCCACCTTCACCTGCCCGAGCGACCAGCCGCAGGTGATCGGGACGATCACGCTGCACAACTACGTCCTGAACGCCGGGAACACGAACTTCTACCAGGTGGCCCAGCCGACCGGCTGCACCGGCGGGACGACGACCGCGACGAGCGGGTGCGTGTCGTTCGGCGGGGCGCCGTTCGGGTGGTACGAGGACCCGGCGACGCTGGCCGCCGGCGCCGACTCGTCGCCGGTCGATTACGCGGGCGGCAACGCCGCCAGCGGGAAGTCCGGTCGGCCGCGGCGGATCACCGACATCAGCGACGGGACGAGCAACACGCTGTGCGTGTCGGAGGTGATCCAGGGGCAGGGCGGCGGCGACTACCGGGGGTTCAGCTGGTGGGGCGGCGGGGCCGGGTTCACCACCTTCCAGACCCCGAACCACCGCAGCGCCCCCGACGTGATGACCGGGGCGGGCTGCACCAACCTGACGACCGGCAACCCGCCGATGCCGTGCACCACCACGTCCACCGGCGACCTCTCCCGGATGCAACTGGCGCGCGGCCGGCACACCGGCGGGGTGAACGCCGCCATGTGCGACGGGAGCGTCCGCTTCGTCCGCGAGTCGGTCGACCTGGCGGCGTGGCGGTCGGCCGGCACGTCGCAGGGGGGGGAGTCGATCGCGCTGAACTGACCCGCTCCCTCCCACTTCCGTCGGTGGCGGGGTAGAATGCGGCCGACGCATGCCCCGCCTGTTCACCTTCACCGAAGCCGGCGACCACCCGGCGAACGAAGACGCCTTCGTCGCGGCGCCGCACCCGGCCGATCCGGCGTGCTGGGTCGTCCGCGTCGCCGACGGCCAGGGCGGCCGCGGCGGCGGCGCCCGTGCCGCGCGGCTCGCATGCGACACCGCCGCCGCGGGGGCGTTCTCGATGCGCCCCGCGGAACTGACGAACGCGGGTGCGTGGACGACAATTCTCGGCACCGCCGACGCCGCCGTCGCCGCCGACCCGGAAGCGGGGTTTACGACACTCATCGGGCTCGCCGCGACGGACCGGGAGCTGGCGGGCGCGTCGGTCGGCGACAGCGCCGCGCTCCTGTGGGTCAGTTCAAGAACCCGCCGGTCGGCAGCGGTGCCGCCGACGCCGTCCCGTTCGCGGCGGGCCTCGCGGAACCGTGGCGCCTGCTGGCGATGACCGACGGGGTGTGGAAGTACGCGGGGTGGGAGAAGGTCCGCGCCGCGGTCACGCGGCAGGCCGGCGCCGGCCTACTCGCAGCGCTCCGGGCGGCGGCGCGGCTGCCCGGCTCCGGGACGTTCCCGGACGACTTCACAACGGTGCTGCTGGAGGCAGAGGAAGCGTGATCTACCGCATCACGGCGGCGCTTTCGGTCGGCCGGTTCCCGACCCCGGACCGGGCCGCGGACCTGCGCGCCGCCGGCGTCTCGCACGTCTTCAACGTGTCCGGCCGCCCGGGGCAGGTGGTCGCAGGCGACGGGGCGTTCCGCGAGGTCGCGTGGTTCCCGCTCGACGACGCGCAGCGCATCCCCACCGGCACCGCGCTCCACATCCTCGGCGAGCTCCACCGCATGGCCGCCGCGCCCGCGGCGCACGTGTACGTCCACTGCGCCAGCGGGTGCCTCCGCGGGCCGACCACGCTCTGGCTCTACCTCGTCGCCTGCGGGCTCGACCCGGGCGCGGCGCGGGCGCTGATCCAGGAGCGCTCGCCGGGCGCCGACCCCGGGCACGGGCGGATGATCGGCCCCGACCTGATCCTCGCCGTGCGGAAGCACGGGCAGGCGCACTTCCTGCCGCTGCCGCGGGTCGACGTGGTCGCTCCCGTCGCGGTCGCCACATGAGCACGCCCGTCGCGTACCTGAACGGCCGCTTCATCCCGTTCGCCGACGCCGGCCTGCCGTTGCACGACGCCGGGTTCGTGTCGGGGGCGACGGTGGTCGACAACGCTCGCACCTACAATCGCAAGCTGTTCCGCTGGGCCGACCACCTCGCCCGCTTCCGCCGCGACTGCGCCGCCTGTTACGTCCCCCTCGCGGCGACCGACGCCGGGCTCACGACGGTCGCGGAAGAACTCGTCGCACGGAACGGCGCGCTGCTGCCGCCGGACGGCGAGCTCCAGGTGGTGACGTTCGCCACGCCCGGCCCGCTCGGGTTCTACGTCGGCGACCCGACGAACGGCCCGCCCACGCTCGGGATGGCGACGTACCCGGTGCCGGCGCGGTACGCCCGCTTCGCGGAGGAGGGGGTAGTTCTGGCGGTGGCGGGGAGCCAGGGGTCGGAAAGCTGGAAGCAGTTACTCCCGCCGCGGGTGAAGCACCGCAGCCGGATGCACTGGTACGTCGCGGAGCGCGCGATCAACGACCCGGGGAGTCCGTGCCACCGACCCGGCGCGGTGCCGGTGGTGGTGACGGAGCACGGCGCCGGCGACACGCCGGTCGGCGGCGTCCTGGTGGTGGCCGGCGACCGGGTCTATTTCCCGCGGGAGGGGACGGTTCAGGAGAGCATCACACTGAAGGTGGTGGCGGAGTTGTGCGGGCGGCTCGGCATCCGCACCCGTTCCCTGCCGCAGGTGCCGCTCGAACACTTCGCCGTGCCGGACCCGGGGAAGGGCGAGGCGCCGCTCGCCCGCCGGGCGACGGAGCTGATCCTGTGCGGCACCGGGTTCGGGCTAGCCGGCGTGCGCGAGTTCGCTCTGCTGACGCACCTGTCGCGGACGTACCCGGTGCCGGGGCCGGTGCTGGCGCGGCTGCGGGCGGCGTGGGCGGAGGAGCTGGGCGAACGGCCGGCGTGAGCCGGCTGGTCGTTGGTGCTATCACCCGGGCGGACAATGTGGGTGACCGGTCGCAGCCCCAGGCACCCGTACCAACGACCAGCGGGCTCACGCCGGCCGTTCGCCCGGACCCACACTCACTCCGCGCCCTTCGCCGCCCGGCGCCCGAACAGCAACAGCCCGCGCCCCTGTTCCGCCTCGCGGAACAGCACCGCCTCCCGGCGGAACTGGACCACCGCCGCCCACAGCGCCAGCCCGATGCACGCCGACATCGATAGCACCACCGCCGGGACGTGCTGCCACGGGAACGGGTCCGGGCGCACCGACAGCAACCGCTGCTGCACCAGCAGCGCGTTCGTGATCGGCACCCAGCTCATCCGCCCGTCGAGCTCGATCCCGGGCGCCATGCTCCAGTACGCCAGCGGCAGCACCAGGAAGAACATCGGCACCATGTAGTAGTTGCCCTCTTTGGTGCTGCGCGCGAACACGCCGAGGGTGATGCACCCCGCCGCCAACAGCAGCGCCACCGGCAGCGCCGCGATCACGCACGCCGCCAGCCCGGCCAGCGACAGGAGCGGGTACGGGAACAGCACCTGCGCGACGCCGACGGCGATCACCATGAGGAGCACGTTCCACACCGCCGTGCCGAACGCCAGCGCCGCCACCGCCAGGAACTTCCCGGCCACGATCTCGGTCCGCTCGGCCGGGCTGATGAGGAGCGTCTCCATCGTGCCGCGCTCCTTCTCGCCGGCGGTCATGTCGATGGCCGGGTAGATGGCACCGGTCAGCACCCACATCGCCAGCAGGAGTGGGATCACCTTCACGAGCACGTCGCGGAGCTCGTCGGCGAGCTTCTTGTCGGTCGGCTTGCCGCTCTGCGGGTCGCGCACCTCTATCGGGGAGTCGAAGTCGGCGGGGAGGTTGTGGCGGGCGAAGCGGGTGGTCTTCACCGCGTCGGTCCACTTCCGCAGCACGCCCATGACCCGGCGGACGGCGAGTTTCGAGTTCTCCTCGCCCTCGCGCCCGAGCACCCGCACCACCGGCCGCCCGCCGCGCTCCAGCCGGTCGGCGAGGCCGGGCTCGACCACCACCACCGCGTCCACCTCCCGCGCCGCCAGCAGCTCGGCGAGCGCGGCGTCGGCGGCCGGCGCGAGGCGCGTGACGGTGAGCCGGCCGGCGACGGCCTCGGGGTCTTCGGGCGTGTCGGGGGCGGCGAGGGAGTCCGGGAAGCGGTCGTTCACCAGCAGCGGCGGGTACGGGTGCGGGCCGGGCCGCCCGGGCTGCGGCAGGTGCTCGGCGCCGACCACGCCGACCACGAGCTGCTTCCCCTTGAGCATCGACACGAAGACCGTGCCGACGCCGACGAACAGGGGGTACATGAGGACCGGCAGGCCGAGGATGAGGAACATCGTCCGCCGGTCGCGGAACTGGTCCCGGGCCTCGCGGACGGCGATCAGGCGGACGACGGCCCGGCGCATGGCGCCCTCGCGGGAGCGGTCGGACCGGGGGAGTGTACGGCGGCGGCCGGAATCGCCCACGGTCCGGGCGGCGTGTAACGGGCCGGTCACGGCGGCGCCGGGCCGCGCGCCCGGCCTTGACCGGGGCGTCGTTCCGGGGACAATGAGAATTCTCGCCCCCCGGGGATCAGCGCGATGGCGGACGCCCCCCAGAACTGCTGCCGCGACTGCGGCTACGTGTGGTACCCGTACGGGACGCGCCGGTCGCCGCGCTGCCCCGCCTGCGGCAGCCCGCGCGTCGAGGTCGCGCTGTCGCTCGACGACGCACCCGCCGCCCCGCCCCCACCGTCGCGCCCTGCGCCCCCGCCGCGCCCGCTGCCCCCGCCACCCGCGCCGCGGCCGGCGAGCCGCCCCGAACCCGTCCCCCACGTCCACGCCGCCGCGGCCGGCGAGCTGCATCCGCCCCGGCGCGAACCCGCCGCGGGTGGCTCGGCCCTCCCCGTCCTGCTCGGCCTCGGCTTCATCGGGATGATGCTGCTGGCCGGCGGCGGGATGACGGTATTCCTCCTGTGGGGGCGCCCGGGGCCGGCCCGGCCGGTCGAGCAGGCTGCGGCGCCGGCGGTTCCGGTCGCAGGGTCGCGGGCGCCGGCACCCACGCCGGCGCCCGCGCCGACCCCGACCCCCGCGCCGGAGAAGGGCGCCAAGACCCCCGAACTGCCGGACAAGCCGCCGCGCGAGCCGGTCCAGCCACCGCCGCCGGTCGTGGAACCGGACCCGCCCGGTGTCGATCCGCCCAAGCCGCCCCAGCCGAAGGGGTCGGACCAGCAACCCGCGCCGCCGCCGCCCGCCCCCGTCACGCCCGTGATGACGCCGAAAGAGGCGCCGCCGCACCCGTTCCCGCCGCCCAAGCAGGCCGTGTGGGTGTCGCCGTGGGAGAAGTCCGGCGACGTCCGCGTCCGCGTCTGCGGCGCCGGCCTCACGAAGGTGCCGCTCGAGCGGCGCAAGACCCCGATCCTCTCCCCGGAGCCGTACTTCGTGGTCTGGGTCGAGATCGAAAACGTCTCCGCGACCGCCCGCCGGTACAGCCGGTGGCAGCCGGTGACGACCGGCGAGTGTACGCTGCGGTACGCGAGCGGGGCGGCGCTTCCGTACGCAATCCTCCCGCCCGATACCGGCCGCGAGTGGTTCTCCGAGTTCACCCAGCCGATCCCGCCCGGCGGGCCGCCGTTGTTGGAGTCGCTCGTGTTCTCGCGCCCCGACCGGAACGCCGAAGGCGACATGACGCTGACGCTCGACGCCACCCGGGTCGGCGCGACCGGCCGGTTCACGCTCGCCATCCCGCGCACCGTCTGGGCACGCCCCTGACGCGAGTCAAAGATGAATGCAGAAGGATGAAGGATGAAGGGAAGGCACGGCAGCCGGCGAGAGGCGGAAGGATGAAGGGGTGGTTCGGTATGCATCCTTCACCCTTCCGCGTTCATCCTTCGAGAACCGTCCACCCCACTGAGGCGATCGACTGATGGCGTTCATCCTGCCGCCGCCGGACCACCCGTCGCGGGCCGTGGCCGCCCTGCCGGTGCGGCTCGGCGCGCTCGGGCGGGCGCGCCGCCGCGCCGCCGCCGGGGCCGCCGGGTTCGCGCTCGTCGGCACCGTCGCCGCGGTCCTCGCCGTGGTCGGCGCCGCCGACGCCCGCTGGCACCTGCCGCCGCTCGCCCGCGGGGTCGCGCTCGTTTCCGCGCTCGCCGCGTGCGGGGTTCTGGTCCGCCGCCTCGCCGCCGCCGCCCGCCTCCCGGCCGACCCGCTCGCGGTCGCGCTCGTGCTGGAGCGCCGGTTCCCGCCGCTCAACGATTCGCTCGCGTCGGCCGTCACGTTCCTGGAAGAGGATGAAGGGGACGAAGGCGGCGACCGCGGCGTGTCGCCCCGCCTCCGCCGCGCCGCCGTCCGCCGCGCCGAGCGGCTGAGCGAGCGCTACGAGTTCTCGCGCATCGTGCCGCGGGGGCGCTGCCTGAAGGCGCTCGCCTTCTGCGCCGGCGCGCTCCTGATCGCGCTCCCCGCGGCGCTGCTCGACACCGGCCGCGCCGCGACCGCCGCCGTCCGCCTCGCCGACCCGTTCGGCCCGCACCCGTGGCCGGCGCGCACCGGCATCGAACTCGTCGCCCCGAAGGCGTTCCCGGCGCGGCTCCCGAAGGCGGACACGTTCGAGCTCCAGTTCGTCGTCCGCGGGGTGCTCCCGGACCGCGCCACGGTGCTGTTCCGCCTCCACTCCGGCGAGGAGTTCGAGGAGGCGTACCCGCTCACGCCGGCCGACCCGCGCACGCCCGGCGCCGTCCCGGCCGGCGTGAGCCCGACCGGTCCGCTCGCCGTGGTGACCGCCCGGCTCGAGCCGGCGCGGCTGAACCAGAATTTCGACTTCCGCGTGCTCGCCAACGACGCCGACACCGGCTGGCAGGCGGTCGCCGTGGTGCCGCCGCCGCGGCTCGTCCCGCTCGACGGCCGGGCGTCGCCGCAGCTGCACGTCACGCCGCCGGCGTACACCCGTCAGCTTCCAGCCGACCTGCCCGACGGCGCCGGGGTGATCGAGGTGCCCGCCGGCACGACGATCCAACTCCGCGCCGCCGCCGACGTGCCGCTCGCGCGGGCGGTGCTGGCGTACCAGGGCGACCGCTCGGCGGTCGAGCGTGCCGCCCCGCTCGCCCCGCTCGCGCACCCCGACCCGCTCGCCGCGACCGGCGCCGGGCTGCTGGCGGCGGCGATCGGCGCCGACGTGCCGCTGGAACTGTCCGGCGACGCGAAGGTGATGCACGTCGAGTTCACGCCGGCGTTCTCCGGGATGTACGCCGTCCGCCTCACCGACCGGACCGGGCTGACCGGCGTGCGGCTCGTCGAGATCCGCCTCACCCCCGACCCGGCGCCGGCGGTCAGCCTGCTCCGCCCGGCCGCCGGCCGCGACCCCGGGCTGGTCGTGCCGACGGCCACCGTCCC
>JAFKFQ010000606.1 GCA_017308215.1 bacterium | reverse complement strand
CCGGCCGCTACCGGAGCGTTACCCCCAGCGCGCGAGCGGGCCGCCGCGGGCGAAAAGCGGGTCGATGCGGCGCTGGACCGCGGGGTCGTCCTCCAGCGGCGGTGGCATGTGCGGCTTGAGGCGGGCGTCGATGACCAGCGGGCCGGTACAGCCCCAGTGCTTGCGGTGGGTGAACGCCCCGACCCCGTGCACGTCCGTCGCCGGGTCGCTGCGGGTGAACACGACCCAGGCGAAGTTCTCGACCGACCGGGCGACGAACTCGGGGTCGTCCGTGACGAGTAGCAAGGGGCAAGGGGTGAGGGGCGAGGGCCGGTCTGTGAGATACGAGCAGAGGCGAAGCACGTCAGGGTCGCCGTCGTCGTTCGCCCCTCGCCCCTCGCCCCCTGCCACTGCCCGAGGGCCGCGGACGGCGATCACGCCCGGCAGCACGACGCGCGACTCGGCGAAGCCGTCGGGGAGGGTGAAGTCCGACGGCAGTTGTGTGAGCAGGTCGCGGCGCTTCGGGCCGGCGGCGGCGACGACCAGCTTGCTCCCGGCGTTCAGCCCCAGGCCGGCGCTGTAGTCGAGCGTGTCGATAGTGGTGCGCGTGTGGAAGTGGAGGTCGGTGGTCCAGTCCACCCGCTCCAGGATGTGGCGGAAGAAGCCGGCGACGTCGTGGATGTCGAGGAAATCGGCGTCTTCTTTTGCCGCAATGAACAGGTACTTCGCCAGCGACAACTGCCCCTGCCCGAGCACGGCGCTGGCGATGGTGAGGAGTTCCTGCGGCTTGCGGCGCTCGGCGTATGGCACATAGCGCTCGCTGCCGATCGCCAGCAGCAGCGGGTGGACGCCGGCGGCATCGACGGCGTGGACCGCGTGCAGCCCGGGGATGACGGTCGGGATGACGGGGCCGGTCAGGTCGTGGATCAGTTCGCCGAACGACGTGTCCTCCTGCGGCGGGCGGCCGACGACGGTGAACGGCCAGATGGCGTCGCGGCGGTGGTAGACGGCTTCGACCGTCATCACCGGGAACGGGTGTGTCAGGCTGTAGTAGCCGAGGTGGTCACCGAACGGCCCTTCGGGCTTGGTGCGGGTCGGGTCGATGTGACCGCTGATGACGAAGTCGGCCTCGGCGGGCATCGGCAGCGCACCGGGCTTCACCAGGGTGATACGCCGGCCGCCGATCGCGGCGGCGAAGGCGAGTTCGGGGAGCCCCTCGGGCAGGGGCATCACCGCCGCCAGCGCCAGCGCCGGCGGGCCGCCGACGATCACGTTCACCGGCAGCCGTTCGCCGCGCCGCACCGCCGCCGCGTGGTGCACGCCGATGCCGCGGTGGATCTGGTAGTGCAGCCCGCACTCGCGGTCCGGCTGGACGCGGTACATGCCCAGGTTCGACTTCGTCCAGCCGGGCCGGTCCGGGTCTTCGGTGTACACCGCCGGCAGCGTCACGAACGGCCCGCCGTCGAGTGGCCAGCACTTGAGCTGCGGCAGTTGGGAGAGCGTGGTGCGGCCGGCGAGCACCGGACCGCGGCGCACGACCTTCGGACGGAGCTTCCACGCCGCGAACGGCACTTCCCAGTAGCGCCACGGGCGCCGCGCGAAGTGGCCGGGATCGACCTTCAGCTCGACGAGCTTGCGGACGACGGCGAGCGCGTCGCGGAACAGGAACCGCGCTCGGGCCGGCGTCCCGAACAGGTTTGACACCATCGGGAACGGCGTGCCGCGGACGCGCTCGAACAGCAGCGCCGGCCCGCCGGCGCGGTAGACGCGGCGGTGGACGGCGGCGGCGGCGAGGTGCGGGTCGATCTCGGCGGGGAGGCGCACTAGTTGCCCGGTCCGCTCCAGGTCGGCGACGCATGCCCGCAGGTTCGGGTAGCCCATTCGGCCCTCAGTCGTAGTCCGTCGGCCAGAACCTAACCGCTGCCAGGATACGTGGTTAACCCACAGTTCCGGGCGAGGCGAGGGGCGCGGTTTCACCCTCGGAGTGAACTTTCTTCTGAGAACAATATTCTTCCACCGGTTTTTCGGTCGAGCGGGCCTGGAACTCGCTAAGCAGGGCGGTATGGTTCAATCAGTCCAGGCTTTCTCCGCCCGCGGATTGCACCGATCGGGCCGCCGTCCGGTCGCGTCGATGACCGTCCCCCTCCGGTCGCCCCACCGCCGCTTCGTCGCCCCCGCCGGGCTCCTCCTGGCGGCCGCCGGCGTCGTACTCTTCGCCCCGGACCTGGTGCTGCCGCTGAAGCTCAGCCTACTCAGCCTGCTCGCCGCGGTGGCCGGGCTGGCGGCGTGGGCGGTCGCCGGAGCGCCGGCCGCCGACCGGGCCGAGGAGTCGTACCGGGCCGGCGAGGAGCGCGTCCGCGCCGTCGGCGACAACCTTCCGGACGGGGCGGTTTACCAGGTCGTCGTCCCGCCCGGCGGCCCGCCGCGGTTCGCCCATGTCAGTGCCGGCATCGAAACCCTCCTCGGTGTCCCGGCGGCCGAGGTGATCGCCGACCCGGACACCCTCTACCGGCTGATCCACGCCGACGACGTCGCCGGGTTCCGCGCGGCCGAGGTGGCGGCGTTCGCGGCGCTGCGCCCGTTCGAGTACGAGTTCCGCAGCCACACCCGCGGCGGCGCGCTGCGGTGGCTCCACGTCCGGTCGCACCCCACCCCGCGGCCGGACGGCGGGAGCGACTGGAACGGGTTGCTCCTCGACGTGACCGAGCGGCGGCGGGCCGAGGACGCGCTGCGGCGGAGCGAGAACCTGTTCCGCGGCATCTTCCACAGCGCCTCGGCCGGCGTCTCGCTCACCGGGCCGGACGGCCGGTTCGTCGCCGCCAACCCGGCGTTCGTGGCGCTCACCGGGCGGCCGCTCGGCGCGCTGCTGGAGCTCGTGCCGGCCGCCATCACCCACCCGGACGACTGGGCCACACAGGCCCCGCTGATGGCCGAGTTGCTCGCCGGCGGGCGCGACCGGCTGGAGGTGATGAAGCGGTACGTCCGCCCGGACGGCGGCGTGGTCTGGGCCGAGGTGTCGGTGTCGGCCATCCGCGCCGACGACGGCGGGTTCGAGTACGGGCTCGGCGTGTCGATCGACGTGACCGCCCGGCGGCGGCTGGAGGAGCAGTTCCGCCAGTCGCAGCAGGTCGAGGCGGTCGGCCACCTCGCCGGCGGGGTGGCGCACGACTTCAACAACCTGCTGACGGTCATCGGCGGGAACCTGGCGCTGGCCCGGCTGTCGGCCGACGACGCGAGCCGGCCGCTGCTGGCCGCCGCCGAGCAGGCCGCCGCCCGCGCCGCCGACCTGACGCGCAAGCTCCTCGGCTACGCCCGCCGCAACCAGATGGCGCCCGGCCCCGTGGACCCGGTCGGGGCGCTGTCGGCGGTCGCCGCCGCGGTCGCGTGGGGCGCCGACCCGAAGGTGCGGGTGCGGGTCGAGGTGGCGCCCGGCTGCGGCCCGGCCCTCGCCGACGCGGGGCTGCTCCACCAGGCGCTGCTGAACCTCGGCGTCAACGCCCGCGACGCCCTGCCGGCCGGCGGCACGATCACCCTGTCGGCCGAGCCGGCGGACGCGCCGCCCGGGCGCGCGGCCGACGACCCGGCCGACGCGCCCGCCGCCGAGCCGTTCGTCCGGTTCGGCGTGGCCGACACCGGGGTCGGGATGACCGCCGAGGTGCGCGACCGGGTGTTCGACCCGTTCTTCACCACGAAGGAGGTCGGCAAGGGGACCGGGCTCGGGCTGCCGATGGTCCGCGGGATCGTCGAGCAGCACCGCGGCCGGGTCGAGGTCACCACCGTTCCCGGCGCCGGCACGCGGGTCGACGTGTACCTGCCGGCCGCCCCCGTGGTCTCGCCCGAGAACACGCCGACGCCGCCGGAAATCCCCGTCCCCGCCCCGCGCCCCGACGACGCCGCGGCCGGCCGCACGGTCCTGCTGGTGGACGACGAGGTGATGATCCGCGAGCTCGGCCGCTCCGTGCTGGAGCGGGCCGGCTACCGCGTGCTCACCGCCGACGACGGGGTGACGGGGGTGGCGGCGTTCGCCGCCCACCGCGGCGAGATCGGGCTGGTCGTCCTCGACGTGGTGATGCCGCGGATGTCCGGCCGCGACGCCTTCGAGCAGATCCTCGACCTCGACCCGACCGCCCGCGTGCTGTTCTCGACCGGCTACTCGGCCGACGACGTGGCCTCGCTGGAGGGCTCTGCGGGGCTGCTGAGCAAGCCGTACCGCCCCGCCGATCTGCTCGCCGCCGTTCGCAGCGCCCTCTCGGACCTCGTCACCCCGGCGCCGTGACCGGCCCGCCGCCGCTCGCGCGGCGGGCGAGTGTCGCTTCGGCGGCGGTATGGCGGCGGCCCCGGTTTGGTAGCAGTAGGCTGGTAGCCGCAGGCTTGAGCCTGCGCCACGCGGGCGCAGGCTCAAGCCTGCGGCTACCAGCCCATACACCACCGCTGAAACCGCACTAACAGCCGGTTGAAGCGGCGCGGCCGGCGGGGTACAGTCGGGGGCCGCGACTCACCCCCGCACTCCGCGACTCCCGCCCGTGACGACATCGGCCCCGCCGCTGGCCCCCGCGCTCACCCGCCGCGCCCGCGCCGGGGTGCTGGTGGCGGCGTTCCTCGCGTGGCTGTTCGCCGGGCTCGAAATCTCGCTGTTCGTCCTCGTCCACCGGCAGATGACGCTTGACCTGCTCGGGCCGGACACGCCGGAGGCGGTTGTCACGCGCTGGTTCGCGTGGTACCAGGCGGCGTTCCTGTTCGGGGCCGCGGCCGGCGGGTGGGTGTTCGGCGCCCTCGGCGACCGCGCCGGCCGCACCCGGGCGATGGCCGCCAGCGTCCTCTGCTACTCGCTGGTGACACTCGCCTGTCACGAGTGCAGCTCGGCCGAGGCGATGCTGGTCCTGCGATTCGTCGCCTGCCTCGGCGTCGGCGGGGTGTGGCCGAACGCCGTCGCGCTCGTCGCCGAGGCGTGGCCCGACGCCTCCCGCCCGCTCACCGCCGGCCTCCTCGGCGCCGCCGCGAACGTCGGTTTCGTGCTCCTCGGCGTCATCGGCTATTACGTCCCGATCACCCAGGACTCGTGGCGATGGGTCTTCCTCGTCGGCGCGTCGCCGGCGCTGCTCGGCGTGGTCATCCTATTCCTCGTGCCCGAGTCGCCGCGCTGGCTCGCCACCCGCGGCGTCCAAGCGGCCCGCGCGCTGGTGGCGGAGGTGCTGCGCCCGCCGCTGCTGTCGCGGACGGCGCTCGGCGTGCTGCTCGGGGCGATCCCGGTGGTCGGGTCGGCGGCGAACGCGAACTGGCTGGTGCCGTGGTCCGACGCGGTGCAGCACACGGCGACGGCCGCGGCCGTCGGCGGCCCCGCGGCGGCGAAGCCGCCCGCCGACCCGCGCACGAAGGCGAAGACGCAGATCACGCGCTCGGGCGGCGCCGTGTTCGGAAGCCTCCTCGGCGGGCTGGTCGCCGGCGCCGTCGGTCGGCGCCTCAGTTACTTCCTCATCAGCCTCGGGGCGTGCGCCGCGAGCAGCGTCATCTTCACGCAGCTCGACCCGCTCCACCCGCAGTTCCAGCTCGCGGCGTTCGTGCTCGGGTTCGTCGGCATCACCTACTTCGGATGGCTCCCGCTGTTCCTGCCCGAACTGTTCCCGACGCGCGTCCGCGCCACCGGCGCCGGCGTGTCGTTCAACACCGGGCGTGTCGTGGCCGGCGTGGTCGTGCTGTCGGCCGGGTTCCTGCTCGACCGTTTCGGCGGCGACTACGCCCGCGTCGGGTTCTGGACCGGGATGATCTACGCCGCCGGGATGCTCGTCGTGTGGCTCGTCCCGCGCGACGCGACCGGTCGGCTGGAGGACTGACGTGGACACGGTCGGCGTGGTCGGCCTCGGGCTAATGGGCGGCGCGCTCGCCGGGCGGTTCCTCGGCGCCGGGCTTCGCGTGGTCGGCTTCGACCTGCGCGACGAGTGTCGCCGGCGCCTCGCCGCGGCGGGCGGGTCGGTCGCGCCGTCGGTGTGGGGCGTGTTCGAGGCGGCGCGGACGGTCGTGCTCAGCCTGCCCGACAGCGCCGCGGTCGCCGCCGTGCTCGCGGAAGCGGGCGACGCGCTCGCCGGGGTGACGGTGATCGACACAACGACCGGCGACCCGGACGCGACGGCGGCGGCCGGCGCGCGCCTCCACGCGGCCGGCGCCGAGTACCTCGACGCCACGCTCACCGGCTCCAGCCGGGAGGCGGCACTGGGCGAGCTCGTGGTGACGGTCGGCGGTCGGGCGGAGGCGTTCGCCGCGGCCGAGGCGGTGTTCCGCCTGTTCGCGCGGCGGTGGGTCCACGTCGGCCCGTGGGGAAGCGGGGCGCGGGCGAAGCTGGCGGTGAACCTGGTGCTCGGGCTGAACCGCGCCGTACTCGCCGAGGGGCTCGGGTTCGCGCGGGCGTGCGGCCTCGACCCGGCGGCGCTGCTCGACGTGTTACGGGCCAGCGCGGCGTACAGCCGGGTGATGGACACGAAGGGGCCAAAAATGCTCGCCGGCGACTTCGCCCCCGAGGCCCGGCTGGCGCAGCACCTCAAGGACGTACGACTGATCTTGGCGCAGGGGGCCGCGACCGGCGCGACCCTTCCACTCAGCGATCTCCACGAACGGCTGCTCACGCAGTTGGTCCGCGACGGGTTCGGCGAGTGCGACAACAGCAGTGTCGTTCGCGCGTTCGACGCGGGGGGTACGGTATGAACCGGCGCGTCCTGGGGCGGACAGGGGTGGCGGTGTCGGCGGTCGCGTTCGGCGCCGGGCCGGTGTCCGGGCTGATGACCGGTGACGACGCCGCGCTCCAGCGCGCGACCGTGGCGCGGGCGATCGAGTGCGGTGTGAACTGGTTCGACACCGCCGCCGGCTACGGCGACGGGCGCTCAGAGGCGAACCTGGGTCGCGTGCTCACGGAGTTGGGCGCCGCCGACGTTCACGTCGCCACGAAGGTCCGCGTGCCGCTCGACCGGCTCGACGACCCCGCGGGAGCGGTGGCGCGGTCGGTGCGCGACAGCCTCGCCCGGCTGCGGCTGCCGCGCGTCACGCTGCTGCAACTGCACAACGGCATCACGACGACCCGCGGCGACGAGGCGAACGCGGTGGCGCCGGCGGACGTGCTGCGCCCCGGCGGCGTCCTCGCCGCGCTGGAGCGCGTGAAGGCCGACGGCCTGACACAGTTCATCGGCCTGACCGGCACCGGCCACCCGGCAGCGCTGCGCGCGGTGATCCGGTCCGGGGCGTTCGACACGGTGCAGTCACCGTACAACCTGCTGAACCCGAGCGCCGGTACGCCGGGCGCACTCGTCGAGGGCGATACCGACTACGGCAACGTGTTCGCCGATTGCGCCGCGGTCGGGATGGGAGTGTTCGCCATCCGCGTGTTCGCCGGCGGAGCGCTGCTCGGCCGCCCGCCGAGCGCGCACACGCTGAAGACGCCGTACTTCCCGCTCGCGCTGTACGAGCGCGACGCGGCCCGCGCCGCCGCGCTGCGGGCCGACGCACCGGCGGCGGTCCGGTTCGCGCTGGCGCACCCGGCGGTGACCGCGGCGATCATCGGCTTCGGCGCGCCGGCGGACGTGGACGCGGCGATGGCATGGGGTTGATTCGCCGGCCGCCCGTGCGTTAGCGGGCTTCGGGTGGGGGGAATGACGGGTATGGTGGGGCAGCCGTCTCGGCTGCCCGACGGCCGGCGGGACGCCGTCCCCACCACGACTTCACCCGCCACACCGCCCGAGGTCCGCTCGAGTGGTGCGTGGTGGCTACGAAGTGGTAGGCACACTCCGTGTGCCGTTCTTCTGCCACGGTACACGGAGTGTGCCTACCACTTTCGCTAGTTGCCCTTCGCCGCCGCCGGAGTGAACACGTTGTCGCGCTCCAGCGGGAGCTGGAAGGCGTCGGCCACGCGGGTCATGTAGTTGCACCACGCGGTGTACCAGATCAGGTCCACCGCCCGAAGCTCGCCGAACGCCGCCGCCAGCGCCGCCCGGTCGGCCGCCGTCACCCGCGCCGGCTCCCGGCTCAGCCGGTACGCCAGGCCGAACGCCGCCCGCTCCGCCGGCGGGAAGTCCGACCAGTCGCCCGTCGCCAGCTTCTTCACCCGCGCCGCCACTTCGTCGTGTTTGAGGCCCGCGACCGCGAGCAGCATTTCGCTGTGGCCCATTCAGTAGAAGCAGTCGTTGGTCCGCGTCACCACCCAGAACATCGAGTTGGTGAATACGCGGTCCACCTTCGACTCCTCGTAGTACGCCCCGAGGCACGCGAACCACGCCCGCGTCATCTTCGGCTGATACCCGCTGCTCACGGTGTTCCACAGGATGCGCTGCGCCTGTTCCTTCTCCCGGCCGGCGAGCCCCTCGAACCGCGCCGCGTCGGGGAGCGGGATGCGGAGGGCGCGGTCCGTCTGCGCGGCCAGCGCGGTGCCGAGCGCGTCCGCCCCGCCCTTCGACCACGCCGGGCTGATCCGCGGCCCGGCGTGGTCGGCCTTCGTGACGTCGTCCCACGGCGGCCGCGGCGGGGTGGCGACGGCGGCCAGTTTCGCGGCGTCGAACGCGACCAACACCGGCGGGTCCGGCCGCGGCTCGACGCCGAGCCCGAGCACGATGCGGTTGTGGAAGTTGGCGTAGGCGACCGAGTGGACCAGCGCCGTCGTCCGCTCCGGGCCGTACTGCTTCAGCACGGCCGCGAACTCGGCGTCGGTGACGGCGTGCCCCTCGGTGGTGAGCTTGCGGGCGAACGCCACCGCCGGCGAGTCCGCGCCGGGCTCCGCCGGCACGCCGGCCCGCGCCAGGTCGGCGGTCGCGGTGGCAACCCCGTACCGGCTGTCGAGCGCCTGCGCCACTGCCAGCCGCACTCGCGCCGCGAGGACGTTCCCCAGTGGGTTCTCGGCGCGGTGGAGGTAGTCGAGCTCGAGCATCCGCGCCGTCGTCTTCGGCAACGACTCCGAGAGCTTCACCGCCCACGCCGGGAGCGGCGGGGCCTCGGGCCGCGGCAGCCGGTCCCACGCCGCCGCGTCGTCCTTCGGCGCCGGGGCGGCTTCGAGCAGGCTCATCACCAGCGCCTGCTCCATCTCCCCGGCCTTGAACCCGAACGGCCCGCGCCCGCTCTGGTACGCCACCTTCCCGGCCGGGTCGATGACGTAGAACCGCGCCGGCATCCCGCTGTAGGCGTTCCCGGCGGTGTCGGCGATGTCGTCCACCACCACCGGCATCGCCGGCTTCAACTTGTCGCGGAACAACTCACACACGGCGGCGCGCTCGGCGGTCGTCGTCGGCTGCTTCACCGCCACGCCGACCTTTGTGTTCGACTCCATCTTCCACCCGTCGAGCGGGTGCGCCTCGCGGACGTAGACCATCAGGAACGTCGCCCGGTCCTTGTACCGGGCGTACAGCGTGTCGGCCTCCGGGAAGATCGCCCGGAACGGGCCGCACGTGAAGTTCCCGAACACCAGCACGACCGGCTTCGGGCCGACCAGCTTCGACAGCGTCACGCTCTCCTTCCCGTCCACCGCCTTCAACGTGAAGTCCGGCGCCGGCGCGCCGACCGCCGGCCCCTCGTGGAGAGACCCGACCTCGCTCGCGTACAGCCCCTTCACGAGCATCGGGATGGTCGGCCCGTCGCCCGGGAGAAACCCGCCCGGGCCGGCCGAGAGTAGAGCCGCGCGCAGGTCGTCGGGCGTGAGGTAGTCCTTGCCGCCGCCGGCGCGCTTCAGGAACGCCTCGAAGTCCTCGCGGGACAGCTTCGAGTTCCCGTCGGCGTCCATGCGGCGGAAGAGTCGGGTGACCATCGCCGCCTGTTGGACGTAGGGGCTGCGGTCGGACCAGTCGAGGTCGGCGGGGGAGATGGTGCCGTCGCCGTCGCGGTCGAGCCGGGCGAACAGGTCCGGCGGCCCCTTGAACTGGGCGCGGGGGAGTCCTTTCGCGGCGGGCTCGAGGCCGTGGCGGGCGGCGAGCCACGCCCAGGTGTATCGGCTCTTGGCGGGGCCGAACCAGCCTTCGCCTGGCCCCATATACGACCCACGGAGGATCGCCACGAGCATCTTCACGGCCTCGGGCTGCGCCCGGTCGGCGTACTGCTTCTCGATCTCCGCGGCGGTCGCCGC
>JAFKFQ010000737.1 GCA_017308215.1 bacterium | reverse complement strand
GCGGGCGCGAAGCCGGGGCTGCGCGCCACGTCGGCGGCGGTGCGGGCGCTGAAGTACAACGGCCAGAAGACGCCGCACCCCGACGCGCACGCCGCGTTCGTGATGGCGTGCTTCGACCCGGCCACCGGCGGGTTCGCCGACGCGCCCGGCGGCAAGGCGGACGTGACGCTCACCAGCGTCGGCGTGATGGCGGCAGTCGAGCTCGGAGTGCCGAAGGACCGCTTCCGCAAGTCGCTCGACTACCTGAAGGCCAACGCCACGACGTTCGAGGACGTGCGCATCGCCGCCGCGGCGGTCGAGGCGTGGGGCGTGAAGGAGTGTCCGTTCGACCTGAAGCCGTGGCTCGACATCGCCGACCGCGAACTCGGCCCGACCGGCACTGCCGGCCGCACCGACGACGCGCTGGCCCGTGAAACGGCGTCGGTGATCGCCATGAAGCTGCGGCTCGGCGTCCCGCGGCGCGAGCTGGTCGGCGCGAACAAGCTCGACGACGTGTTGCAGCAAGGCCAGCGCCGCGACGGCGGGTACGGCCGCGGCGGCGCGGCGTCGGACCTGGAATCGACGTACCGGGTGATGCGGGCCTTCATGCTGATGCGCGAGCGGCCGAGTGGTACAGAGGGGCGGGCGGCGCTGCGGGCGTTCGTGGCGGCGTGCCGCAACGCCGACGGCGGCTACGGCGTGCGCCCCGGCGACCCGTCCGGCGCCGGCCCGACGTACTACGCCGCGATCATCCTCCACTGGCTCGCCGACATGGAGAAGTGACCACACTGTGGTGCGGCACTCCGTGCCGCCTCCCGTCGGGTGCCTGCGATTTCGGCCGGATGCTCCCACGCCGCCGCGGCACGGAGTGCCGCACCACAGTGTTGCGGCGCGCCAGGACGCCGGGTACGGTGAACGGCATCTCCCCGAGGGGCACCCGATGTCCGACCTCTCCCCCTCCTGGCTGCGGCGCCACCGCCGGGCCGTCGCCGTCGTCACGGTTGCCCTTCTGGCGGCGACCGGGGTCGGGTTCGTGAAACTGGTCGAGAAGGTGCGGCGCGAGGCCAGCCGCGCGGCGGACCAGTGAAACCTCAAACAACTCGCGCTGGCGGTCGCCAGCTACCACGACACGCACGGCCATTACCCGCCGCCCTACGTCCTCGGCCCGGACGGGCGGCCGTGGCACTCGTGGCGCGTCCTGATCATGCCGTACATCGAGCAGCAGGCGCTGTACGAGCAGTACCGCTTCGACGAACCGTGGGACGGCCCGAACAACCGCAAGCTCGCCGACCGGATGCCGCGCCTCTACCAGTTCCACGCCGCAACCAAGCCGGGGAGCACGACGACGAACTACCTCGCGGTCGTCGGCGACGAGACGGTGTGGAACGCGGCGAAGAAGGTGCATACGGGCGACGTGACGGACGGGCTTTCGACCACGATCCTGATCGTGG
>JAFKFQ010000736.1:1437-1917 GCA_017308215.1 bacterium | reverse complement strand
CGAGCCGCGAGCGGTTGTACGTTCACTTTCGCGCCCCACCCGAATCCCGTGTTCTATGATTCGGCGCCCCCAGGAGCGGCCGACGCATGCGGTTCATCATCGCCGAAGAGTTCTACCACCAGATGCTCCAGGTGCCGTACCACACTCCGGACTGCTACGTCCGCCCGGGGGAGTACCTGCACCACATGTACATCGACGGGGTGAAGTACGTCATCGCCCCGGCGGTGCAGGACTGCCTCGCCCAGGCCGAGGCCCGCAACGACCAGGAGGCCATCGCCCACCTCCGCCTCCACCAGCTCCACTACGAGGCGCTGCTCGCCGACGCCCAGCGGGTGGGCGACCTCGAGGGCGTCACCCTCATCGGCGACCCGCCCCCGACCGACGAGGAGGCGGTGCCGGTCACCGGCTCCTACTACTCGCCGCGCGTCCCGACCAAGTGGGAGCACCTCGGCCTCGACCTGCCATTCCTGTTCGCCCTGC
>JAFKFQ010000736.1:0-1432 GCA_017308215.1 bacterium | reverse complement strand
CTGTTCGACCTGACGCTGCGGATGATCTTCACCCGCGGGCAGCTCACCGGGGCCGAGCTCGCCCGCGAGATGGCCCTCCCGTTCGCCGTCCTCAACCCGGTCCTCCAGGGGATGCGGAAGCAGTCCCTCATCGACATCGTCGGCCAGCGCGGGTCGAGCGGCGACGCCAGCTTCGTGTACGAGCTCAAGCCGCCGAAGGGGACGGCCGCGGTGCAGGAGGCGATGGAGAAGACGAGCTACGTCGGCCCGGCGCCGGTCCCGTTCGCCGACTACGTCGAGAGCGTGCTGGCCCAGACGATCAAGAAGATGGTGGTGACGCGGCGGAGCATCCGCAAGGCGTTCGAGGACCTCATCATCACCGACGCGGTGCTCAACGAGATCGGCCCGGCGATCAACTCGGCCCAGTCGATCTTCTTCTTCGGCTACCCCGGGAACGGGAAGACGAGCGTGGCCGAGCGGATCACGCGCCTCATGGGCGACGCGATCTACGTCCCGCACGCGGTCGAGGCGAACGGGCAGGTCATCAAGGTGTTCGACCCGATCCAGCACACCCCGCTCGGCGACACCCCCGACGCCGACAGCCCGACCGAGACGGCGTTCCTGAAGAAGGCGGCCGGCCACGACCAGCGGTACGTGCGGGTGAAGCGGCCGACGATCGTGGTCGGCGGCGAGCTGACGATGGCGATGCTCGACCTGAAGTACAACCCGACGGGCAAGTTCTACGAGGCGCCGCTGCAGATGAAGGCCAACGGCGGCATCTTCATGATCGACGACTTCGGCCGCCAGCAGGTCCGGGCGATGGACCTGCTCAACCGCTGGATCGTGCCGCTGGAGAAGAAGTACGACTACCTCAACACGGTGACCGGCACGAAGGTGGAGGTGCCGTTCGACCAGATCCTCATCTTCAGCACCAACCTCGACCCGCACCAACTGGCGGACGAGGCGTTCCTGCGGCGGATCAAGTTCAAGATCGAGATCCGCGACCCGGAGGAGTCACAGTTCCGGATGATCTGGGAGCTGGTGTGCCGGGGGAAGCGGATCGAGTACGACGAGCGGGGCGTGGACTACCTGATCCAGAAGTGGTACAAGCCGACGAACCGCCCGTACCGGATGTGCCAGCCGCGCGACATCCTCGACGCCACGCAGGAATATCGCGACGAGGAGGATCCGGTCGGCACATTCATCCGCAATGCCTGCGATGTGACGGGCGATGATCGCGACGCGGAAAAGCCCTTCGACCTCTATTGCTCCTATGAGCGCTTCTGCGGCGCATCCGGCACGATCAAGGTCAAGGACACCACCTTCTATCGCCGCCTTTCCGATGCGGCCAAGCGCACATGGACGGCCCCTGGCGGGGAGAGCGCGCAGCAATTCCACAAGGCCAAGACCAACGGCATGCCGATCTATCGCGGGCTTCGCATCCGCGATGAAT
>JAFKFQ010000605.1 GCA_017308215.1 bacterium | reverse complement strand
CTTCCCGCGGGTGATGATGAACAGCGAGACCGCCCCGATCCCGAGGGCGAGCATCACGATCCCGTTCTGCTTGCGGAAGTACTCGACCCAGTGGTCGACGAAGTTCGACGCGTACCCGCCGAACAGCGGGGCGACCGGGGCGGGGTCGGCGGCGGCCGCGGGACCGGCGGACAGGGCGAGGGCCAGGGCCAGCAGGAGCGGGCGGGTCATCGGGGTGCGTCCGGGGTGCGGGCGATTCAACTCTAGGTCACAAACCGCGGGAAGGGTGATGATGACGGCGGAAGGGTGGGGGATGAGGGGCGAACGGAAAGGCGGGGGGATGACGGCCGAAGGGCGGTGCCTTCGGCCGTCATCCCCCCGCCGTCATCCTTCCCCGAAGGGTCAGTAGTTCGGCCCGCCGCTGCCGCCGGTGCCGGGGCCGGAGCCCGGGCTGCCCGGGCCGCCCGGCCCGGACGGCCCCTGGCCGCCGGGCGCGGTGTTGGTGTTCGTCGTGGTGGTGCCGGTGCCGGTCGAGGTGACCGCGGTGCCGCCGGTGGAGAGGCCGCCCACGTACCCGAGCGCCTGGCCGCGGTACCCCCGGGCCGAGAAGTCGGCCGGCATCGACGGGACCGGGGCGTCGTGGATGAAGACCTCGTAGTTGACCCCGTGCAGGCTCGGCTGGGCGGCCATGTACTTCCGCACCGCCTCGGCCCGCTTGGCGGTCAGCTCCTCGCGCCGGGCGGCGACCGTGTCGAGGCCGCCGGCCCCGTAGGCGGGCACGTCGCGGGCCACCTGCATGTAGACCCGCCCGTCCGGCTGCGGCCGGACCTGGGCGATGGCGTCGAGCTTGGCCTGCCCGGCCGGGGTGATCACGTCCGACCCGGACTCGAAGTGCCAGTTCCAGATGGTCTGTTCGAGGACGCGGCCGTTGTTGACCTGGGTCGCGAACGGGGCCAGGGTCTCGGCCCGGGCGACCGCGTTGTACCGCTCCGGCCAGCACGGGTCCACCGCGTTGTAGTACCGGGTCCAGCCCTCGGGCTGGGCATTCGGGCCGTGCGCGGTGGCCGTGCCGGTGCCGTGGCACCCGGTCGCCGCCAGCCCGCCGGCCACCACCGCCGCCGCCGCCCGCCGCATGGATCGGGTCATCGCTCTCCTCCTTGAGAACCCCGGTCGGGCGTCCTGCCCGCGTGCGGGGGGTCGTCGTCGCTTCCGCCGGCCGGTCACCCGGCCTTCAACAGGTTCCGCGAGATCTGGATCGCCGCCGGGCCGACCAGGACCACGAAGATCGCCGGGAAGATGAACAGCACCAGCGGGAAGATCAGCTGGACCGCCGTCTTCGCGGCCTTCTCCTCGGCCAGCTGCCGCCGCCGGGTCCGCATCGAGTCCGACTGCACCCGGAGGGCCTGGGCGATGCTCGACCCGAACCGGTCCGCCTGGATCAGGATGGCCGCGAGGCTGCGCACGTCGTCCACCCCGGTGCGGACGCCGAGGTCGTGGAGCACCTCGCGCCGCGGCCGCCCCATCTGGAGCTGCAGGTTGGCGAGCTGGAACTCCTCGCACAGGATCTTCGCGTGCCCCTTCATCTCCTCGGTCACCTTCCGCAGGGCCGCGTCGAGGCCGAGCCCGGACTCGACGCACACCACCAGCAAGTCGAGGGCGTCCGGCAGCGTCAGGAAGATCTCCTTCTGCCGGGTGGACACCAGGGCCCACAGGGTGATCTGGGGGAGGTAGAACCCGAGCCCGCCGAGGAACACCGTCCATTCCATCGACCGGAGGGTGAACCCGTCTTTGAGTAGGAAGAAGAAAAGGGCCGGGAGGAGGAACCCGACTAGGCAAACTACGCGGAGGCCCTGGTACACGGCCGCCGCCTGCTCGCTCCGGAACCCGGCGTTGGCGAGCTTGACCCGGAGCGAGTTCTTCTCCAGCTCGCTCTGGGGCTCCATCGCCCCGCCGAGGCTGCTGAACATGTCCTTGAGCCCGGAGAACCGCTGCCGGCTCTCGGGGCTGGTCACGTCGATGTCCATGAGCGACTTCGGCCGCCCGATCCGCTCCAGCCGCTCCTCCGCCTGGCTGTTCCGGCTGGAGATCGCGGACAGCACCCAGAACGTGCCGGCGACGATGGCCCCGAACACGAAGATCGGGGCGAGCTCCTCGGCGGAGAAGAACGCGAACAGTTCCACGGGAGCCCCTCGGTGCGTGTCCTGAGTAGGTGGGTGTCGGTCGTCAGTGGTCGGTCGGGCACACGGTGGTAGTCGCCACGGGCGCGGGCGGCCGGCGCCGGCCGGTCCGGCCGACGACCGACCACTGACGACTGAGAACTACACCTTGATGTCCACGATCTTCTTGATGGCGAAGCTGCCGATGATCATGAGGATGATCGCCCCGACGGACATCTTCACCCCGAGCGGGTCCTTCCACAGCAGCTCGATGTAGTCGGGCTTCATGTACATCATCATCAGGAACAGGCCGATCGGGAGGGCGATCAGCACCACCCCGGAGAGCCGGCCTTCGGCCGTCAGCGCCTTCACCTGCCCGAGGATCTTGAACCGCTCGCGGATCACGTGCCCGATCCGGTCCAGGATCTCGGCCAGGTCGCCGCCGGTCTGCCGCTGGATGGCCACGCTCGTGACGAAGAACCGGAGGTCCAGGTTCGGCACCCGCTCGCACATCCCGTCCAGCGTCTCCTCCAGCGAGATGCCGAGGTTCTGCTCGTCGTAGACGCGGGCGAACTCCTTCGACACCGGGGGCGGCATCTCCTCCGCGACCACGTGCATCCCGGCGGCCAGCGAGTGCCCGGCCCGCAGCGCCCGGGCGACGAGTTCCATCGCGTCCGGCAGCTGCGCCGCGAACTTCTTCAGCCGGTTCGCCCGGGTCACGTACAGCCACACCCACGGGAGCGAGAAGCAGATGATCCCGCCGATCGGGGCGACGTAGATGTTCGCCAGCCACACGCTCGCCCCGGCCCCGAAGGCGGCCAGGCCGAGCGAGATGCCGAACAGGGCGCTCGGCTTGATGTTCACGTCCGCCTGCTCGAACACCTTCGTCAGGTTGAACGCCGTCGGCGTGATCCGGTCGAGGAACGTCCGCCGGTCCTGCTCCTGGAGCGCCTGCTTGAGGAGCATGTCGGCCGACGAGTCGCGGCGGACGTTCCGCCCGACGAGCACGTCGAGCCGCTCGTTCGCCCGCTCCTCCGCCCGCCCGCTGAACGCGAGGAACAGGAGGACGATGGCGGCGACGACCAGGCCGCCGACGAACAACGGGATGAGCGGAGCGAGGGTCGCCATCATCGGTGTGGTCCTGGATGCGGGGCCGTGCCGGGCGTCCGCCCGCAGGGCGGCGGGGGGTGTTGGGCGTCTCCCGTCCGTGGGAACTCTAGTTCGCGTCTTTTGACTTTGCGGTCGGGTCGGGGCGATTTTTTCGGTCGCAGCGTACTCGTCATTCGGGGCGCGGAATTCGGCACGCGGGGTTACGAACCGGCCGCTCGGCGAGTCACGGCCGGACGGATTCGACCCCGCCTTCCGCATCGACCTAGTCGCGCATCAGCACGCGCTCGGCGAACATGTTGCTCGGGAGCTTCACGCCCTTCGCCTCGAGCCGGTTGATGAACGTCGGGCGGACGCCGGTCGACTCGAACTGGCCGAACGCCCGGCTGTTCTGGTCGATCCCGAGCTGCCGGAAGCGGAACACTTCCTGCATGATGATGACGTCCTGCTCCATGTTCATCACTTCCGTGATGCTGGTGATCTTGCGCGGCCCGCCCTGGAGGCGGTTCGCCTGGATGATGAGGTCGATGGCGGAGCTGATCTGCTGCCGCATCGCCTTCACCGGGAGCTCGAACCCGCCCATCATGATCATCGTCTCGAGCCGGGTGAGCCCCTCGCGCGGGGTGTTGGCGTGGAGCGTCGCCAGCGACCCGCCGTGGCCCGTGTTCATGGCCTGGAGCATGTCCAGCGCCTCGGAGCCACGCACCTCACCGATGATGATGCGCTCGGGCCGCATGCGCAGGGCGTTCCGCACGCAGTCGCGGGTGGTCACGGCGCCCTTGCCCTCGATGTTCGGCGGGCGGGTTTCCAGCCGGACGACGTGGTCCTGTTGGAGCTGGAGTTCGGCCGCGTCCTCGATCGTCACCACCCGCTCGTCGCCGGGGATGAAGCTGGACAGCGTGTTGAGCAGCGTCGTCTTGCCGCACCCCGTACCGCCGCTGATGAGGATGTTGAGGCGGGCCTTGATGCACGCCTCCATCAGCATCGCCATCTCGGGGGTGAACGCCTTGTAGTTGAGCAGGTCCTCGAGCTTCAGCGGGTTGGCGCCGAAGCGGCGGATGCTGAGGCTCGCCCCGTCGAGCGCGATCGGCGGGATGACCGCGTTCACGCGGGAACCGTCCGGCAGCCGCGCGTCCACCATCGGGCTCGTCTCGTCGACGCGCCGGCCGACCTTCGACACGATGCGGTCGATGATCTGGAGCAGGTGGTCGTTGTCGCGGAACTTCACGTCCGTCTTCTCGAGCTTGCCGCGCCGCTCGACGTACACCTTGCTCGGCCCGTTCACCAGGATGTCGCTGATGGTCGGGTCCTTGAGCAGGATCTCGAGCGGGCCGAACCCGAGCGTCTCGTCGAGGATCTCCTCGATGAGCTTCTCGCGCTCGATCCGGTTGAGGAGCGGGTTCTCGGTGTCGCACAGGTGCTCGATGACCCGGCGGATGTCGCGCCGCATGGCGTCGGACGACAGGTCTTTCACCCGGGTGAAGTCGAGCCGCTCGACGAGCTTCGAGTGGATCTGCCGCTTGAGCTCGTCGTAGTTCTTCCCGCCGTTGCCCCCGGCGGAGCTCGGGCTCGTCAGCCGGGAGATGCCGCTCCCGCCGCTGTTGTTCAGGCTGTTGAGCTTCGAGATACCCTGTTGAAGACGGCTCATGGTGTTTGGTGTTTGGTGTTTGGTGTTTGGTGCTTCGTGCTTGGTATTTGGTGTCCCGTGTGCCGTGGGCGGGCCGGGCGAAACACCAAACACCAAACACCAACCACACCTCGTTACCGCTTGCCGAAGAAGCCCCACCCGCCCTTGCTGCCGCGGTCCGGGCCGGCGGTGACCGGCCTGCCGTACAGCGCCTGGGCGAGGCCGGTGATGCTCTGCTGGACCCGGCTTTTCGGGGCGTGCTTCACCAGCGGGTGGCCGGAGACGCGGGCGCCGATGACCGCCTTCGGGTCGTTCGGCACCTGCCAGAAGATCGGTTTGCCGATCACCTCCTCGGCCTTCTTGATGCTGATCCCCTCCTCGACCGTGTCCGCCCCGAACCGGTTGACGACCACCCGCACCTTGTCGGCGAGGTTCTCCTCGCCGCCGAGGCAGTGGACGAGGCGGACCACGTTCCGCAGGCTGCTCAGCTCAAGCTGCGCCACCAGCAGGATCGTGTCGGCCATGCGCAGGGCCATCAGGTCGGTCGGGAGCAGGCTCTTGGACAGGTCGAGGACGAGGTGCGTGTAGCTGATCTTCAGCAGGTTCAGCACCCGCTCGACGTGCCCCTCGTGGATCACGCCGACCTCGGCGATCTCGAGCGGGTGGCGGAGGATCGACAGCCCGCTCGGCTCGTGCTTGGCCATCGCCCGGCGGAGGAAGTTCATGTCCAGCCGCTCGATGTTCCGCGCGAGGTCGGCGATCGAGATGTTCTCGTACCCGTTGACCTCCAGCGCGATGTCGGCGTCGCCGAGGGCGAGGTCGAGGTCGATGAGGGCGGCGGCGCTGGCCGGGTCGGCGGCGAGGGTGGCGGCGAGGTTGACCGCGAGGGTCGTGGTGCCGACGCCGCCGCGGGAGCCGAGCACGGCGATGACGCTGCTCGCGCCGCTCTGCCGCCCGGCCGCCCCCGTCGCCGGCTCGGCCAGGCCCCCGCCCGCCTCCCCGAGCGCCCGCCGCAGGGCGGCGAGCATGTCTTCCAGGGTGACCGGGTGGGTGAGGAAGTACTTCGCCCCCTTCTGGAGGCTCATCAGCAGCGCCTGGTGGTCGTGGCTGATGGTGAGGATGGGGAGCTTCGGGTTCTCGGCCGAGATCTGGCCGATCATCGCCAGCGCCTTCTGCTTGTCGGCGTCGAGGGCGACGATGGCGAGGTCGGGGCCGGACGTGGCGACCACGTCGAAGAAGTACTCGTACCGGGCGCACTCGGCCTCGAGCCACACGAAGTCGACGCCCAGCAGCAGGGTGCGGAGGGACTCGCGGGTGGACTCGGTCGGGTCGACGATCGCCACGCGTTGCATGAGGCCACCAGAGTCGGGGTGCGTGCTCGGGGTCGGGCGGAGCGGCCCCGCCCCGGCCGAAGCCGGGGCGGGGCGACTCGGGTTGTCAACGGCCGGACGTCAGTTCCGAGCCGGGCTGACCGGGACCACCGGGGGCTCGGCCGGGGTCGTGTCCACCGGGGCACCCGGCACCGCCGGGAGGAGGGCCGGTTGCTCCGACGCCGTCGGGCCGGGCGGCATCGGGGGCGTCACCGGCGCGAGCATCTGCTCGGGCACCGGGGCGGACGCCGGGGTCACCGGGGCAGAGGCCGGGGTCACCGGGGTCGTCACCGGGGCGGCCGCCGCGGCGGCCGGGGCCACCGCCGGGGCCGGGGTCAGGCGGATCGCCTGGCCGTGGTGCCCGGGGGCGGGGGCCGCACACCCGGCCGCGCCGCAGGCCGCGCCCGGCAACAGAGTTCCGTTAGGACCGTAGCACACGTTCCCGGCACACGGGAACACGGCGGCCGACGGGTCGCACTTCCAGGCGGCGTTGTAGCACCGGCCGTTCCACACCTTCCGCTGGCCGCGCGGGGCTTCCAGGATGTTCTCCAGGAAGAGCTCGTAGTCGTCGGGGCTGCGGGTCTCGCGGCCCGGCAGGCGGCGGGGCACCTGGTTGCAGTCCATCGGGTGGACCAGCCGCGGGGTCACCAGGATGACCAGCTCGCTCTCCCGCTCCTCGTACCGGACGCTGCTGAACCCGGTGCCGACGAACGGCAGGTCGCCGAGGACCGGCACCTTGTTGGCCGACGCCTGGACGCTGTTCTGGATCAGCCCGCCGATGGCGAACGTCTGGCCGCTCTCCAGCTCGACGGCCACCTGGATCGAGTTCTCGGTGAACCCGGGGGTGGTGCCGAACGTGGTCTGGATGCCGAGCCCCTGGTTCACCGTGCGGATGCTCGGCTGGACCTCGAGCCACACCTTGCCGTTGCCCATCACGATCGGGACGACGTTCAGCTGGGTGCCGACCTGCTCGAACACGACGCCGGGGCCGTTGATCCCGCTCGCCGGCCCGAGGACGGCCTGCCGGCCGCCGGCCAGGAACTGGGCCGGGCGGCCGCTCTGGGTGACGACCCGCGGCTCGGCCAGGAACTTGGCCAGCCCCTCGGTCCGCAGCGCCTGGAGGGCGCTGAAGAACCCGGCCGGGGCGACGCCCAGCTGCAGGTTGGCGTTCGGGCTGAACGCCACGGTGCCGCTGCCGAACCCGGTCGGCGGGGTGAGCAGGCCGCTCACCAGGCTGCTGAACGTGACGCTGGTGCCGCTGACGGCGAAGTCGAACCCGCGGCTGCGGATCTCGCTCCGGTCCACCGACGCGATCACCACGTCGATCTGGACCTGCTGGACGCCCCCGATCTGGAGCATGTTGATGACGTTCTGCGGGTTGCCGCCGACCTGGCTGATGGCCAGCCGGTTGATCGTGTCGGCCTCCTGCGGGGTCGTCACGTACCCGCTCAGGATGAGCGTGTTACCCAGGCCCGGGGTGACCTCGACGTTGGCCGTCGGGGCGGTCCGGCGGATGATCGTCCGGAGCAGCTCGAAGTCCGGCTGGACGACCACGTCGTAGGTCTGCCGCGGCCGGTCCTTGAACAGCAGGGTGATCTGCGCGAGGCCGGGCGCCCGGCCGGTCAGCAGCAGCACCTTCGGGTTGTTCGGGTCGGTCCGGACCTGGACGAAGTCCTCGCGGCTGACGAGGATGTCGGCCGGGATGTCCGGGAGCTTGCCGTCGAACCGGACGAACCCGCCGACCGGGATGATCAGGGCGTTCGTGCGCGGGTCGATCCGTACCTCGGGGACACCCGTGTCGCGGTCCTTCGGCGGCTGGGCCTTCGGGTCGACCTTGTCCTTGTCCTGGACGGCCGCGGCGGGGAGCGCCGGGAGGCCCGGGGGCTGGGCGTGGACGAGTCCGGCGATGCCGGCCGTCAGTACGAGCCCCCACAGGAGCGGCCGTCGGGGGGTAGCGGTCGGGTGCATCCGTTCACCTCTCCTCGCAAAGGGGCGGGGCGGCCCGCCCCGCGTTCCGGTCCGGTTCCCCTCCGCCCGGGCCTGGGCGGGAGGGGCTGGTCCCCGGACGGTCCGGGGTGGCGGCCGGAGTTCGGTCCGCCGGGGCGACCCGCCCCGCCGGCCGGCATCGTGCCGAACGGTGGGGCGGGGGTGGTCGTCGTCAGTCCACCCGCCGTGTGGTGCGGGTGCGTCTCACGGTGTCTCGGTGGGCTCCAGAGCGCGGCACGGAGTGCCGCACCACTCTGGGGCCGTCGGGGCGTCAGTCCACCCGCTGCTCCGGCGCGGGCGCCGGGGCGGGGGTCGGGGTCGGCGGCGGGGCGATCGGGCCGCCCGAGGGTAGCGGTCGGGTGCATCCGTTCACCTCTCCTCGCAAAGGGGCGGGGCGGCCCGCCCCGCGTTCCGGTCCGGGTCCCCTCCGCCCGGGCCTGGGCGGGAGGGGCTGGTCGCCGGACGGTCCGGGGTGGCGGCCGGCAGCTTGCCGGGCGCCTCGGCCTCGATCGGGCTCGGCTTCGGCTGCGCCGGGCCGACCAGCCCGGGGGTCACCCACTGGCCCTTGCCGAGGCCGCTCCGCAGCACCTTGCCGGTCACCGTGCTCAGGTCGGTGACGGCGTCGCCGGCCACGTCCTTCGGCAGGTCGCGGGTGCCGAAGACCGTCTCGTCGCCGATCAGGTCGGCGGTCAACTCGGTCCCGCCCTTGATGTCCACCAGGGCGTACGGCACCTTCACCGTCTCGGCCTTGGCGACCGGGGCCGGGGCGACCGGCTCCTCGGCCTTCGGGGTCGGGGCCGGCTCGTCCGACTGCTTCGTGTTACCGTCGCCGGCGTTGGCGATCCGGGCCGGGTTCTTGTCGTCCTGGAGGAGCGTGATGATCTCGTCGATGTTGTAGTTCTTGTCGTTCTCCGTGTTCTTCTCCTCCGGGTGCCGGAGGAGAAGGCTCATCTGGCAGCCGCGGCCCTTGGCGAGCTCGAGCACCAGCCCCTGCTTCCGGTCGGCGGCGAACGACACCGTGTTCACGCCCTTGCTCTGCTCGTTCGGGTCGATCGTGGTCTGCCCGTTGACGGCCAGCACGAGCATGTCCACCAGGATCGGCAGGGCGGTCAGCTTGTTGCTGATCGACACGAAGGCCAGCACGTCCACCCGGCTGCCGGGCTGGGCCAGGCCCGCGGCGGCCCGGGCGGTGTCCAGCTGGAGGGTCAGCAGGTGCTTGCCCCGCGGGATCTGGATGCCGCCCTTCATCAGGTCCTTGCGGCTGATCGTCTCGTCCGCCCGGATCGGGCGGATCAGCCGCCGGTCCACCAGCTCCTCCGGGTTCTCGACGATGTCCGCCGGGACCGCGTCCTTCGGGAGCGTCTTCCGCTTCAGGTACTTGGGCAGGTCGTCCTTGCCGATGCCGACGCCCACCGGGATGTCCGACGCGGCGACGACGACGTCGACGGTCTCGACCGTCGCTTTGGCGTTCATCTGGGAGGTCAGGAAGGCGGCCACCAGGCCACACCCGACCGCCACGACCATCAGGATCAGGTTCTTCTGCTTCATGGGTGCCACCCCTCGGAGACAATCAAGGACCACCGGGCGGCTGGCCGCGCCGGGGCCGTCTCACGGAGGGGATGAGACGACCCGGGGCGGGGGCCGCGGCGCCGAGCCGCGACCACCTCCGGGGGCGGGCGTGCCCCCGGGCCGGGTCCGGCCCCGCCGCCGAGGCGGGAGCCGAAGACCCGGAGCCCCAACCGTGTTCGTCTGTCCCGCACGCGCCCGGCCGGTCGCCCGGGTCGGGCGGCGCCCCCGGGTCGTGCCCGGGGTGGCGGCCGCCTCGACTCTAGCGAATGTTCCCAGCCTTCGCGTCGTGCGGGATTTGCTTCCCCGCCCACAGGATCGTCCGGGCGGGTGCGGATTCTTCAGTTTTTACAGCCGTACCGGACGCCCCGATTCTGCCCAGGTTAACGCCCGGGCGGGCGGCGCCGGTTACCCGGCCAGCCCCAGGACGTACCCGAGGTAGAGCAGGAACCCGACGCACAGCGGGATGCCGTAGGGGAGCTTGTCCCAGATCTTGCGCCGGTCGTTGGCCCGCTTCGACGCCGCCGCGGCGTTCCCGCTGGCGATCATCTGCAGGTCCGTCATGATCTCGCGGAGCATGTGGGCGTTGGCCCCGAACTTCCGGCGGGCCAGGATCATGATCAGCCCGAACGCCCCGCCGGTGATGGTGCCGAAGCAGAACGCCCAGAACACCACCCCGCGGGCGTCGAGGCCGGTCAGGTCCATCGGGCCGACCGGGCCGGTGGTGCCGAAGAACGCCCCGGCCCACGCCCCGAAGCCCATCTGCATCTTCACGTCGCCCTGGCCGACGCCGCCGATCAGCAGCACCGGGAGGAGCAGGCCCATCCCGATGAACGTGCAGGCGACGGCCATGCCGAACCCGCCGGTGCCGCTGTCCACGGGGACGCCGAAGTCGTGGAGCATGCCGAGCATCCACCCGCTGAGGATGAGCGGTAGGGTGACCCAGTTCGGCACCTTGAGCGCCCAGCCGTCGATGAACGCGGCGAGCACCATGCCGAGGCAGATCACCACCAGCGGGCCGAAGTTGGTCGTGTTCGGGTACACGGCGCCCCAGGCCAGGTGGGCCAGGGCGGCGGCGGCGACCCACGCCAGCGCGAACGCCGGCATCCGGGCCATCTGGAGGACGAACGCGCGGTCGATGCCGAGCGAGTCTTCGGCTTCGGCCGGGGCGGCGGTCGGGGTCAACAGCTCAGGCATCGGCGGTCCTCGCTTGTCGGATCGGGTGGTCGGGCGAGCGGCCGCACGCGCCGCGGGCCGGGCCGAACGCACGGCCCGGCCCGCGGTGAATCACACTCGGACGCCGGGCACTCAGCTGGCGGTCGGCTTGATGGCCGAGCCGACGAAGCTGAACGTGCTGTTGGCGTTGCTGCCGAGGGTGGTCACGGCGGCGATGCAGACGACGATGATCAGGGCCAGCATGACGGCGTACTCGACCGCGGTCGGGCCGTCTTCCTTCTTCAGGAACGAAACCAGGTTCTTGGCAATCGCGCGCATGGTCCGGTCTCCCGTGGTTGTGGTGTTCGACTGTGAGCGTCGGCGCCTTGTCGGCCGCGGGTTCCCCGTCCCGCGGCCGGCCGCTCGGGGCTTACGACCCCCCGGGCTTGGCCGAGTTCAGCAACTGCGGGTTGGCGTACGTCGAGCTCGTCGTGTTCCCGATCCCGCTGACCGAGATGATCACCGCGATGATCAGGGCCAGGACGACCGCGTACTCAACCGCCGTGGGGCCGTCTTCGCGCTTCAAGAAGGCGACCGTGGCCTGAGCGATTCGGCCGAGCATGGCTCCTCTCCGGTGCGATCGCGGGGGCGAGTCCCCCCCGCGGCGTGGCTCCCGCCCGCCCCTCCCCCGCCGGTGCGGGATGGGGTGGGTGGGCGGTGAGCCTTCGCGGGCGGGCCGGCGACCGACTCACGCCCGAACCGTAGGTTGCACCGGGAGACGAGTCAAATCACGGGCTGGGGGAATTCCGCTGCTTCTGCCGTCCGAACCGGTGGTAGCGGGCGGTGCGGGCGGTGCGGCGGGGGCGGTCGGGGATTCGCGCCGGCGCGAGCTCAGGGGAGCCGGTCGAGGAGGTGGTGCAGCCGCGCCGCGGCCGCAGCGGGGTCGGCGGGTACGAGGCCGGTGTGGGCGCGAACGACCCACGCCGCGGCGCCGCAGACGACGCCGGTGTGGGCCAGCAGCCGCACGAAGGCGTCGGGCTCGGCGAGAATCCCGCCGCCGGCGCGGTAGGCGGCGAGGGCGGCGGGGAGCGCGTCCGGCCCGGGAAACCCGGCGAACAGCCGTGCCAGATCGGCGCCGACGTGGTCGTCCTGAACGGCGCCAAAGTCGATCAACCCGGCGACGCGGTTTCCGTCGAAGTGGACGTGTTCCGGCCACACGTCCACGAGGCACGGCTGGAGCGGAAGTTGTTGCATCGACCAGGGTTGCAGGGCCTCCCAGGCATCCGCGACGAGTGGGGAAAGGAGGGCGACGGCCCGCCCCACCGCGTCGCCGAACGGGCCGGCCGGATACTCTCGACGGCGGTCGGCACGGGTCGAATCCCAGTTCGCCAGCACCTTCAGCCGCCGCAGAACCGCGGGGGCGGGGCCGGGCGGCGCGGCGAGCGGGCGCCAGGCCGCGTGGACCGCCGCCAGCGCCACCGCCGCCGCCTCGACCCGCGCCGCCGACGGCACACCGTGCTCCGGTTTGCCCGCGACCCATGTGGACAAGTCCCACACACGGCCGTCGGCCTCGATGACCGTGTCGCCTTCGCGCGTGGCATGAATTCGGGGGACGAAATCGAGGTGGGAAAGGAGTGCGACGTGGGCATGAATTGCGCGAAGTCGGGCGGCAGCGAAATCGGGCGGCACGTGCACGGATTCGCGGCTGACGAGGATGTAGAACTCGTCGGGATCGAGGATGAA
>JAFKFQ010000735.1 GCA_017308215.1 bacterium | reverse complement strand
ACTGATGACGGGCAGAAGGCAGAGGACAGAGGACAGAAGGCAGCGTGGGGTTTTTACCCCGAAGGGGTTAGATTCCACAGCCCCGGGTCGCCGCCGCGGCGCACCCGGGGGACCACGCGCCACGACATCCAAACCCCGCCGGCGCCCCGGGGGCCACACCCCACGGCGAACGAACCCCGTCGGCGCACCCGGGGGCCGTGACACCGCGGACGCCACCCCGGGTGCGCCGCGGCGGCGACCCGGGGCTGTGGAATCTAACCCCTTCGGGGTAAAAACCCCACGCTGCCTTCTGTCCTCTGTCCTCTGCCTTCTGCCCGTCATCAGTCCCGCAGCGCGTGCCCGGTCAGCTCCAGGAAGACGCGCTCCAGCGTCGGCTCCGTCGCCGTCACCCCCGTCAGCTCCGCGCCCAGCTCCGCGCACGCCGCCGCGATCCGCGCCAGCGCCGGGGCGATGTCGTCGGCCACCAGCTCGAACCCGACGGCCGTCGCCGCGACCGCCTTCACCCCGTCGATCGCCGCGAGCCGCGCCGCCAGCGCCTCCGGCGGGTGGGCCACGCTCAGGTGGATCGTCGCGTCGAGCGTCTTCAGCAGGTTCGGGAGTGTGTCGCACGCCCGCACCCGGCCGGCGTCGAGGACGGCGATGCGCGGGCAGAGGCTCTGCACCTCTTCCATGTAATGACTGGTGTAAATCACCGTCATTCCCGCGGCGCTCAGCGCCTTCACCTGCTCGAAGATGTGGTTGCGGCTCTGCGGGTCCACGCCCGTCGTCGGCTCGTCGAGGAACAGCACCCGCGGCCGGTGGACCACCGCCGCCGCCAGGTTCAGCCGCCGCTTCATTCCCCCGGAGAAGGTGCCGGCGCGGTCGTTCGCCCGGTCGGCGAGGCCGACGGCGGCGAGGAGCTCGGCCACCCGCCCGGCGAGCTCGCGGCCGCGGAGGCCGTACAGCCGGCCGAAGAACGTCAGGTTCTCGCGGGCGGTCAGGTCGGGGTAGATGCTCAGGTCCTGGGTGCCGATGCCGACCAGCCGGCGGAGGTCGCGGTCGGCCGGGGTGAACGGCTTGCCGAACAGCGTGACGGTGCCGGCGTCGGCGGGCGCGAGGCCGCTGAGGATCGAGATGAGCGTCGTCTTCCCGGCGCCGTTCGGGCCGAGGAGGCCGAACACCTCGCCCGCGCCGACCGCGAGGGAAACGCCGTCGAGCGCGGGGGCGCCGCCGTACCCCTTGCGAATCCCGGCGGCGGCGAGAACGGGCACGGACATGCCGGCTATCATAGGGCCGCCGCCGCGTGCCCGGCCGGCCGGCGGTCGTTAGGCCGGGGCGCAAGCCCCGGTGGGTCCTGTCTTCTTGTCTTCTCGTTCCCCCGCTCTGCGGGGGAACGGGTCGGCCGCCGCTCCGCGGCGCGGCGTGAACCCGCCGGCCGGTTGTGCGGACCGGCCGG
>JAFKFQ010000604.1:3905-15021 GCA_017308215.1 bacterium | reverse complement strand
TTCCGCCGCGGTCGCGGCTGCTTGCGATTGCGTCCCCCGAGCCGTTGGTCTGTTCGCCGGAGGGGGGAGGCCCCCGCCGGGCTGAGCCGACCTGCGTCCCCGGCGGGGGCCTCCCCCCTCCGGCGTCGTGAACGTCTCGGGTCCACGGCTGACGTCGGGCGCGACGACCCAGGGTTCCAACGTCCGGTGCGGTGAGCGATGAGCCTGTACGACTGGATGGCCCGCCGCCCGGACAAGCCCGCAGACAAACCGGCCCCTGCGTCACCGTCACCATCGGCCACTCCCCCGCCTCCGCCCGAGCCGCCCGCGGCTTCGCGCCCCGCGGTGCGTGCCTCCTCGCCTGCCGCCGATCCCTACGCCGCCCCCGACTTCCTGCCGATCTCGCGCGGCGAAATCCTGAGCGCGGCGGCCGGCAAGAACCTGATGGCGAACGCCTGGCAGACGGGGCGGTCCAGCATCATCCCGCCGGCCGACGACCTGCGCACGCAACTCATCGACCGCGCCCTCGTGACGCACGGCCTCCTCACGCCGGAAGAACTCGCCGAGATCCACCGCGTCGGTGACGAGTACGCGAAGGTGAAGCCGAGTCTGGAGAACGTCGCCCTCAAGAGCGGGCTGGCGGGCGAGGCGGCGGTGCAGGCGTACCGCGAGGCGAAGGAGCGGCTCAAACAGCAGAAGAAGGACGAATCCGCCCGCCGCAAGAAGGAGCGAGTCGAGGCCGTTCAGCGCCGCCGCGACACGGACGTGATCTTCCTCGGCCGCGGCATGTCGGGCCGGCTCCACCTGCGCCTCAGTGACGCCGACCGCCTCGGCGGGTTCGGTCTGCCGGTGCTCCACACCCCCGCCGACGTGGCCGCCGCGCTCGGGCTGAGCGTCAAGCAGTTACGATGGCTGGCGTTCCACACCGAGGCCGCGACGCGCACGCACTACGTCAAGTTCCAGGTGCCAAAGCGTTCGGGCGGCGTGCGCACGCTCGCCGCTCCGCACGCCACGCTCAAGCGGGCGCAGCACTGGATCCTCGAAAACGTGGTGTGCAAGTTCCCCGTCACCGACCCGGCGCACGGCTTCGTCCCCGGCCGCGGCATCCTGTCGAACGCTAACCCGCACGTCGGCAAGGCGGTCGTCGTGAACCTCGACCTCGCCGACTTCTTCCCCAGCGTGGTGTTCCCGCGGGTGCGGGCGGTATTCGAGCGGCACGGCTACTCGGGCAGCGTGGCGACCGTGTTCGCGCTGCTCTGCACCGAGTGTCCGCGCACGACCGCGGCCTACGCCGGTACCACCTATGAAGTCGCCACCGGCCCGCGCGGTCTGCCGCAAGGTGCGCCGACGAGCCCCGGTCTGTCGAATCAGGTGGCGCGCCGCTTCGACAAGCGCCTCGCCGGCCTCGCCGCGAAGCTCGGCCTCGCCTACACCCGCTACGCCGACGACCTGACGTTCTCGGGCGGCCCGGAGCAGGCGGAGAAAGTCGGCTACCTACTCGCCCGCGTCCGCCACCTCGCCTCCGAGGAGGGATTCACGGTCAACGAGAAGAAGACGCGCGTGATGCGCCGGAACACGGCGCAGACGGTGACCGGCGTGGTCGTGAACGAGAAGCCGTCGGTGTCGCGCGAGACCATCCGCAGGCTGCGGGCGATTTTGCACCGGGCGAAGGTCGAGGGGCTCGACGCCCAGAACCGCGACGGCCGCGAGAACTTCCGCGCCTGGCTCGACGGCATGATCGCGTTCGTGGCGATGGTCCGCCCCGACGTCGGCGCGACGCTCCGCACCCAGTACGATGCTCTCGGCGAACGGCCGGCGTGAGCCGGCCATTCGTTGTCCCGGACACCTGCCTCCCCCACCAGCCGGCTCACGCCGGCCGTTCGCCAGGAGTTCCGATGCGTCCGCTCCTCGTCGCTGTCATCACATTGTCTCTCGCCGCCGGCGCCGCGGCGGACCCGCCCGCGTACCGCGTCCTCGCGCAGGACAAGGGGCACGTCGCCCTCGTCGGCAAGGACGGGAAAGTCGAGTGGGAGGTGGAATGCAAGTACAACTCACACGACATCCACCTCCTGCCGAACGGCAACCTCCTCCTCCACACCAGCCCGGCGACCGTCACCGAGATGACGCCGGCGAAGGAGGTCGTGTGGCGGTACGAGGCGAAGCCGGCGGGGGCGAACAAGGGCCGCGTCGAGGTCCACGCGTTCCAGCGCCTGCCGGACGGCACCACGATGGTCGCCGAGAGCGGCAACCGGCGCATCGTCGAGGTGGACAAGGCCGGGAAGATCGTGCGCGAGGTGCCGTTGAGTGTGAAGCGGCCGGACGCGCACCGCGACACGCGGATGGTGCGGAAGCTGGCGAGCGGCAACTACCTCGTCTGCCAAGAGGGCGACGGCCTGGTCCGCGAGTACGACCCGACCGGGAAGACGGTGTGGGAGTACGCCCTCGATCTGGGCGGCCGCAAGGAAGCACCCGGCCACGGCCCGGAGAGCTACGGCACGAGCGTGTACGGCGCCGTCCGGCTGGCGAACGGCAACACCGTGATCGCCGGCGGGAACAACCACCGGGTTCTCGAAGTGGACCGCGCCGGCAAAGTGGTGTGGAGCCTCGACCAGAAGGAACTGCCCGGCATCACGCTGGCGTGGGTGACGACGCTGCACGCGCTGCCGAACGGAAACCTGATCGTCGGGAACTGCCACGCCGGGCCGGACCAGCCACAACTCTTCGAGGTGACGCGGGACAAGAAGGTGGTGTGGTCGTTCCGCAACCGCAACGTGTTCGGTGACAATACCGCGACAAGCCAGGTGCTGACGTCTGACGGTCCCTGGCGGGCGGTCGAAGGCATCCGGTGATCGAACGCTGCCCGCCCTTTCCCCGGGCTGGAGGTCAGGAGGGCTGACATGGGAGGAAAGCGAACGCCGGTTCCGACCTGGGCGCTTGGGCTGGGTGTCGTCCTGGTTGGAGTCGTCTCGGCGGGGGTCAAGTTCGACTGGTTCGGGTCGCACACGACGAGCGCGCCGCCGGTCACGCCGGCCACGCTCAGGCGGTCACTGCCCCGGCCCGATGCGCCCGTTCCCGGTGACGTCGATTCGAGCCGGTCGCCTTCCACGGCGAAGACGACCAGAAAGGGTTTCGGCTTGAAGATCGAGTAGGCGGCAAAGCCGTGGAGATTGGAGTCAACGCCGCGGGGTCAGGTCCGACATCTGTCGGACCTGACCCCGCAGTTTATCATCGGCCATTTGGTGCCGTTGGTGAACCGCCGACATAGTCTCGCCGCTGCTCCCGCCGGTGCTCGATCATATGCCGGATCAACTGGACCTTGGTCTCGGCCTGCGTCAGGCGGGTGTTCATCCGATCCAGAGACGCACGAGCTCCCTTGGTGAGGGTCACAACCCAATCAGCAATCACATCGGTGTGTGGGGTGGGGTGCTCAACGGTGTCCATGCATGGTGCGGAGGCTCGGGGACGGGCGAGTAGCTCGAGTTGCTAGCAAGTGGCGTGCCGAATGCCAGGGGCATTTGGTCGAACGGATTTCGTGCGACGCCCGAAGGAGGCGAGAGTCGCTTCGTCCCGTCACCGTACTGTCGGAGGCAGTTCTCGAGCCACTCGCGTTTTGAAAGGGACCGGCCGCGGACCTGCCGAACTGTCGCCCAATCAGCCGTCAAAGTCTCGCGGCCGGTCTGAGTTGAAGCTATCGCCCCCCAATCAATGATGCAAGAGAAAACAGAAAGAAAGACGGTATGTTTTTCGTGTACGGCTAATTGTTCGCCATAAACGATTGCGGATGTGTTGTGTAGCCATAAACTGGTCGCTGCCAGTCCGGGCAGGCCGGACATGGTTGCTTCTCTCCCCAGTTCCTGCCCACTCGGGCGGAAGGTGACGCCATGCGGAAGTTCGTATTCGCGGCTCTGCTCGCGGCGCTGGGCGGTGCGGTGGTCTCGGCAGACGTGGTGATCCCGGAGGATCAGGTGCCGTTCACGGTCAACGAGGGAGACGTAGTCCGGATCCCGGCGAAGGGGATCGCCGGCACCCAGGTGACGGCGAAGGTTACCCAGGGGAATGCGAAGGCGGCCGTGAAGGTGGTCACGACCCGGGTGAACGGCAAGATGCCGATCGGGCCGGGGAATCATGAGGTCGACGTTCACCCGGAGGGTAAGGGCGAGGTGTCGGTCGAAGTGACCATCGCCCCGCCGAACGGGGAGAGGAAGACGCACAAGTACAGCTTCAAGGTTCGGTGACCCGGATGTGTCGGTTGTGAAGCCGTTCAAGCACCGCGGTCCGGGTAATTCCCGGGCCGGAGACACGTCAGTCTTTAAACTCGCGAATACGGATGTCCGTGAGTTCCAGGCCCTGGGCGGCTCTCAGCACTAGCGGCCGTTGCGACCGCGCGCCGTCACCCTTCGCCCTGGCGCGGTGGCCGGCCGCCGACTCCGGCGGGTCGAGTGCTCACGATTGCGCAAAACTTTGCCGTGTTCGGCAACGACCTCACCGCAGCGCACATCTTCGGGATCTCGGGCGCGGTTCGCTGAGCTACTTCGACCGCGAGAGCGAGGTCAGCCGGCCCCACCACCCCGGGACCGGCTTCTCGTCCTTGTGGTGGTCGTCGTGGTCGTGGTCGTCGTCGTCATGTTTGCTGTGGTCGTCATGTTTGCCGTGGTCGTCGTGCTTGCCGTGGTGGCCTTTCTTCTTCTTCTCGCCCTTCGGCTTCTTCTCCTCTGTCTTCTCCGCCACTATGGTTTCCTCACCCGTTGCCTGCCGCGCCTGGATCACAATTCCGAGCACCACCACGGCGACCACCACGCCGTTGAGCGCGACGATGTTCGCGCCGGACCACGCCACCGCGTCGAACTTCAGCCAGCTTTCGAGGAGCAGTAACAGCGCGTGCCCGCCGAGGAGCGTGCCCATCAGGCTGGTCAGCAGCATCGTCCAGAGGCGGTAGAGGAGCAGCCCGAACAGGCCGCCGGAGAGGAAGACCGCCCAGAGCTCCTGCGCCTGCGGGAGCACCCACTGCACCGCGAGCCACGCCCCGATCCCGCCGGCGACGAACGCCAGCACCTTTGCCAGTTCCAGCGCCATCATCCCGGCCGTGACCGCGAGCAGGATGCCGACCGCCATCACCTGCCCGCCGCTCGTCTTCCCGGCGTTCAGCCCGATCAGCCCGGCGCCGAGCGTCACCCCGGCAACGACCCAGAACCGGTGCCAGCGCCACCCGAACAGCCACAGCGCGACGCCGAGCACGCACGCGGTTCCGACCATCGCCCCGCTCATCCCGCGGGCTTCGGCCAGGATGTCGGGTGCGATCAGGTACATCGGACGGGGTCCGGGGCGGAGGGGGATATCGGACCATACGACGACGGCCGCTGCGCCGTCAAGGACGATCGGGCCGGGGCGGGAGCGCCGGGCCGCGGCGGGGTTTACGAATTGTTCCCGATGGTTTGCACCTTCACCTCCCGGCTCCGCGGCCCGTCGAACTCACAGAAGTACACGCCCTGCCACGTCCCGAGCACCAAGTCGCCCCCCGCCACCGGCACCAGGACCGACGGGCCGACGAGGCTGCTCTTGATGTGCGCGTCGCTGTTCCCTTCGGCGTGGCGGAAGCCGGCCACGTTCTTCGGGATGTGGTGATTCAGCCACAGGAGCAGGTCGTGAACCACGTCCGGGTCGGCGTTCTCCTGGATGGTCACGGCGGCGGTCGTGTGCGGGCAGTACACCGCCACCGCCCCGTCCGTCAGTCCGGCCTCGCGGACGACGCGCCGCACGTCGGCGGTGATCTCTACGAACTCCGTCCGCCGGTCAGTTCGCACGTCGATCGTCCGCATGGCTTCCCCGTGGTTGTCGTTGCGACGTCGCCGCCCGAACCATATTCTAACGCGGATATCGCCCGCAGGATCGAGGGCAACGGGCGTCTTCCGGGGGAACGGCGATGGCGCGCGGGGTACTCGGGGTTCTGTTGGTCGTGGCGGTCGCGGCGGCGCAGCCGGTCGGCCCGGCCCCCGCCGACGTGGTCAAGCGGGCGATCGACGCCCACGGCGGGCTCGCGGTGCTGAAGAAGTACCCGGCCGGCGCGTCGAAGATCACGGGCAAGGTCACGATCAACGGCACCGCGTTCCCGTTCACCGGGAGCCTGGCGTTCGCCATCCCGGGCAAGGTGAAGATGGAAATGGCGGTCGAGGCGTTCGGCCAGAAGACGTCGCTGGTGCAGGTCGTGAACGGCGACAAGGTGAAGCAGACGGAGGCGGGCACGCCGAGCCGGCTCGACCCGGCCATGCAGGCCGAGTTGAGGGAGTCGGCGGTCATCCAGGAGATGTCGCTGCTGTACCCGCTCCTCGACGCCGGCAAGTACGCCCTCGTCGCCGAACCCGCGGTCGCGGTGGACGGGCGCCCGGCGTCGGCCCTGCTCGTCAAGTCGAAGGGGCTCAAGGACACCCGCCTCTACTTCGACCAGAAGACCGGCCTCCTCGCCGCGATGCGCCGCGAGGGGCTGAGCCCGGACCAGAAGAAGGTGGACGAGTTCACCACGTTCTCCGAGTACAAGTCGGCCGGCGGGATGATGGTGCCGATGCGGTCGCTCCTGACCCACGACGGGAAGGGCTTCCTCGAAATCCACGTGACCGAATACCGCCCGCTCGAGGCGATCGACGAGAAGACCTTCCTGGTGGACTGAGCCATGCCGCCGATCGTGTTCGTGGTGGACCGCCGGGAGAACGGGAAGACGCTCGCGTCGGTCCTGAAGACGCGCTACGCCCTGTCGTGGGCGCAGGCCAAACGGCTGATCGAGAAGCGGCACGTCCGCGTCGGTCAGCAGGTCGAGACCGACGCGGCCCGGCGGCTGAAGGTCGGCAAGCAGGTCCAGCTCGACAGCGGCACCGTCGAGGTGAAGCACGCAACCCCCGTCGCGCCGGCGAAGCCCGCCCCGAAGCCGAAATCACCCGCCCCGAAGCCGCCGCGCGTCAAGCCGCCGTCCGACGACGCCTCCCGTGATCCGCTGCTCCCCGCCGAGGCGGTCGTCTATTCCGACGACGCGGTCGTGGTCGTGAACAAGCCGGCCGGCTTGACGACGATGCGACACAAGGAGGAGGCCGAGGAGTTCGGCCGCGGCAAGCGGTTCCTGCCGAAGACGCTCGCCGACCTGCTCCCGGCCGCGCTCGGGGCACCGGGGCGGCCGGTGATCGCCGTCCACCGCATCGACCGCGACACGTCCGGTCTTGTCGTGTTCGCCCGTACCCGCGCCGCGGCCGAGCACCTGACCGCGCAGTTCCGCAAGCACACCGCCGAGCGCCGTTACCTCGCCCTCACCCGCGGCGTGCCGAAGGCGGGGCGGGTCGAGTCGGTCTTCGTCCCGGACCGCGGTGACGGGCGCCGCGGCACGTCGCGCGACCTCCTCACCGAGGGCGGCAAGAAGGCGGTCACGCACGTCACGGTGTCGGAGCGGCTGGGGAGTTTCGCGGTCGTCGAGTGCCGGCTTGAGACGGGGCGGACGCACCAGGTCCGCATCCACCTCGGCGAGGCGGGGACGCCGCTGTGCGGGGAGCGGGTGTACGACCGGCCGCTGAACGGGAAGCCGCTACCCGACCGGAGCGGTGCGGAGCGGCCGATGCTGCACGCCGCCCGGCTGGGGTTCGTTCACCCCGAGACCGGGCAGGCGGTGGGCTGGGACGTGAAGCCGCCAGACGACTTCGCCGAACTGTGGGCGGAACTCCGGCGGGCGGCCGCGGACGTCACTTCACCAGAACGCAGAAGTTGATCTCGTAGGGGGCCAACTCCGGCCGGGCGCTCAGGTCGCGGACCAGGGCGGTCGCGTCGGTCTGCGTCCGCGCCTCGAAGCAGACCGTCACCCGGCGCGGGCCGGTGTGTCGCACGTCGATCGCGGTCGCCCGGCCGCGGCAGACCGCCTGCACGACCGACTCGACCGGGTCGGCCGGCTGCTGCTGCGGCGGTTGCACCTCGTCGCCGATCTGCCCGCGGGCGATGACCTGTCGCGGTTCGAGCGACGCACCGGGTTGTCCCACGGGCTGCGTTCGGCCGGCCGGCGAAAGCCACGTCCCCGGCGCCGATCCCGGGCGGTGCGTCGGGTTCGACTGCCAGCGGATTTCGTCCGCCGCGGCGGCCGGCGCCGCGACCGGTGCGACCGACGGGATCGTCGGTAGTTGGGCGGTCGGAACCGGCGCCGGCTGTGCGGGCGGTGCCGCGGCCGGGGCGGGGACGGTCGCGGTCGCCACCGGCATCACCGACAGCGGCGGGAGGATCGGCGGCGCCGTCATCGGGCGCGTCGCGGCCGGTGGCTCCGCCGTGGGTAGCGGGGGCGGGGGCGGCGGTGCGACCGCGACCGGCTCCGGTGCGCTCGCCGACGGGAGCGGCAGGAGTGACGGCGGGGGTGGCAGCGGGATCGGCGCGAGCGCCGGTGGCGCGGCCGCGACCGGCGTCATCGTCGGGATCGGGACGACCGGCGGCGGCAGTGCGGCCGCCGGCTGCGTGACCGGGGCGGGGCCGGTCCTTGTGCCGGCGGGGGGTGTCGGCGCCGGCGCCGGAATCGGAGCCGGATTGAACCGCGGCGGCGGAGCGCTTGCGCTCTCGGTCGGCGTCGGGTGAAAGGCCGCGGGCTGGGTCGGCGCGGGCGACACGCCGGCGTAGCTCGGGGGTTCGGACCCGGGGGCGCCGCGGAACGGGGCCACGACCGGCACCGGAAAGGCTCCCGGCGTCGCCCGCGTCACCGAGTACCAGTTCGACGACGCCCGCGGGTGTAGCCGTACCACCGCCACGCGGGCGGGCCGGCGAGGACCGGGGCGCCGTTCGCCGCCGTCCCCTGGACCGCGTCGCCGGGCGAGCGCGCGTCGGCCTGCGCGGTGGCGCCGGGCGTGACGAACCCCTTCATCGCCTCGACGCCCTTCGCCAGCGGGCGCGAGTCGCCGGGCTGGAATAGTGGCGGCGGGGGCGCCAGCCTCGGTGAGCCGGCGGGCGGCAGCCCCGTCGCGGCGCGGGGGTCGCCGGAGAGGCGGATCGGCGCCGCGCCCTTCGCCGGCACGTTCCCGCCGGCCGGGATGATGTTCGGATCGACGCCGCTCAGCCAGTCCGACGCCGAGGTCTTGGCGGCGCTCGGCGGGACGAGCGGCCGCAGCGGGGCCGGCCCGCCGCGCCGCACGACCGGCGAGGTGGCGAGGGGGTCGTCGTCGGCCGCGCCGCGGGCGATGACCGGCGCGGGCGCCGGGTCGCCGACCCGCGGGGGAAGAAGGGCCGCCGCCCGCGGTCCGTCGGCCGCCGTCGCGGCGGACACGGCCGACGCCACGGCCAGCCCGGACGCGCCGCGCACCGCCAACGCCCACCAGGGCCGCCGCGTGCCGGTGATCGACCGCCTGCCTTCCATGTCCGGCTCCTTACGCGCGCCGGGGTCCGTCCCGGCGGGTCGTCGTCGGTCCGTCAGCGGCGGACGCCCGTGCGCTGCTGCGCGGCGCCGCCCGTGCGCTGCTGCGAGGCGCCCATGACCCCCGGCCGCGGCCGCTGGCCGCCCGGCCCGCCGGGGTAGTACCCCAGCGTGTTGTTGAACACCGTCGGGTGCCCGGCCGGCGGCAGGGCGTACCCCGTCCCCGGCTCGGGGAGGAGGAGGGCGTCCTCTTCCGTGTACTGGAACGGGAAGCTCGTCGGCCGCGCCCCGCCGGGGGCCATCGACCCGGCCCCGAAGGCCGCCCCGCCGCCGACCGTGCCGGGGCGGACGCCGTAGTAGTAGTTCACCCCGGGGTTGCCGCCGCGGAGCAGGTTCAGGTACGGGCTCAGCGGCTGCGTGCGCGGGTTGAAGACGTTGGGCATCACGTTCTGCGGGTTCAGCGCCGGGTACGGGGACCCCGGCTGCTGGGCCGCGGCGGTCGCCGCGAGCCCGAGAACCCACCCCGCCGTACCGAGCAACTTCGTCCGCATGGCTGACCCCTCGTGGTGTTAGAACCCGAAGCCGCTGTTGTTGTTGTTCGTGTTGCGACCCTGAACCTGATTCACGGTGCTCGCCCCGAGCAGGGTGACGCCGAAGATCCGCTCGATCGGGCTGATGACCCGGGCCAGCGCGGTGTCGATCGTCACCAGCCGCTGGGCCTTCACGTAAATCCGGTCCCCGGGCATGATCTGGTAGTTCGTCTCGGTCAGCCCGTGCTGTGTGATGCCGACCCAGTCCACGGGTAGGATCTGCCACGGCTGGTTCGGGTGCGGGCAGCGGCGGGCGACCCAGATGTTCCGCCGGCTCGCCACCGCCGGGAGGCCGTTGATGTTGGCGATCCCGTCCATCACCGTCTCGCTGCCGGTGACCGGGAACGGGAACACCTGCTCGCCGTACCCGCCGCCGTCGGTCACCACGTAGTACCGCTTGCTGTTGTACGCCAGGACGTCTACCACCACGACCAAGTTCTGGGGCTGAATCTGACCCCCCTTGAGCGCCTCGGACCGGAGCAGGTGCTGCTTGATCGCCTCGACCGCTTGGTCGAGCGTCAACCCGGCGACCGTCACCGAGCCCCAGAACCCGAGCCCGACCGTGCCGTCCGGGCGGAGGGCGAACTGCCCCGAAATGTCCTGGACTGGGAGTGCCTTCGTGCCGTCCTGTTCGAGATTCTTGTTGGGGTTGGTCGGATCCTTCTGGACCACGCCGTCGATGACGACCGGCACTTTCGCCCGCTGGACGACCTGGATGATGAGCACGTCCGGCGATTCGATCACGTAGGGCGGGAGCGTGACCTTGGCGAGCTCGGTCGGCACCGCGCCCTGGGGCGGGACCGCGATCGCCGTCCGCCCCGGCGCGCCGCCGGCGCCGTCCGGGCCGGGGAACGCCCCGGGGTGCGACGTGTGCATGCACCCGGGGGCGGCCGCGAGGGCCACGAGCCCGAGCCACACCGCCCGCCGCCACCGGCCGATCGTCACCCGCATGGCGCCCCCTCCGCAACGCTCGCCGGGCGGAGTACAACGGGCGCCGCCCGCCGTCCGGCCGTCGTCACCCGGAGTATCGGCGCCGTCGCACCGGGGACGTGAAGATTTCGGCGGAATCGGCCCCGATTCGCTCAAGCCCGGTAGGCTGGGTCAGGTCAGGGCGCGGGCGAGGTTGAAGTAAGCGAGGAGGGTGAGCATGTCGGCGCAGGCCAGGGCGATCGGCCCGGCCGCGACCTGCGGG
>JAFKFQ010000604.1:0-3895 GCA_017308215.1 bacterium | reverse complement strand
CCGCCACCCCCGCCACCGCCGCCGCCGTCACCCCCAGCCCGATCCCGCCGAGCACCACCCAGAACAGCTCCGGCACCCCCTTCCACCCCGCCGCGATGCCGGCGACGAGCAGCCCCGCGGCGGCCCCGAGCAGCGCGCCCGTCACCGACTCGGTGCGGAGCCGGCGGCCCAGGTCGGCCCAGCCCGGCACCAGCCCGCGGAGCGCGTCCAGCGCCAGCGTCACCGACTGGATGGCGACGCTCTCGGCCAGCGCCAGCACGACCGGGATGAACAGCGCGAGCACCGCCCGGTTCCAGTTCAGCTCGTCCTCGTAGACGCCGGCCAGGACCGCCGCCGCGGTGCCGCCGGCGATGTTCGTGAGGAGCCACGGGAAGCGCCCGCGGAACGCCCGGAGTGGGCGCATCTGTTGGGCCGCGGTCAGCCGCACGCCGATCAGCTGGAACACCTCCTCCCGGCCGGCGGCGGGCGGGCCGGCGTCGCCGGTGTCCGCCAGCTCGTCCGTGTACAGGTCGATGTCCACGACGCCGATGAGCCGGCCGTCGGCGGCGACCACCGGGAACGCCAGGAGGCGGTGGAGGGTGAAGAACTCGCACGTCTCCAGCACCGTCGCCTCGGCCGGTACGGCGATCACGCCGCGGATCATGATGTCCGCCACGCGGGCGTCCGTCGGGCTCAGCAGGAGGCGGCGGGTGGGGACGACGCCGAGCAACCTCTGGGCGGCGTCCACCGCGTAGAAGTAGATGATCCGCCCGGTCGGGGGCGACTTCCGCATCTGCTCCAGTGCTTCACCGACGGTCCACGTCGGGTCGAGGGTGGTGAAGTCGGTGCGGACGTGCCGGGCGACCGGCTCGTTCAGCACGGCGGCGGGCAGTTGGGTCGGCATCCGCACTCCCGGGTTCGGGGTGACTGTTACGCCGGGCGGACGCGCGGCGTGCTCGTGAGGTTCACTCCTTCACCTCGACCGCCGTGCCGTCGGCCAGCGCGCCGAGGTTGCCGTTCACCACCTTCTCGGCACCCGTGAATGGTTGCCAGTCGCCGGTCGTCGCCGCGGCGCGGCGGCGGGCGAGCACCTGCACCGTCGTCCCCTCCGTGCGGCCGACGCGGACGCGGTAGCGGACCGCCTTTCCGTCCTCGACGAGGTAGACGTAGTGCGTCTCGTCCGCGGGCAGTACGCACGTCGCCGGCAGCACGGTGGCCTCGGCCGATTCGGCGTCGATGCGGACGAAGGCGTACATCCCCGGCTGGATCGTCCGCTTTTCGTTCGACAAGTCGATCTCGGTGCGCAGCGTGCGCGTGTCCGGGCTGACGACGCCGGCCGTGCGGGCGACGGCGCCGGCGAACTCCTCGTTGCCGAGCGCCGGGACGCGGACCGCCGCCTTCGCCCCGGGCACCGCCTTCGCCGCGGCGGCCTCGGGCACGTCGAGGAACACGCGCACCACGTCGAGTCGGGCGACGACGAACAATGGCATGCCACCGGTACCGGTCGGGGGCTGCACGAAGTGCCCGGTGTGGACGTTTCGCGCCGTCACGATGCCGTCGAACGGGGCGGTGATCCGCGTGTAGCCGACGCGGGCCTGCACCTCCTTCGCGGCCGCCTCGGCGACGGCCGTCTGCGCGAGCGCGGCGGCGAGGTCGGCGTCGGCCTTCGTGCGCCGCGCCTGCCGCTCCTTGAGTGCCGCTGTGGCGGTGGCGACCTTCGCCTCGGCCTCGGCCCGCGCTGCCTCGGCCGCCTGGAACTGTTTGAACACCACCGCCCGGCTCTGCGCGTCGATGACCTTCTTGCCGACCAGTTCGTCCGCCTGCGCCAGTTCCGTCTTCCAGCGCTCGAACTCCGCTGTCGCCCGCGGCACGCCCGCCTCGGCCTCCGCCACCGCTGCCTTCCCGGCGGCGACCTGCGCGTCGAGGACGCCGAGCTCCTGGCGCACCTGCTCCGCCCCCGCGGCGGCCTGCTTCACCGCGGCGTCCTTCTGCGCGGCCTCGGCGACGAGTTCGGGGATGCTGAGCGTGGCGAGTAACTGCCCCTTCGACACGGCGCTCCCCATGTCGATCACCGCGTCGGCCTTGCCCGCCTTCCGTGCCGCGTCGTCGGGGGCGATGGTGGCGACGTAGCCGGCGATCTTGGCGGCGACGGGCGTGGTCTCGAACGCGGTGACGGTGCCGGGCTGGTCGATCGACCAGCGCAGCGCCTGCCGCTTTGGCGAGACGACCTTCACGCCCGTCGGACCGGCCGCGGCGGTGCCGCCGTTGCCGGGCGCGGGCGACCCTCCGCGGTTGCACCCCGTGGCAAGGATTGCGAGCACGAGAAGGCGAACGGGAACGCGCATGGCACGGGCTCGGGCGGGGGCTCGGGCACGACCGGCAGTGCGTGCCCGAGCCCCCGCCCGAGCCCGTGCCCGATTCCGATCGCTGTTACTTTACCACCCCGCCCGCGACGACCGCCTGCATTTCCGCCACGCCGCCGGAACGCGGCCGGTCGGCCGGCGTCATCCTCCGTAGCCTACCCGAAACCCGTTACCACCCCGCGCCCGAGCCGAGATGTCCCAACCCGACGTGGCCGCCGTCGCCGGCCGGATCATCGCCAACATCGAGAAGGTCATCATCGGCAAGCGGGCGCAGCTCAACCTCGCGCTGGCGGCGTACTTCTGCGAGGGGCACATCCTCCTCGAGGACGTGCCCGGCGTCGCCAAGACGATGCTCGCCCGCGCCCTCGCCCGCAGCGTCGGCTGCACCTTCAAGCGGCTCCAGTGTACCCCCGACCTGCTCCCGTCCGAGGTCACGGGCGCGTCGGTGTTCAATCAGAAGTCGGGCGAGTTCGAGTTCCGCGGCGGCCCGGTGTTCGCGCAGACGCTCCTCGCCGACGAGATCAACCGCGCCACCCCGCGCACCCAGGCGGCGTTGCTGGAGGCGATGGCCGAGCGCCGCGTCAGCGTGGACGGGCAGACGTACCTGCTGAAGGCGCCGTTCCTCGTCGTCGCCACGCAGAACCCGGTCGATCAGGAGGGGACGTTCCCGCTCCCGGAGGCGCAGCTCGACCGTTTTCTCGTCCGCCTCAGCCTTGGCTACCCGTCGATCGAGGAGGAGGCGAAGATGCTGACGCGGCTCCAGAAGGGGCACCCGATCGACGACCTGAAGCCGGTCGTGTCGGCCGACGACGTGATCGCATGCCAGGAGGCGGTCCGCGGTATCTTCGTGGACGAGAAGGTGAAGCGGTACGTGTTGGAGATCGTCCATTCGAGCCGCGGGCACGAAGACGTGCTGCTCGGCGGCAGCCCGCGGGCGTCGCTGGCGCTGTTCCGCACGGCGCAGGCGCTCGCGGCCATCGGCGGCCGCGACTTCGCCCTCCCGGACGACGTGAAGAAGATGTCACAGCCGGTCCTCGCCCACCGCATCATCCTCAAGCCTGAGAGCCGGCTGCGGAAGCGGACGGCGGAGCTCGTCGTCCGCGACCTCGTCGCCGACGCCCGGGTGCCCATCACCGACAAGCAGCGTGAGACGGCGACCGACGACTTCGACGACTGATGATCGACCCGCTCATGGGTTCCACGTCGTGGTGCATCGACCGACTCATGTCCGCCCGGCTCACGCCGGCCGTTCGCCACGTCGAGGGATCGCGGCCGACATTGACCGATACCCGGACCAGTAGGTCGGGTCGAGTCTTCAGGGTGGCCGTTCTCCGCCACCCGCCTGATGCGCCGCTCGACGGGTGGAACGCCCCACGCGGCGGCCGTCGGCCGCGCGATGAGGCGCGACCGGCGGTCGCCGGTGGGCGGGTGTCGGGTTCCGGCGCGGTGCCCCAGCCGGCCGCTCGTGCCGCGGGGGTCGCAGGAGTGACCCTGCTCGGTCGCCCGGACGACCGCCCCCGCGGACGCACCATGACAGTGCATCCCGCGCGGCA
>JAFKFQ010000734.1 GCA_017308215.1 bacterium | reverse complement strand
CCCACTGCTCGGCCTCGGCCAGTTCGCCCCGGCGGACCAGCCCCGCGGCGAAGTACGCCAGGTGATCGGGGTTCGGACTACCGGCCCGGGCGAGGCCGGCCAACTCGGCACGGGCCATCGGCCACCGGCCGGCCTGGTCGTACAGCTTGGCCAGCAGGAAGCGGGCGTCGGGCGAGGCCGTGGCGGGGACGGTCAGCTTCTCCAGAATGTCGATCGCCTCCCGCCGCCGGGCGGGCTGGGCGGCGAGTACGATCGCCCGGGTCCACCGGTCGTCGTCGGTCGCATCCGGAGCGGCCGCGTGGTCGACCAGGCTCCCGGCCTCCCGGAGCCGGTCGAACCCGCCGCGGGTGACGAGTACCACGGCCAGTGCGCGCCGGACCCAGGCGGCGGCCGGGGCCGGGAGCCGCCCCCCGAGCGCGAGCGTCCGCCGCAGAGTTTGCTCGGCTCCGGCCAGGTCGCCGGTTCGGGCCAGGAAGGCGGACAGGTCGCGGAGCGCGGCCGGGTCGTCCGGCCGGGCCGCGGCCATCGCCCGGTACTGCTCGCCGGCCTCCGCGCGCTTGCCGACCGCCTCGTACCCGACCGCCAGAACCCGGGGGAGGAGGTCGGCCGGGATCCGCGCGCGGGCTACCTCCAGCTCGGCTTCGGCCGCCTTGACGTCGGACCGGGCCAGGAGCAGGACGATCGCCACGCACGGCTCCGGGGCGGCCGGGCTCAGCTCACAGGCGCGTCGGAACGCGGCGGCGGCCTCGACCGGTTCGCCCGCCAGGAGCGCCATCTCGCCGAGCCAGAGGTACTCGCGGTAGTCGGTCGCCCCGGGGCCGACCGCCCTCCGGGCCGCCTCCAGCCCCTGCCGGCGGGCCTGCGCGGCGTCCCGCCCGGTCGCCCCGAGGATGGCGAGTTGGGCGTCGGCCCGGGCGAACTCGGCGTCCGCGGCCTGATCCGGGAGTCTCGCCAGCACCCCGCGGGCGTCGGCGTACCGGCCCTGCTCGGCCAGGAGGTGAACCAGCCGCTTGACCGCCGCGGCCGGCGCCCGCCCGGCCGCGACCACGGCCTCGTACCGCTCGGCGGCCCGGTCTTTCTCCCCGCCGAGTTCGCACAGTTCGGCCTCGAGAAGCGTGGCCAGCGGCCACGCCGGCCGGGCCGCCGCCGCCCGCGCCACCGCCTCACGGGCGGGGCCGATCGCGCCGCGGTCGCCCTGCCGCGCCCGGCGGGCGTGCAGGGCCGCCTCGGCAAAGGCGGCGAGCGGGGCGACCGGGCCTTCGAGCCGTGCGAGCTCGGCGGCGAGCGCCCGGGCCCGGGCCTCGTCGCCCCGGTCGAGCGCGAGCCCGAACAGCCGGAACCGGGCCTCGGGTTCGGTCGGCCGGGCGGCCGCGACCCGCCCCCACACCCGCTCGGCGGCCGGGAGGTCGCCGGCCGCGGCGAGTGCCTCGCCGAGGAGCGGTA
>JAFKFQ010000603.1 GCA_017308215.1 bacterium | reverse complement strand
CCCCGCCGCCGTCGGGCGCGGAATGACCCGACGTGACCGTGGGCGGTAGGCTGCCGCTCCAACGCAGGTTGTGCGGCAGCCTACCGCCCACGGTCGCCCCGGTCAACGCCCCGGCGCGGGCTATCGCGGCGCGAAGCGGGGCCGAACAATAAGCTCAGCAGCCGCGGCCAGTGTAACCTGAGCTACTCGGAATCGCTACCGAGGCCGCGGTCTGCTGCAGCGCGGGGTTCGGCGCTCTTGCGAACCGTGGTGAAGGTGCCGTCCTGATACCCGAGCCGCAGCGGCCGACCGCCCACGGCCGACGGCCAGCCCCGCGCCGCCGCGAACCGCACCGCCTCGGCCACGAACCGGGGCGTGACGACGTGCGGCTCGGCCCCCGGCCCGTCCGGCTCCAGCCAGTCCCGCCAGCCCCAATCGACGTACAGCTGGGGGCCGCTGCGGCCGACGGGGATGACGACCAGCACGTCGTTGAACCGCCAGCGGAACGGCCGGCCGTCAACCACGATCCGCCGGAGTGGCCCCCACCCCATCACGCACCCTCGGCCTCCGCCGCCGAACATACAGCTCAGCAGCGGCCGCGCTGCGAGCTGTTAGTCACGATTCGCTACCGAGGCGGCCGTCTGCTGCAGCGCGGGGTTCGGCGGCGCCGCCCCACAGCGCCCGGGACCGGCCGATGAGCCCGATGGCCCGCTCGTCGATGCCGCGGCAGACGAAGCCGACCAGTCGCCCCGCCTCAAGCCACAGCACGCTCCCCCAGCCGATCGGCACGCCTCGGCCGTACGGCTCCGGCACACCCCGCCCGCCGAGCCACCGCTGGGCCAGCTCCGCCTCCTCGTCCACCGCGAACGCCTCGACTACCAAGCCGAACTCCGCCAGCCGGGCGACCGCCTTGCGGAAGTCGGCGCGGGCGGTGCGCTCCGGGCAGGACCACGGGACGGTCAGAAACACCAGCGCCCGCGGTGCGGCGGCGATGGCCGCGAGCAGGGCGTCGTCCGTGCCTTCGCGCACCACCGCCCCGCGCGCCTCCCTCGCCGAACTAAAAGCTCAGCAGCCGTGGCCGTGAGCGCTACTCAATGCTACTCGCTTGTGAGGCCGCGGTCTGCTGCAGCGTAGGGTTCGGCCGTGCCACATTCCCGCCGGTCACGGCGCATCGACCACTCGCCAAGTGTGGGTCGTCCCATTCAACCTCCCACTCGTGTACGAGCCCGGCCCTAGCGGTGTTTCGGCCCGCCCGCCTGTCGTCCCCACCGATTCGGCACGGGCCGGTTTCCCGTCCGCGTACACGTACCGCTCACGATGCCACAGGTACAGCGGACCGTCGTCGGCGACGACCAGCATCCCGTCGGCCGGGATCTCGTACACCCACTCCCCGTCCCGGACTTCCACCCGCTTCCCCGTCCGGCCGTCCTTCACGACTGAGAATCCCCCACGGTAGCCGACCGGGAGCACGATCCGGACCGGCCGGCCCTCCCGGTCCGCGGGCGTGGCGAGGACGAGCGGCACCCCGACGGCCGCCCCGCACACGACGGCACCGACGGCCGCCGCCGTCCACCGCCGGACCCGCGGGATCGGCAGGCACCCGGCGAGGACGCACCCGACCCCGACGGCGAACGGTGCGAGGAAGAAGGGGTTGGCCATCAGCCCCAGGCAGGCCGTCGGAAGGGCCGCGGTCGCCAGCCCGAGGACGACGAGCGGCGGGTTCGGCAGCCCGCTGACCCGTCGCGGCGGGTGATGGGGTATCGGCGACCAGCCGAGGGCGGCCGGGTCGGTGGCGGGGGCGACGGCAGCGACGCGGATGCCGGCCGCCTCAGCGGCCCGGCGGGCGGCCTCGGGGGTGGCGGCATGGACCTCGTAGGTGGCGGTCAGACGGCCGCCGAACGAGCCCTCGACGAAGTATCGCATCGCCACGGCTCCGCGGGCAGTCGGGTAGCCGCCCTTGCGGCGCTCCACCGGGAACCACACGAAGCGATGAGTGGGTAGCGACCGCTCCTCAACCCACGCGCGCCCGAACCGGATTCGACCGCCGGGGAACTCGGCCTCGGTCGGGTCGGCAACGACTTCGGCGACCAGGATTCCCCGCTCCCGAGCTTCATCCAGCGACTCCGACTCCCGCTCGCCCCGAGCTTTAAAGTCGTCGAAGAGGTGGTTCAGGACCGCCTTCACGGCGGTCGCAGCGCCCGCGAAGATCGTGACGACAGCGAGTACTCGAAGCCAGCGTTTGGCCTTCCCGTCCACGCTACTCTCCGCCGCCGAACATTGAAGCTCACCGGCGCCGGCCGCCCAGTGCGCCATCACTCACGAGAAGCGTATCAGCGGCCGGCGTCAGGTGCAGCGCGGGGTTCGGCACTTGCCCATTTCCGGATGCCCTTGAACGTGAACCACGCCTTGATCTCGACCTTGGTGTCCGGCTCGCTGCCGTCGTAGTAGTTCACGTCGGTGGTCGTCGCGGTCCAGTGAACGAGGAACTTGTTGCCCTGCCGCTCCAGGAACCGTACCACGTTCCGGTTCAGGTCGCCGTGCTCGCAGTAGTAGAGGCAGGAAACGTAGTCCTGCTTCTCGTCGTCCCACGCGGCCGAGACGGAGAACCGGCGGCCCACCAGCTTGGATACGTCGAGCGCCTTGAGGGTGATGTACACCTCGGCGTTGGGCCGCGGGTCGAGCTCGGCGGTGTCCGGCAGCGTTCGGATCGGCTTGGCCTTGGTGTCCACGTATAGGAGCAATTCGACCGCACCATCCTCCTCAGACGCGGTGATGGTGGGCGACTTGACGGCGTACACCTCATCGCCGTTGAAGCGGTGCAGCACGAGCGTGTCCACTTCCATGCGCCCCTCTGACGCCGCCGAACATGCAGCTCAGCAGCGGCCGCGCTGCGAGTTATGAGTCACGATTCGCTGCCGAGGCGGCCGTCTGCTGCAGCGCCGGGTTCGGCCGGGCTCACCCGTCGTGGCGGAACAGGCGGCGCTTCTCGGCCTCGTACTCGGCGGCCAGCCCGAATTCCTCCGGCTGGCGAGTGTGCTTCCCGAACAGGTCGGCCATCGCGATCCGCCCCCCCCCCCTGATGGGTCATCATCCCGCGCGTGTCTATCGGCTCGTAATGGAACCGGGCCACGGCTCGCCGCATCGCCTCGTCCGGCTCGACCCCGGCGACTCGGACCAAGACCCAGGCGTACAGCCGCTGCTCGGCCTCCAGGTAGGGAACGTATTCCTCGTCCGGCCACCAGTTGGCCGGCCGGGTCTGCGCTGCCCGTGCCTGCTCCAGGGCACGAGCGAGCCAGTTGTCCGGCTGGTGTTCCGCCACCCGATGCGCCCTCTGGAGGCCGAACAAGTAGCTCAGCGGCCGCCGCGACGCCGGTCACACACCACGGCCGCAGTCGACCTGGGAATCGCCGGTGACCCGGCGGTCCGCTGCAGCGACCGGTTCGGCACGCCCGCGGGGACCGGACGCGCACGCCACTCGGGAGCCGCCGACAGTCACCTGTGGAGCAGACCCGTCAGCGATGACACGGGGGCATCAGCACCACACATCACCGACAGAGATTCTCCGTCCGCTGCGGCCCGCGCTCACGCCGGCTCCGGTGGCCGAACATCGAGCTCAGCAGCGGCCGCGCTCTGAGCAATGGGGCACGAATCGCTGCGGAAGCGGCCGTCTGCTGCAGCGTGGGGTTCGGCCTCTGGCTACCTCGCACCGACCGACTGTAGATACACGACCACATCCGGGTGACCGGTCGCTAACGCCAGGGGCGTCTCGCCCGTGTCGAGCTGGGCACACACGTCGGCGCCGCGGGTGACCAGCAGCCGCAACACCTCTAGGTGACCGTTCTCGGCGGCCGCGTGTGCTGCGGTGTACCCGCCGACCCCGCGGATGTTCGGGTCCGGGGCGGTCGCTAGCACCTCAGCCACTCGTTCCGCCTGCCCGAGTGCTGCCCAGTATTCCAGGTCGGTGGTCGGGATCGCGCCGGCCGGCAGTGGCTCGTCGAACGAGGGCACATCGCGGGGCGACACAGCCGGGCTGGGGCTGGGCCACTCCAGGAGCCACTCATACGGCTCCCCGGACCCACTGAGTCGTGACACCGAGGCGACGCGCCAGCCTAACCTCTGGTACTCGTCAGCTACCGGTTGTGAGTGGGCCTTCGCCCATCGGGGTCTCCCGCCCATCCCGTAAGCCCTTCGTGGCCGAACATCCAGCTCACCTGCGCCGGCCGCCGGGTAAGCCCCACGTCACTGCAAGCGTATCAGCGGCTGGCGTCAGGTGCAGCGCGGGGTTCGGCCGGCTACTCGTACTTTACCGGGGCCTCGATCACGGTCCCGGTGGGCTGCACCCACAAGGTCACGTCCATGCCGAATTGGATGTCGAGCTCGTCCTGCACCAACACCAGCGTGGCGTCCGCCAGCGCCCAGCCAGCGAAGGAGTACGACCACCCGGCCCGGTGCGGGTAGCCGTACGAGCCCACCCGCGAGGCCTCGCCCAGGTGCCCGGCGAGGTGCACTGACAGCGAGCGGAACGCGCCGTCGAACGGTCCGCGCCCCTGGCGGTACTCCTCGAAGTAGTACAGCGGAACGAACGCCCACGGCGGATGCCCGGTCTCGGCGACCCGTACCGAGAGCAACCGGCTTTGGTCCGGGCCGGCCCCGGCGTGCATCGCAAAGCGGACATAGCCCAGGTCGGGCTCGTCGTCCACCAAGCCCCATTCGGCGGTCTGGCACACTGCCTTGGTTGGGGCGTAGGCGAACCCGGCCCGGGAGATGGCCCGCAGGATCGCGATCGCTTCGTCGGATGGCGCGACGACTTCCAAGTACACTCCGGGCCGAACATCGAGCTCAGCAGCCGCGGCCAGTGGTTGCTGAGAGTCACGAATCGCTACCGAGGCCGCGGTCTGCTGCAGCGCTGGGTTCGGCCTCTGCGGCACACCTCGCCGAGTACGCCTTCAACTCGCCGGCGAACTGCTGGCTCACCGTGGCCCCGACTCCCGAACCCAACTCCACCCGGCCGCCCGCCACGGCTACGAGCTGCCGCAGGAATTCGAACAGGGCCGTCAACTCCGGCGGCCCCCACTCCGGCCCCATGCGGTAGTCGAGCGTCACCTCGTCCGGCCACACGAACACGCCCAAGTCGGGCAGCGTGACTCCCGCGAACGCCAAGCCGGGGGCGAGGACGTGGAACGCCTCGGCCACCCCGCGAACCACCAACCGCGCCGCGTCCGGGTAGTCGGCGACGAGCTCGTCCCGCTCCAGCCCGGTGTGCCAGAAGCGGGCGTCGGGGGTGACGGCCGACCGGGCGCGGATGAACTCGAACGCGGCCACCACCCCCGACTCGTCCAACCCCGCGAGCCGAATGTCGTACAGCCCGCCGTCGTCGGTGTCGAAGAGCCAGCGAAGCTGCTCCCACGCATCCACCCGGCTCCCTCCGACGGCTCGGGCTTCCGCCGCCGAACTAAAAGCTCAGCAGCCGCGGCCGTGAGCACTGTCCCAATGCTACTCGTGGATGAGGCCGCGGTCTGCTGCAGCGACGGGTTCGGCCCGCGCTTGCTCAGTCGAACCGCTCGCCAGCGACGTACAACCGCTCGACCTCCCGCCACGCCCGCACCGCCCGCTGCCGCGGCGCCTTGAAGTGCCGGCCCAGCCGGGCCATCGGCTGCCGACATTCGGGGCACGGAAACGGCCGGTCGGGTACGTTGCTGTCCCAGTTGGACGACCCGGGTTGCTTGAACCCCTTCCGGCAGGCGAAGCACGCGAAGTGGACCCGGTTAGTCGCGGTCGGCTTCCCGGATCCTGGGCGCTTGCCCGCCATCTACCCTCCCTCCGGGGCCGAACTACGGAGTTAAGCAGCATGGCCGCGGAACCCCCTGCAATCGGAGGCCACCGATCAGTGGCACGGACCGAGCACCCGGCCATGTCTGCTTCAACGGAGGGTTCGGTCCCGCCCGAGCGGTGTCCGCGGTACGTACCCTCTCCGCCGTCGGGCGCGGAATGACCCGACGTGACCGTGGGCGGTAGGCTGCGGAGTCCAACGGAGGTTGACCCGCAGCCTACCGCCCACGGTCGCCCCGGTCAACGCCCCGGCGCGGGCTATCGCGGCGCGAAGCGGGGCCGAACACCAAGCTCACCGGCCCGGCCGCGTCGGTGAGCCTCGACGTCCCAGAAACGCACCCCGCGGCCGGGTCCGGTGCAGCGACGGGTTCGGCTTCTGGCCCCTCAGTCCGTGCCCACGAACCACAACATCCCGACCCGCTCCGGGCCGATGAGCACCAGCCCTTCATCGACCCAGTGGGGGACGTGAAACACGCCAAACCCCGCCGCTGAGCCGTCCGGCCGGTGCTCCATGCTGGCGAACGAGGTGACCGGACGTCCGACCCAGGCGAACACGCGATCCGCGAACCCCATCGCCGCCTCGCCATCGTCGGCGAAGGCCGCGACCTCCATCGACGCGCCGGCGGACAGGAGCCGGACGGCAGCCGCATGCGCCGCCTCGGGTGACAGACGCACCCACGGGCCAGACGAGACGTTCGGCTCCAGGAGAGCCCGGCCCGGTAGCCCCGAATGGGAGAGGAGCGCCGACACGATGACCTGGGGCTTTGGATCGGCCTGTTCGACCTCCCACAGCCACAGGTTGGCGGTCATCAACTCAGCCGCGCCCGTGTCCATCGCACGGCCAATGAGTTCCTCACGGAGCACGATGGCTTCACGGTCTCCTGCGGCGACGAACCGCATTCACACCCTCCGCAGGCCGAACAACCAGCTCACCGGCCGGCGGGGCTCGGTGGGCTTCACGACTCGAAAGCCTACCTGCCCCGCCGGTCCGCGTGCAGCGACCGGTTCGGCTACGACTCCGAATGCCAGCGACCCGACCGAGGCGACACGCTACCTGGTTCGGCGCGCCTTTACTCGGCGACGGCGACCACCCGGCCGAAGATATCGGCGGCCGACACCCACCCGTCCGACCGGCCGGCCACCGTGCCGATCTGGAACCGGCCCGGCTCGACGCCGACGACCTGGTGCAGCACCAGCAGCCAGCCCCGCACGCGGGCCAGGACGATGTCGCCGACCGCCAGCTCGTCGACGGGGCACGGCTCCAGCGTGACCAGCGAACCGTCGTTGATCCGACCCCGCATCGAGTACCCGCGGGGCCGCACCTGCACCGTCTCGCCGCGGGTCAGCGCCTCGAACGCGACCGTGGCCCACTCGCGCTCGCCCACCCGCAAGCCCTCCGGTGGCCGAACAGAAAGCTCAGCAGCCGCCCGGGCATCGTACCACGACCAGCGGTGCCGTGGCGGCTGCAAAGCGCCAGTGAGCCGGCGGTCTGCTGCAGCGCCGGGTTCGGCCCGCTTACCCCTCCGGGGGCCAGAACTCCCGACCGCTATCCGGGTGGGCAACGCGGACCCGGAACCGTGGGTCGCGGGCAAGCGACTCAAGCGCGGCAGTGACTTGCGGGGTGGCGAGCGCCGCGGCGCACGCTCGCATGTACGCCTCTGCGGTTGCCGCCCGCGCCTCGTCGTCGGCGTAGTACGCTTCTTGCATCCGCCGCCCCGGCTCGTCCGCCGCGGCCCACGCCGACAGCCCGCTGGCGAGGTTGTAGTGCGGCCATGCCGCCTGCTCCCCCGGCTCGGCCAGCACTGGGTCGGCCGATAGGTCGGCGGCGGTCAGGGCGGACAACTCCACGGACCCGTGCCACGGGAAGCACCCGACATCCAAGACGACGAGGGGCGACGTGCATCGCCCGGACGCGCCAAACTCCCGGAGCGCGGCGGCGACCGCGGATGCTAGCTGTGGCGTCCAGTCGCCCGGCACCACGGGCATTGGCGTCTCACCTCCGGGGCCGAACATCAAGCTCAGCAGCCGCGGCCGTGGGCGCTGACCCAATGCTACTCGCTGATGAGGCCGCGGTCTGCTGCAGCGTGGGGTTCGGCCAGGCCAGCCATGCGGAAGGGGCCGCGGAACTGCTCGCCGTCCCACGCCACCCCGCCGCCCGGCCGGAAGCAGGACGGCCAATACAGCCCGGCGGGGAGCTGGAAGCAGACGCTCCCCCAGCCCGCCAGGAACGCCCGCCAGCCCGGGGCAAGCGGGTGTCCGTCGTCGCCTGACCCGCCGTCCAGCCAGTCGTGCTTGTGGAAGACGACCGGGCCGTCCGGCGCGCTCAGGTCGAGGCAGATCAGGTCGCCGTTCCCTTGCTCGATGACCGGCAGCCAATGCCACTGCCGGGCAGCGGTGTGCTTCGCCAGCGCGGGGTCTTTGGTGTACGGGAAGCCGTACGCCTCGGCCTGCTCAGGGCTGTAGAGCGCCATCCCCCGCCACCCGCTGTACAGCCCGGCGAGGGAGGACAGCTTCGGCACTTGGAGGCCGCTGAACGGCTGCCCGGCGTCGTTCGGGTCGGCCTGCCAGAACATCGCGTACCCGTCCGCGACCGTTCGGTAGAACTCCCGCAGCTCGGCGGGGAGGCGAACCTTCAGTTTAGCTTCGGTCGCAGCGATGGCCTTCTCGGACGCCGGCTTGCCGCTGTTGACGGCGCAACGGACCCCCTGCCGCTCGACGTGGCGACGAACTACATCGAGAAGTCCTCGATAGTCAACCACCCAAGCCCTCCGTGGCCGAACAGGAAGCTCAGCAGCGGCGGGGCGCCGAGAAGCTTGGAGTCACCAGAAAACGAATCATGCCCCGCCGTCTGCTGCGGCGCCGGGTTCGGCGGCGTTACCACATCAACTCCGCAGCCCGTAATAGTGCTCGAGGTCGGTAATCGCCTCCTGCCACCGCCCCTGGAAGCGGGTTCGCAGGAGCGGCGCGTCGCTCTCGGGACGTGCGAGTTGTCCGACCTGCGTCAACTTGCTCCGCGCCGTACGGT
>JAFKFQ010000602.1 GCA_017308215.1 bacterium | reverse complement strand
ACGTCTGCTCGCGTCGCCGGCCTACGGCGAGCGCTGGGGGCGGCACTGGCTCGACGTGGCCCGCTACGCCGACTCCGAGGGCTACGAGAGCGACCACGTGCGCCCGTCCGCGTGGCGCTACCGCGACTGGGTGGTGGCGGCGTTCAACGCCGACCTCCCCTACGACCACTTCGTCCGCGCGCAGCTCGCCGGCGACGAGCTGACGCCGTACCGCGACGACAACCTGATCGCCACCGGCTTCCTCGCCGCCGCCCGGCTGAGCAGCAACGAGGAGGACGTGGCGCGGCAGTTCAACGACGTGTACGTGGACGTCGCCAACACGACCGCGGCGGCGTTCCTCGGGCTGACGTTCAACTGCGCCCAGTGCCACGCCCACAAGTTCGACCCGGTCACCGACCGCGACTACTACCGCTTCCAGGGCTTCTTCCTGAAGGGGATGCCGAACAACCTCGCCCTCCGCGACCCGGCCGGGTGGGCGGCGCACGAGGCGGCGAAGCCGCCGGGCTACGACGCCGACCGCCGGGCGATCGACGCGATCCAGAAGACCGCGCGGGCGGAGCTGGCGGCGAAGGCCCGGGCGGCCCTGACGCCCGAACAACTCGCCGCGTTCGACACGCCGCCGCACCGGCGCACGCCGGCCGAGCACGCGGTCGCCGTGCAGGTCGAGTTGAAGTCCCAGTTCACCACGGCCCAGAAGGAGAATGCGATCCCGCCCGCGGACCGGCCGCGCCTCGCCGAGCTGAAGAAGCGCGTGGCCGCGGTCGAGGAGAAGCTGCCGGACGCGCCGCAGGCGTGGGGCTTTTACTCGCCGGCGACCAGCCCACATCGCGTCGCCGTGCTGCCGATGCGCGGGTTCTACCCGCCCGCGTTCGACCCCGACCGCCTCGGCCCGGCGCGGCCGTTCGTCCTCCTCGCCGGCGACGCCCACCGCCGCGGCGCGGCCCTGGACGTGGGCTGGCCGGCGGCCTTCGGCCCGACGCCGCCGAACGTCGACCGCGCGCCGCGCACGGCACTCGCCGACTGGTTGACCGACCCGCGGCACCCGCTCACGGCACGGGTGTGGGCGAACCGCATCTGGCACTACCACTTCGGCCGCGGTCTCGTGGACACCGGCGGTGACTTCGGCCTCCGCGGTGCGCCGCCGAGCCATCCCGATCTCCTCGACTGGCTCGCCGCCGAGCTCGTCGAACACGGTTGGAGTACGAAGCACCTCCACCGGCTGATCGTGTCGAGCGCCGCGTACCGGCAGGCGAGCCGCGGCGACGCGGCCAGCGTGAGCCGCGACCCGGACAACCGCTACCTCACCCGCTGGAAGCCGCGGCGGCTCGAGGCCGAGGGCGTGCGCGACGCGCTCCTCGCCGTGAGCGGCGAACTCGTCCGCACCGTCGGCGGGAAGCCGGACGCGGACGAGACGAAGAGCCTCCGCCGCGGCCTCTACCTCCTCCAGAAGCGGCAGCGCCCGCCGGCGGTGCAGTCGTTGTTCGACGGCCCGACCAGCGCCACCGAGAGCTGCCCGCGGCGGCTCGAATCGGAAACGCCGCTGAACACGCTGTTCCTGCTGAACAACCCGTTCGTCGTCGGGCGCGCCCGGGCGTTCGCCGCCCGGGTGCGGGCCGCCGGCGGCGACCGCGACGCGCAGGCGACGGCCGCCTTCCGCCTCGCGCTCGGCCGCGCCCCGACGGCCGGGGATCGGGAACAGATCGCCGCGTTCTTCGCGCGGACCGACGCCGCCGGCGACCCGCTCCGCGACCTGTGCCACGCCCTGCTGCTGACGAACGAGTTCACGACGATCGACTGACGAACCCGCGAGGGGATGATGACCGGTCGTCCGACCCGCCGCGACCTCCTGGCCCGCACCGCGTTCGGTGCGGGCGCGCTCGGCCTGCTCTCCGTGCTGGCCGACGAGCGGCGCGTGGTCGCGGCCGACGGCCGTGTACTCGACCCGGCGCGGCTCACCGGGAAGGCGAAGGCGCTCGTCGTGCTGTTCATGGGCGGCGGGCCGTCGCAGGTGGACACGTTCGACCCGAAGCCGCTGCTCACCCGCCTCGACGGGCAGGCGGTGCCCGAAAGCATCGCCCGCGGCATCCCGCAGGTGGCCCGCGCGCCTCACACCGACCTACTCGCGTCGCCGTACCGCTTCACCCCGCGCGGCCGCAGCGGCCTGCCGGTGTCGGAACTGTACCCGCACGTCGGCGGCGTGATCGACGACATCTGCGTCGTCCGCAGCTGCACGCACGCCAGCCCGATCCACGCGCCGGCCGAGTACTTCGCCACCACCGGCACGCAGATCGGCGACCGGCCGAGCCTCGGGGCGTGGCTCCACTACGGGCTCGGCTCGACGACGCGCGACCTGCCCGGCTACATCGTCATGCATTCGGCGGGTGAGTCCGGTCGGTCGGCGGCGTGGTCGAACGGCTTCCTCCCCGCCCGACACCAGGGGACGGTGTGCAGCGCCGGCGGCGTGCCGAATGTCGCGCCGCCGGCCGACGTGTCGGCGGTGTCCCGCACGGCACAGCTTGATCTCGTGCGTGGGCTGAACCGGATGCACGCCGCGAACCACTCGGACACGTCGACGCTCGACGCCCGCACCGCGAACCTGGAGCTCGCCTACCGGATGCAGACGGCCGCGCCGGAGGCGTTCGACCTGTCGCGCGAGCCGGCGCGGGTGAAGGCGCGGTACGGCATCGGCGAGAAGGAGGCGACCGAGTTCGGCACCCACTGCCTGCTCGCCCGCCGGCTCGTCGAGCGCGGCGTGCGCGTGGTGCAGCTCCGCCACGGCGGCTGGGACGCGCACGGCGATCTCAAGCAGAACCACACGCCGCAGGCGCTCAAGTCCGACAAGCCGATCGCCGCCCTGCTCGCCGACCTGAAGCAGCGCGGCCTGCTGGAGAGCACGCTCGTCGTGTGGGGCGGCGAGTTCGGCCGCACGCCGGCGGCGGAGAACCCGGGCGCGAAGTCGCCGGGGCGGAACCACTCGCCGTCGGGCTACACCGTCTGGCTCGCCGGCGGCGGCGTGCGGGGCGGTCAGGTCGTCGGCGCGACGGACGAGGTCGGCTACGCCGCGGTCGAGAAGCCGGTGTCGCCGAATGACCTGCACGCCACCATCCTCCACGCCTTCGGCATCGACCAGCACGACCTGTACTTCCAGCACAACAACCGCAAGGAACTCCTCACGGTGAACGGCGGGACCGTCGTCCGCGAGTGCTTCGCCTGACCCCATCCCCGCGAGCCGCCCCATGTCCGACTTCGACCGCCGCCGCTTCCTCGGCACCGCCGCCGCGTCAGCCGCCCTCGGCGCGGCGGGCGCCAGCGCCGCCGACCCGCCCGCTACGACCCCGCGCCCCGCGGTCACGAACCCGCGGGCCACGTCGGGCGACGGGCGACACGGCCCGCGCTGGGACGAACTGTTCACGCTTACCGTCGGCAACGACACCGGCGACCTGTGCGGCCGCGACCAGCGCGTCATTCAGGCCGCGGTCGATACGGTCGCGCGGACGGGCGGTGGCACGGTCCGCCTCCTCCCCGGCACGTGGCGGCTCCGCAACTCGGTCCACCTGTGCTCGAACCTGCGGCTCGTCGGCAGCGGGCCGGACACGGTGCTGGTGAAGGAGCCGTCGGCGACGACGCGGCTCGCCGCCGACTCGGACTGGTACGACCAGGAGGTCACGCTCGCGGACGCGGCCGGGTTCCGCGTGGGCGACGGCGTGTGCCTCCGGGCGAAGAACCCGCACCACGGCGGCGCGACCGTCATCAAGCGCACGCTCGTCGCGCGGGCCGGCAACCGGTTCAAGCTCGACAAGGGGCTGCGCGAGAACCTGTGGGTCGGCGGCACGCCGACCGCGGCAACGCTGTTCCCACTCCTGAGCGGCGAGTTCGCCACCAACGTGTCGATCGAGGGACTCACGCTCGACGGCGACAAGGCGAACAACGAGGAGCTGGACGGCAATTATGCCGGCTGCATCTTCATGCAGGACTGCGCGGACGTCACGATCCGCCGGGTCGTCGCGCGCGACTACCGCGGCGACGGGATCAGCTGGCAGATCTGTCACGACGTGACCGTCGAGGACTGCGAGAGCCGGAACCACACCGGCCTCGGCCTCCACCCGGGTTCGGGCTCGCAGCGCCCGACGATCCGCAACACCGTCATCACCGGTTGCCACATCGGCCTGTTCTTCTGCTGGGGCGTCAAGTTCGGTCTCGCCGAGGGGAACCGGGTCGAGGACACGCGCACGGCCGGCATCTCGGTCGGGCACCGCGACACCGACAACCTCATCCGCGGCAACACGGTCACGCGTAGCGGGCAGGCGGGCATCCTATTCCGCCCGGAGCGCGGGCCGGGGTTCACCGGCGACCGGAACACGGTCGAGGCGAACACCGTCACCGACACCGGCGGGGACGACGCGGCGGCGATCGACGTGCAGGGGACGACCGCGAACCTGACGTTCCGGCGCAACGTGCTGCGCGAGACCCGCGCACCGGCCCGCCGGGTCGGCGTCCGCCTGGGGCGCGACACGCAGAGCATTGCACTCGACGGGAACCAGACGACCGGGTTTTCGGCTGCGGTCGACGACCGCCGCGCAAAAACATGAGCCGACGGCTGGTGCCGCCGGCCCGGGAACGTGTCGGGGGAAGGTGCGGGTTGGTGTGCCAGCGGGCCGCGGATCGGCGGCCCGACGGGGGTGTTTAACGCCGGGGGAGTAATGCAGCCGGCGTGCCAGACCGGCGTCATTCGCCGCCGTCGTCGGGCAGGTCGTACCCGAGACTCCGCAGCAGCCGGCGGATGCGCGGCCACGCGACCGTCTGCCGGATATCGTCCGCGTCCTCTCCCGTTACGTCGGCCGCGAACCGCGTGAGCGCGTCGCGCAGGCGACGCTCGCCGGCGGTCAGCAGCGGGTCGAAGCGCTCACCGACGAGCAGGTGCGCGGCGTCGCGCGTGCGGGACACGAGGTAGTCGAGGAACACCTCGAGCCGCCGCGCCGCCCCGGCCGCCGGGAAGCCGGGCGCGGTCTCCTTCGCGTCCGTCATGCGCACCCGCTTCACGTCGTGCTCCCACAGCACGTCGGCCAGCCCACCGGCGCCGAGCGACAGCGCCGTGCCGAAGTGCCCCACCGGGCGGCCGTCGCCGCGGAGACGGCGCACCGCGTCCACGATGCGGTGGAAGTTGTCGTCGGTCAGCGAGAACCCGGCGAACAGGACGTGGCGGGTGACCAGGAACGCTTGCACCATCCCGCCGAGCGCCGGCAGCCGTTCGTCGTAGCGGGTGTAGCTCGACCGACTGAGCACCACCCGGTCCGGCTCGGAGAGGCAGCCGTGCATCTTGAGCAGCCAGCGCCGGGCGTCGGGCTTGATGGCGCCGGGTAGCACCGACAAGCCGGTGGGGTCGGCAAGCGTCCAGGCGTCCTCGAAGAGGCGGTCGTAGTTGGTGGTGATCGCCTCCCGGACCGGCAGCGCGGCGAGCAGCGCGTGGGCGAGGGCGTAGTGCCGCCGCCCGCCGAGCACGCCGGCGACCGCCGCGCCGAGCGACTCGCCGCTCTCCCGCAGCCGCCGCTCGACCACCGTCGCCTGGTCGAGCGCGTTCCGCAACTCGCCGAGCGCGCCCCGCTCCTCGGCCGACATCCGTGCCCGCCGCGCGAGCGCGTCCAGCAGCCCGCCCCAGCTCGGCAGCCCGGCGGCCATGCTCACGCCGGCGCCGAGGAACAGCGCGAGTTCGCCGCGCAGCGCCAGCCGGGCGAGGCGCTCGGCCTCGGCCTTGTGGGCGTCGGTCAGGTCGGTCGGCCACCCGGCCAGCCGCGCCCGCTCGGCCTGCGCGGCAGCGTGGATCGGCGCGTCCTTGCACACCAGCGCCACGTCGAACCCGCGGCCGCCGGCGAACGAGCGGCCGGCGAACGCGCGGAGCCGCGGCAGAAGCTCCTGCACCACCTCGCCGGCGCGCGACGCCGCCCCGCCGAACCCGGTGCCGACGACCGGCAGCGCCAGCAGCGAGCGGGCGCGGCCGAACAGCGGCGGCGTGCCGGCGTCGGCGATCGCGGCCGCGGCGGCGTCGAGGAACGCCTCAGCCCCCTCGGCGTACCACGTCACCGGCCGGTCGCGGCTGCCGATCCGCGTGAGCCACGGGCGGGGGCGGTCCGGCGCCGGGTCGAGGAACGGCTGCGCCCGCGGGCCGTCGTCGGCGAACGGGCGGCCCTCGCGCGGCCCGTCGTACTCCGGGTGGAACCACTCGTTCCCGGGGCGGGCGCGGCGGCTGGTCGGGATCAGCCAGGCGTCGCAGGCGAGCTTCCGCAGGTCGCCGCGGACGATGAACACGTGGCCGGACATCGCGTGCCCCCCTGCGCGGCGCTCGCTCCCCCTACCCGGACGGTGTGATCATACCCCGGCGGGGTCGGCCGCGCCCGTGCCGCGGGTCACGAAAGACGTGGGGCGTCACAGCTCGCGGAACATCACGAACACGTCCACGAACCCGAGCGCGGGGTGACGGAACGCCGCCGGGAGCGTGCCGACGACGCGGAACCCGAGCGATGTCCACAGCGCCACCGCCGGCGCGTTCGTGCTCACGACGTAGTTGAACTGCATCGCCCGGTAGCCCGCCGCGGCCGCCGCCGTCAGGACGTGCTCGCCCATCGCCCGGCCGACGCCGCGGCCGCGCCCGGCCGCACCCACCACGAAGCCGGCGTTGGCGACGTGGCTCCCGCGCCCGGCCTGGTTCGGCTTCAGGTAACTCGACCCGACCACCCGCCCGTCGGTCTCGGCGACGAACGCCGTCGCGCCGGGGCCGCCCCACCAGCGCAGCACTTCGTCGCGCGTCGCGGTGTCGTCCCACGCGAACACGTCGCCGGCCGCAATCGCCTCGCGGGCCAACCCCCAGATCGCGTCGTAGTCGGTCGGCGTGGCAGGGCGGATGGTCGGCACGGTGGCGAGCTCCGGCGCGAAGGGGAATTTCGACGGGATAACCGGATGAACAAGATCCCTCACCGATCAGGGCGGGAAATGACGAAGCCCACCCGGACAGGTGGGCTTCGAGCGCGGAATCCGGCGGAGCGGACGGGGTCAGATCCGCCCGAACCCGGGGAGGGTCGGGCCGCGCCCGGCCTCTTCTTCCGGCGGGAGCGAGAGGTTCTGCGTCATCATCTTCGCCGCGAGCTTGTTGCTGCGCTGGGGAAGCGGGGCCGGGGTCACCACGGGCTTCCGCTCCGACTTCTGGGGCACGTACACGAACTTGGGCCGCTTGACCTTCTCCTGCGCCCGCTTGCCGGGCTTGGGCGGCTCGGGCGGCGGGACGGGTTCCGGGGGCGGGGCGGGCACCGGGGCGACGACCACCGGCGCGACCGAGGCCGGCTTGGCGACCTTCTTCGCGGCCTTCCCGGCCTTCTTCGACACGACCGGGGTCGTGGTGGGGGTGGGCTCTTGCTCTCGGAACTTCTTCGCGAGCCGGGACAAAGCCATCGAACACTCCGTGAGGGTGGGCGGACCTAGCATTCTACCACGCCCGCCGGGATTGAGAAGACGCTGCCGAAAAAGGACCGTCGGGCCCGACTACCGCCGTCGCCCAAATCGCGGCCATTGTTTGCGACTGAGGGTGGAGTGCCGAGCCCGCACTCCTCTCATCAGACTACACGAATGACGATCGAGATTCTTCCGCACCCGGCGCCGAAACCTGGAGTCTGACCGGCGGGTTCGGCGTGCGGCGGGGTTGGTGTTTTACATCTTTGCCCGGGAACGGCGGAAGTCCAGAATGACATCACCACCGGCCGCCCGATTCGCGGCGCGCTAGAATTTAACCGTCGCATACTTATTAAACCGTCGCGCGTCGGGTCGCCCGTCACGTCGCGGTACCGGATACCGCCCGGAAATCTTGCATGTCCCCTGCCCTCCTCGTCGCCGCACTCGCCGTCGGCGCCGACCCCGCCCCGGCACTCTCCGGCTTCCGCACGGCGCCGTGGTTCGGCGAGCGGGTGCGCGAGGAGTGGGTCGCGGATGGTGTGCGTGTCGTCGCGCTCGCGCAGGGGGCACTCGACCCGGCGAAGCCGACGCGGCTCGTCGTGTACGCCACCCCGAACGGGAACACGATCGAGCAGACGATCGGCTGCGGGCCGGCGGACGGACTCGACTGGCACTTCGACATCCAGCACGTCGCCGCGCAGGTCCGCCGCTACCGCGAGACGACGCCGGGCGAGAACGTCGTCCTCGCGTGCGTCGAGGCGGACGGGCTGAGCTGGCCGGCTTGGCGGCGGAAGCACGCGGACGCACCGCAGCGCGTGCGGACGGTCGTGGACGCGCTGCGCGGCTGGGTCGGCGGCGACGGCGTGCGCGTCGCGCTGGCCGGGCACAGCGGCGGCGGCGTGCGCGTCGCGCTGGCCGGGCACAGCGGCGGCGGGAGCTTCCTGTTCGCGTTCCTCGACGGCGGCAACACGCTGCCCGCGTGGGTGGATCGCGTCGCCTTCCTGGATGCGAACTACTCGTACTCCGACGCCGACCGCCACGGCGACAAGCTCCTCGCGTGGCTCGACGGCGACCGTGCCCGCCGGCTCACCGTGATCGCCTACGACGACCGCGAGGTGGCGCTGAACGGCAAGCGCGTCGTCGGCCCGACCGGCGGCACCTTCCGCGCCACCGAGCGGATGCGCGAGCGCTTTGCGAAGGACGTGATGCTCGCGGAATCGACCGCGGGCCACGTTGTCACCCGCACGGCCCGCGACGGCCGGCTCGCGCTCCTGGTTCACACGAACCCGGAGAACCGCATCCTGCACACCGCGCTGGTCGGCGAGATGAACGGCCTGCTGCACGTGCTCGACGGGCGGGCGGCGTTCGGCGCGCCGCGGGCGTACGCGAAGTGGGTGCAGCCGGCGCCGGCGCTCCCGCCGCGCCCGGCGGACGCGGTCGGCGGCGCG
>JAFKFQ010000601.1 GCA_017308215.1 bacterium | reverse complement strand
CCCGTCCGCCGCCGCGATCCGGTACGCCGCGTCCGGCGGGCCGGCGGCGGCGGCGCGGACCAGCCGTTGCACCGCCTCGTTCGCGTCGCGGCGGTCGCGGTTCCGCTCGGCGAGCAGTTCCGCCAGCCGGTGGTCGGCGTCCGGCACCCCGGCGTTCGCGGCGAGGCGGAAGTAGCGGATCGCGCCGCCCAGGTCGCGCGGCCCGCCGGCGCCGGCGTCCAGCATCCCCGCCAGCGCGAACTGCGAGAAGGCGTCGCCGCCGTCCGCCGCGCGGCAATACAGGGAGCGGGTGGCGGCGAGGTCGCGCGGCAGCCCGCGGCCCTCGGCGTGCATGAACGCCAGCATCCGCAGCGCCTCGGGGTGGTCGCGGTCGGCGGCGGCGCGGAAGCAGTCGGCGGCGGCCTCGGGCGCGTCGTGGCCGAACATCAGGATCAGCCCGAGCGCCACCCGCGCCTCGGCCGAGTCGCCGTCTCCGGCCGCGTGCTCCAGTTCGGCGCGGACGCGGACGATGTCGCGCTCGGCCTCGTCGAGCCCGGTCTGCCACGCCTGGAAGAACCAGTACGCCGCCAGCCCCACGTCGTCGGCCGTGGGGTTCCCGCCGTCCAGATGGAGGTGGCCGAGGAGGCGCATGGCGCGGGCGTCGCCGCCCTTCGCCAGCGTGGCGGCGGTGGCGCGGGCGGCGCGCAGGTCGCCGGCCTCGGCGGCCCGGATCGCGTCGTCGATGGTCGGCATGAACGGCCCTTCTGGCGCGGCGGCGAAACCCTTATCCTACTCCGGCATGGGTGCCCCCGCCCCGTCGCGCTGGCTGTTCTCGCCCGCGGTCGATCTGGCCGCGTTCGGCGGCAGCGCTGCGCTCTCGTCCCTCCTTCTCGCGGTCGGCTGGCACCTCGGTCTGCTCGACGGCGAGAAGGCCGACACGCCGGAGTGGACGTGGGTCGCGGCGGTGCTGCTTATCGACGTGGCGCACGTGTGGAGCACGCTGTTCCGCGTTTACCTCGACCCCACCGAGTTCGGCCGCCGCCCCGGCGTGTATCTGCTCGTTCCGGTGGTCGGGTTCGTGGCCGGCGTCGCGCTGTACGAGGTGGGGGCGGCGGCTTTCTGGCGGTGCCTCGCGTACCTCGCGGTGTTCCACTTCGTGCGTCAGCAGTACGGCTGGGTGATGCTGTACCGGGCGAAGTGCGGCGAGCGCGACCGCGCCGGCCGCCGGCTCGACACGGCCGCGATCTACCTGGCGACGGTCTACCCGCTCGTCCACTGGCACGCGCACCTGCCGCGGCGGTTCGCGTGGTTCCTCCGCGGCGACTTCACCGCGCTACCGGCCATCTGCGCGGATGTGCTCGAACCGGTCTACTGGACGGTGTTAACGGTGTACTTCGGCCGAAGCGCGTGGCGGCGTTTTCCGAACCCCGGCAAGGACGTGGTGGTGCTGACGACAGCGGCGTGCTGGTACGTCGGCATTGTGCTATTCGACTCGGATTATGCCTTCACAGTGACCAACGTGGTCATCCACGGCGTCCCGTACTTTGTGCTCGTCTACTGGTATCGCTGGGTACGGACCCCGGCCGAGCCGCGGCCGGCGGGGTTGCATGTGCGGACGGCGGCGGGGTTCCTCGCCGTGGTTTGGGTGCTGGCGTTCGCCGAGGAGTTGCTGTGGGACCGCCTCGTGTGGCACGACCGCGACTGGCTGTTCGGTGCGGGCTGGTCGGCACGCGACTGGCGCGGGTTCGTCGTGCCGCTGCTGGCGCTGCCGCAACTGACGCACTACCTGCTCGACGGGCTGGTGTGGCGTCGCCGCGGCAACCCCGGCTTCACCCTCGCGGGCGGGTGAGCACCGGGTAGAATGAACCCGACGTGCGGAGACAGATCATGCTGACGAAGGACGAGACCGCCCGGGTACTGGCCCACGCCCACTTCGCCGTCGAGCCCGGGCTGACACAGGTGTTCCGGCTCCTGGCCGCCCGCGAAGACGCCGACGCCGAACCGGTCAAGCTCCTGGAGGTGAACGCGGCGACCGTCCCGACCGGCGTGGTCCCACTTCACTTCGACCCACTCCCCGGTCGCGGCGTGTTGCACCCGCCGGTCGTCGTCGAAGTCACGCCAGCGGAGTGCGACCAGATCCGCCGGGGAGAACTGGCGCTCCCCGGCGGGTGGGTGGTCGGTGATGAGATCGCCGCCCCGGCGGCTGCGGCGGGGGTGGCCTGATAGCCGCACCGGCCGACTGGGTGCGGGCCTACGCCCGGCAGGCTGCGGCCGACTTCGCCCGGTTCCAGGCGCTCCAGCCCGACCGGGCCGCGCCGGACTGCCACAAACTTCAGTTCCTCCAGATGGCGTGCGAGAAGCCGGTCAAGGCGCACCTCTGTACCGAGGGGACGGACCCGGCTGCCGTACAGACCAGCCACGCCTACGTCGCCGGGAAGTTGCCGCTCGCCCTCCGCGAGACGGCCGTCGGCCTCAGCTTCACCGGCCCGCAGGCCCGCACCGTGCTCCAGCACGCCCGCCACTTGGTCCAGGAGATCGAGCTGCTCGCCCCGGCGGTCAAGCGGGGTGGGGTGCGGCCGGACAACTGCGAGTACCCGTGGGAGGACGCGGCCGGGGTGGTCCGGGTGCCGCTCGACTGGTTGTTCTACCCGTCGCAGCTGTTGCTCACGCCGACCGGTCGTACCATCCTCAAGTTGCTGCGGGCCGCGATCGACGCTGCCTCGGCGTAAGCGCCCGCCGTCAGGAAATGCCCCAAATCCGCACATCTGGCACCGTGATTGCCTTTAGGTCCACCGGTGATTCGACCACGGAGGCACACCCATGCCCGGCACACTTCTCTCGGTCGCGGCCCGGTCGGCCGCCGGCCCGGACTCCGCAATCGCCCACGCCGCTGATACTTACGTCACCCACATCCGCAGTAACGTGTCCGACGCCGAGCGGATGGTCTCGCTCGGCGTCGGCGCCGCGCTGGTCGGTTACGGGCTGACCGGTCGGCACCTGAACCTCCTCAGTCTCCTCGCCGGCGGGTACTGCCTCTACCGCGCCGCGACCGGGAACTGCCCCGGCTACCAGGCACTCGGCGTCAGCACCGCCGCCGGCACCGGGCCGCGCACCGCCGTCCGCGCCGGGGCCGGGGTGAAGGTTGAGGTGAGCACCACGGTGAACGCGCCGGTCGAGCGGGTGTACTCGCACTGGCGGACGCTGCCGCGGCTGCCCGAGTTCATGTCGCACCTGGAGCGCGTCGAGACGCTCGGCGAGACCCGCTCGCGCTGGACCGCCCGCGCCCCGCTCGGGATGCGGGTCCAGTGGGAAGCCGAGCTGATCGACGACCAGCCCAACGACCTCATCGCCTGGCGGTCGATCCCGGGCGCATCGGACGTGGACACGGCGGGGTCGGTCCACTTTGTCCCCAACGGCCGCAGGACCGAGGTGCGGGTGAGTCTGAAGTACGACGCCCCCGGCGGGCAGCTCGGGCGCCTCGTCGCCCGGCTGTTCGGCGAAAACCCGGAGCAGACCGTCCGCGAGGATCTGGAGCGGTTCAAGCGGCTGGTCGAAGCAATCGGGACGAAATGACAGCGCCGGCGTCGCACCACCGGGCGCGGACAACCCGCGCCCGGTGGGGCGACGCCGGCCGGTCGGGTAATACACATTCACACGGAGACGGTCGGGGCCGCCGCCCCACGTTCGTTCCCCACCCGAGGCCGGCGATGGACCCGACGCCCGACCGCGCCCGCTTCTGCGCGCTCCTCGTCGCCCCGCCCGGGCCGGCGCGGGACGCACTCCGCGCCCTCCTCGCCGCCGACCCGCGCTTCGGTGTTACCGAGGCGCCGGACGGCGCCGCCGCCCGCGAGCGGCTGGCCGACGGCGGCGTGGGGCTCGTACTCGCGCACGCCGAGGCCGGCGGGCTCGACGTGGTCCGCCACACCCACCGCCTCCGCCGCCCGGTCCCCGCCACGGTCGTCGCCGACAAGCCGGACGTGCGCGCCGCCGTCGAGGCGGTCCGCGCCGGGGCCGCCGACTTCTTCGTCCTCCCCGGCGACGCCGACCGGCTGAAGGCGTTCGCCGCCTCGGTCGCCGCGGCCGCGGGCGCGGACCCGTTCCGCGGGATCGTCAGCCGGCACCCGAAGATGCTCGACCTGTTCGAACTCATCCGCGACGTGGGGCCGACCGCAACCACCGTGCTCATCCAGGGCGAGACCGGCACGGGCAAGGAGGAGGCCGCTCGGGCCGTCCACGCCGCGTCCGCCGGGCGCACCGGGCCGTTCGTCGCCGTCCACTGCGCCGCGGTGCCGGAAACGCTGCTGGAGAGCGAGCTGTTCGGCCACGAGAAGGGTGCCTTCACCGGCGCCGACCGCCAGCGGATCGGCAAGTTCGAGCTGGCCGACGGCGGCACGCTGTTCCTCGACGAGATCGGCGACGTGCCGCCGCTGATGCAGGTGAAACTCCTCCGTGTGCTCCAGGAGCGGCGGTTCGAGCGCGTCGGCGGCACCGAGGCGGTGCGGGTGGACGTGCGGGTGGTGGCGGCGACGAACCAGTCGCTCCGCCGGCTGGTACGGACCGGGCGGTTCCGCGAAGACCTGTACTACCGGCTCAACGTGGTCCGCCTCGACCTACCGCCCCTGCGGGCGCGGGCCGAGGACATCCCGGCGCTGGTCGAGCACTTCTGCCGGAAGTACGCCCGCCCGAACGCGCCGCCGAAGGCGGTGGCGCCCGGGGCGCTGGAGCGGCTGGTGGCGTACCCGTGGCCGGGGAACATCCGCGAGCTGGAGAACGCGGTCGAGCGGGCGTGTGTGGTCCACGCCGGGGGCGTGATCGAGCCCGACCACCTGCCGCCGGAGGTGTCGCGGGCGATGACCGGCCCGGTGCCGACCCGGGTGGACCTCACCCGGCCGCTGAAGGACGTGCTGCGGGACGCAACGGCACAGATCGAGAAGCGGTACATCCGTCGGGCGCTGCGGAAGACGCGCGGGCACGTCGGCCGGGCGGCGAAGCTGTGCGGCTACTGCCGCCGCAGCCTGACCGCGAAGATCGCCGAGTACCACATCGACCGCCTGGCGTTCGCCGCCCGGCGCTGACCGCGGCGGGCGGGTTAACTCTCCCCGTCGTCCGCCGCGTCGTCCGGCGGCGCCAGCAGGCGCAGCACCCGGTACGCAACGGCGAGGCGGTCGGCGAGCTCGCGCGGCGGGAACTCCTCGCCGTCCCAGTACACCAGTAGCGACCCGTCGCGTGCCTCCAGCACGAGGTTCCGCTCGCGCAGGCACAGGGCTACCAACTCCTCGCCGAAGCACGCCGCCACCTCGTCCGCGTCGCCGCCGAGGAGCGTGTACTCGTCGTTGAACTGCCGCTCGCCGCGGATGCGGATGGTGGTGCCGCCGAGCCCCACGGCTTCGGCCAGCCGTTGCCGCCAGCCGCGCGGGTAGAGGAACCGCACCCCGAGGCCGGGGTCGTCGTACAGGAGGAGAGTGTTCTCGGCGTCCGGCTTCAGTGCCAGCCCGCGGAGCGAGGCGTCCGACAGGTCCGACGGCTGCTGCGCCAGCGGCGTGCGCGTCATCACGAAGTGCCCGTCGATGGAGCCCGTCGTCATGCCCGTGGTGCCGTCGAGGAGCTCGTGCGTCCCCTTCACCGACAGGTACGTCAGCAGCTTGGCGTCGAGGTCGAAGAAGGCGGTGCCTTCGAGCTTCTGGCGGTTCGGGCCGTCCTCGTTCACCCCGCGGACCGTGCCGCTGAGGCGCAGCCGGGCCATCCGCTTGCCGTCGGAGGCGGCGACGCCCTGGTACTCGACCGTCAGCCCGCCCTCGTCCACCTTCTCCATGTCGGTGAGCTCGGCGACCGCCGCCGGCGACGCGGGCCACTTCTGCCCCGTCTTGACCGGCCCGGCGGGGAGCAGCCCGGGGACCGCGGTGGGGTTGAACACGTCGGTGCGGACTACGTCGATCTCGCCCCAGGTCAACGGCCCGTCGGGCGAGAACGGGGCGCGGCGGTCGTTGGCGCGGATGACCACCAGGCGGCGGACCGACGGGCGGATGCCGGCGTCCTGGACGATGTTCCCGACCATGCGGCGGAACTCGACTTCCCGGTACGACCGCACGGTTTTCTGTGAGTTCGCCTCGTCCGGCTCCAGGACTCGCTCGTCGTAGGTGAGGCGGCTCGCCCCGACCACTGGTAGGAGCTGTGGTGCCTTGTCCTTCCCCTGCGGGATGGCGAGCTTCCCCTGGAGCTGGACGCGCACGTCCACCTTGTAGGCGTGGTTCGGGCGGAAGTTTTCGGCCAGGGTGACCGTCTCCTGACCGGCGGCGCGAGTCGGCCAGCCGGCACCGACGACCGCGATCAGGATCGGGGTGACAACCCGGCCGGCGGTGCGAACGTGCGGCATAGTGAAGAAGGGGTTGTGGGGGAAGGAGTTCGGGACAGGCGAAGCCGCTTGCGGCTTCGCACCAAAACGCCTGAATCTTACCCGTGCCCGGACTACATTACCCCCTCACTTGGCGGGCAATGGGCGGTTCCCGACCGTTCGCGCGTGAGGCAGCGCAAACCTTTCCGTTCGCGCGGGTTAACCGAGTTGAGCCGATGCGGAATTTGGGCGATTTGATGCAAGTAAGGCTTGCAGAAAAACACACCACGAACCTGTAAATCCGACCAGTATTCAGTCGAATCGGGCGCGTCGGCCGGAAACGGGGGAGAAAAACGACGAGGGTCGGCCGCCGCAAACCCTTTGAGAATGAGGCTTACAGCGTCGGCGACGGTGAGAGTGCGGTGTAACGAACCGACTTCGGCAACCTCTTTGCTGTAGATAAAGGCGGCACCTTCGAGTTGACACCCTTGACACCGCGGATCGCCCAGTCACGGGCCGGAATCGCCTCCGGCCTTCGATCGGACGAATCCACGACACCAACGCCGAGAGAAGACGCCGCACGGGCGTCCCTTCTCGAATAGTCGGGGCGACCGAGCGAACCCCGCGACTGCGGGGTGTATCTAACCGGGGCAGGCGGTGCAAGCCCGAGTGCCCGGCGGCGTGGGAAAGGACGGGGGGCCGAAACCGGTATCCCCCAACACACCGAGCACGTCGCGGCCGTGGAACGGCCCGGCACGGGAGGACGGGCGGTGAGCGCCTTCAAAGTCCAGGCCCTGCGCGAACTGACGGAACAGCAGACCCGGTACGCCCCGCCGGCCCGCCGGCAGGAGCAGGTGGACCGGGCCGAGCGGCTCGTCGCCGAGATCGACCCGGGCAAGCAGTACCCGTACCAGTGGGTCTGCTTCCGCCTGACCGAATACCGCTCCGACGCCCACCCGGACCTGCTCATCCCGGGGCCGGCGCTCCAGCACGACCTGGCCTTGTTCGCCCGCCGGGTCGAGCGGTCGATCCCGGCGCTGCCGCTCGAGCACGCGGTCGAGGCGATGATCACCCTCGACGAGGTGAGCGCCCGGTTCCAGGTGTCCACCAAGACCGTGTCGCGGTGGCGGCTCCGCGGCCTGGCGGCCCGGCGGTTCAAGGCCAAGGGGCGCAGCCTGCTCGGGTTCCCGGTCAGCGCCGTCGAGCGGTTCGTGGCCGAGCACCGGAAGCTGGTCGAGAAGGGGGCGAAGTTCTCGCACCTGACAGACGGCGAGAAGGACGACATCCTCAAGGCGGCACGCGAGATGCGTGACGCCGGCATGAGCCTCACCGACGCCAGCCGACGGATCGCCGCCCGGGTCGGCCGGTCGATGGAGGCGGTGAGGTCGACGATCAAGGCTCACGACCGGCGGCACCCCGACTTCGCCCTGTTCCCGGCGGTGCCCCGGCTGACCAATACGGACAAGGACGCGATTTATCACGCGAAGTGCCAGATGGACCTGACCCGACAGACGACCAACCACACAGGTGATACCGTGAATACCCTTGCCACCCGCTTCGGCCGCACCCGGTCGTCCATGTACCGGGTGGTGAACGAGGTACGGGCGCGCGAGCTCATCGCCCGCCCCGTGGACTACATCGAGAACCCGGACTTCGACGACCCGACGAAGGAGGCCGAGTTCCTGGCCGAGATGCCGGGGAAGGTCGAGTTCGACGCCAAGTTGTCGCAGATGCGGCCGCCCAAGGACGTGCCGCCCCAGATGGCTCACCTGTATGAGTGGCCGCTGCTGACGAAGGAGCAGGAACAACACCTGTTCCGCAAGATGAATTTCTTGAAGCACAAACTGCACCGGCTGGCGCAGTCGGTGGACCCGGCGCGGGCGAAGGTGGGCGAGTTGCGCAAGGCCGAGGAGCTCCGCGGGGAGATCAAGGCGGTGCGCGACGTGCTCATCAACTGCAACCAGCGGCTGGTGTACAACAACTCGAAGAAGCACCTGGCCGGCGGGGCCGAGAACATCGACGACCTGGTGAGCGACGGCAACCTGTCGCTGATGCGGGCGGTCGAGAAGTTCGACTACTCGCGGGGGTTCAAGTTCAGCACCTACGCGACGTGGGCGATCATCAAGAACTTCGCCCGGAGCATTCCGGACGAGAAGACCCACAAGCAGCGGTACATGACCGGGCACGACGAGGTGTTCGAGGCGAAGGCGGACGTGCGGACGGACGAGCAGGAGGTGCTGGCGGTGGCCGACGCCGCCAAGGCGAAGGTGAGCAAGCTGCTCGACCACCTCGACCCGCGCACTCGCGAGGTGATCCGGATGCGGACCGGGCTGGACGGCTCCCGCGAGATGACGCTGGAGCAGATCGGCCAGCACTTCGGCATCACGAAGGAGCGGGTGCGGCAGATCAACGTCCGCGGCATGAAGCAGCTCCGCGAGTGGGCCGCGAAGGAGGAAGGCGACGTGGTCTGAGCCCGGTGGTCGGCCCGACGCGAGAGCCGGGGGGACGATGATCCCCCCGGCTCTCGGCGTTTCTGTCACGCCTTCCCCCCCCGACTCGCGTGTGCGCCCTCCCCGG
>JAFKFQ010000600.1 GCA_017308215.1 bacterium | reverse complement strand
CTACCCCACCTGCGGCGGTCGCTCAGAATCGGCACCGGTCGAGTTCAGACTGTGCCGCTTGAACGGCCGCTTCCGCTGCCTTCAGTTCCTCAAGCTCTGCCGCCCCATCTGCGAACCTCTCGGCGGAGTGAACGGCGGCCCGGCTGCGGTTGTCGTCCAGCCGCCCCCAACTGGGACGAGCGTAGGCACAGGTAAGTAAGCGGAGTTTCCTGGGGCTACCCTCTCTTGGAGATGAGCGATCATCAGGCTGGCGGCTACTGACGCCAGCCATTCCGCTTCGGCCATCGGTCACCCTCGGAAGCGCTCGGCGCACGGGCTACCGCTACCGGACGGCGACCTCGACGGTCTCGGCCGGCGGCGCGTGCTTCTCGCGCGGCGCCTCCGGCTCCGCCGCCGGCGTCTTCCGGCCGAAGCGGAGCTTGTCGAGGTAGATGTAGTAGACCGGCGTGAAGTACAGCGTCAGCACCTGCGACAGCATGAGGCCGCCCACCACCGCCAGCCCGAGCGGCTTGCGGCTCTCGGCGCCGGCGCCCAGGCCCAGCGCGATCGGCAGCGCGCCCAGCAGCGCGCACATCGTCGTCATCATGATCGGCCGGAACCGCACCAGCGACGCCTCGTAGATGGCGTCGGCAGCGGACAGCCCGCGCGTCCGTTCCGCGTCCAGCGCGAAGTCGATCATCATGATCGCGTTCTTCTTCACGATCCCGATGAGCATGATGAGCCCGACCATCGAGTACAGGTTCAACTCGCTCTTGAACAGCGCCAGCGTCAGGAGCGCCCCCACCCCCGCCGACGGCAAGCCGGACAGGATGGTGATCGGGTGGATGAAACTCTCGTACAGCATCCCCATCACGAGGTAGATCACCACCACCGCGGCGACGAGCAACAGCCCGAGCCCGCGCGCCGACTTCTGAAACTCCTGGGCCGTCCCCTGGAACCCGACCGTCAGCGTCGGCGGCAGGACCTCGCGGGCCGCCTCCTCCACCACCGCCATCCCCTGCCCGAGCGACACGCCCGGCGCCAGGTCGAACGAGATCGTCACCGCCGGCAGCTGCCCGGCGTGCGTGACCGTGAGCGGGCCGACGCCGCGCTCGGTGCGCACCAGCGAGTCGATCGGCACGAGCGACCCGGTCGTGGCGCGGAGGTGCAGCCGCGACAGCAGCGTCGGGTCGCGCTGGAACTCGGGCTTGGCCTCCAGCACCACCCGGTACTCGTTCGTCGGCGCGTAGATCGTGGACACCTGCCGCGACCCGTAGGCGTTCGCCAGCGCGTCCTCCACCTGCCGGGCGCTGACGCCCAGCGCCGTCGCCTTGTCGCGGTCGATCGTCACGTTCAGCTGCGGGCTCCGCACCTGGAGGTCGCTCGACACCTCGGACAGTTCCGGCGCCGCCTGCAGCCGCTCCTCCAGCTTCGGCACCGCGGCGAACAGCTCGGCCGTGTCCGGCCCCTGGATCGTCAGCTGATACTGGCTCTTGGCCGCCCGCCCGCCGATGCGGATGGCCGGCGGGTTCTGGAAGTACACCTTGATGCCGGGGACGCCCGCCGTCTCCCTCCGCAGCTTCGTGATGACCTCGTCGGCGCTGAGCGCGCGCGTCTCGCGCGGCGTCAGCCGGATGAACAAGCGCCCGGCGTTGCTCGCGCTGCCGCCGCCCCCGCCCGCGGCGCCGACCGTGCTGCTCACCGCCTCCACGTTCTCGTTCCGCCGCACGATCTCGGTCACCCGCAACTGGGCGTCCAGCATCCCCTCGAACGACACGTCCTCCGGCCCCTCGGTGCTGGCATAGATGTCGCCGGTGTCCTCGCTCGGCAGGAACCCCTTCGGCAGCACCATCATGTAGTACGCCGTGCCGGCGACGAACAGGAACGAGAACAGCAGCATCCCGAACCGCACGCGCAGGGTGAGGCGGAGCGTCCAGGCGTAGACGCCCAGCGACGCCTCGAACACCCACTCCGTGAGGCGGTACAGCCAACCGCGGCGCGCCTCGGAGTGCCCGTGCCCGCCCGACAGGAACAGGGCGCACAGCATCGGCGTGAGCGTCACCGACACCAGCCCGGAGATGACGATCGCCACCGAGATGGTCACCGCGAACTCGCGCAGCAGCCGCCCGACCACGCCCTCCAGGAACAGCACGGGGATGAACACGGCGACGAGCGACACGGTCATCGACACGATCGTGAACCCGACCTCGTGCGACCCGTCGAGCGCGGCGCGGAGCGGCGTCTTCCCCATGTCGAGGTGGCGGACGATGTTCTCCAGCATCACGATGGCGTCGTCCACGACGAACCCGACGGCGAGCGTCAGCGCCAGCAGCGACAGGTTGTTGAGCGTGTACCCGAGCAGGTACATGACGCCGAACGTGGCGACGACGGACACCGGCAGCGCCACGCTCGGGATGAGCGTCGCCCGCACGCTGCGGAGGAACAGGAAGATCACCAGCACGACCAGCACGAAGGCGATGACGAGCGTGACCTGCACGTCCTCGATCGACTCGCGGATCGGGGTGGCGCGGTCGGACTGGATGGAGAGTTGCACCGCCGGCGGGAGCTGCGCCTGGAGCGTCGGCAGGAGCGCCTTCACGTCCTCGGCCACCTGTACGGTGTTCGCGCCGGGCTGCCGCTGCACGCCGAGCACGACGGCCCGCGGCAGCCCGCCGACGTTGCCGTCCGCGTCGCGCCCGCCGAACCACGCCGCCAGCTTGTCGTTCTCCACCCCGTCGATCACCGGCCCGAGCTCGCCGAGCCGCACCGGCTTCCCGGCCCGGTAGGCGACGATGACCGGCCGGTACTCCTTGGCCGACATGAGCTGGCCGGTGGCCTGGATGTTGAACGCCCGCCGGTCGCCCTGGAACGTGCCGGTCGGGAGGCTGACGTTCGAGTTCTGGATCGCCGTCGAGACCTCGTCGATGCCGATGCGCCGCGCCGCCATCACGTCCGGGTCCACCTGCACCCGCACCGCCCGCTTCTGCTCGCCGAAGATCACCACCTGGGCCACGCCCTGCACCATCGACAGGCGCTGGGCGAGGACGCTGTCGGCGTACTCGTTCACCTCGTACAGCGGGAGCGTGTCGGACCGCAGGGCGAGCACCAGGATCGACTGGTCGGCCGGGTTCACCTTGCGGAACGACGGCGGCGCCGGCATGTCCGCCGGGAGCGACCGCGACGCCTTCGAGATGGCCGACTGCACGTCGAGCGCGGCCGCGTCGATGTCGCGGTCGAGCGCGAACTCGAGCGTGACCGACGTGGTGCCGAGGGCGCTCGACGAGCTGATCTTCTCGAGGCCGGGGATGGCCGTGAACTGCTTCTCGAGCGGCGTGGCGACCGACGACGCCATCGTCTCCGGGCTCGCCCCCGGCAGGGTGGCGCTGACCTGGATCGTGGGGAAGTCCACCCGCGGGAGCGCGTCCACGGCGAGCGACGTGTAGCCGAGCGCCCCCGCGAGGACGACCCCGACGGTGAGCAGCGTGGTCATGACCGGGCGGGCGATGAACGGAGCACTCGGGTTCACCGCGTCGCCCCCTTTGCCTTCGCCGTGGCCGCGGCGCCGGCGCCCGGTGCCGCGCCGCCCTTCGTGGTCACCCGCACGCCGGGGGCGAGCCGCAGCTGCCCCTCGACCACGACCGTCTCGCCGCCGCCCAGCCCGGAGGCGATCACCGCCTCGCCGCCGTCGTCGAACGCCACCGTGACCGGCCGCACCTCGGCCTTCTGGTCGGCGGTGACGAGGTACACGTACTGCCCCTTCTGCCCGGACTGGATCGCCGCCGTCGGCACCACCACGCTGTCCGGGCGGTCGCCGAGCGTCAGCGTCACCTCGACGAACAGGCCCGGGACGAGGCGGTCGGCGGCGTTGTCGAACGTCGCCTTGAACTGGACGGTGCCGGTGAGCGGGTCGGCGGCGTTGTCGATGAACGCCAGCCGCCCGACGGCCCGCGGCCCGCCGCCGCGCACGTCGGCCTCGACCCGCAGCGGCCACTTCGCGCTCGCCTCGACGACCGCCGGCATCTGCTGCTCCGGGAGCGTGAACGCGACCGAGATCGGGTGGACCTGGTTGATGACGACGAGCGGGGTTACCCCGTTCGCGTCCACGAGGTTCCCCTGCGTGACGAGCAGCTCGCCGACCCGGCCGTCGAGCGGCGAGGTGATAGTGGTGTACGCCAGCTGCACCTTCGCGGTCTCGACGGCCGCGGTGTCGGCCTCGATGGCGGCCTTGGCGCTGGCGACGGCGGTGAACGCGGCGTCGTACTCGGTGGGCGACCCGGCGCCGGTGCTCTTGGCCTGGGCGGCGCGCCTCAGGTCGAACTCGGCGCCGGCGAGGACGGCCACGTCTTTGGCCCGGTTGGCCTCGGCCTGCTTGACCGCCGCCTCGTAGGGCCGCGGGTCGATGGTGAACAGCTTCTGGTCCTTCTTGACGACGTCGCCCTCCTTGAAGAACACGCCGGTAAGCTCGCCGCCGACCCGTGGGCGGACGGCGACGCTGGCGAGCGCCTTCACGGTGCCGATTGTGCGGAGGCGGACGGGGACGGTCTTCTTGGCGGCGGCGGTTACGGTCACCGGAGCGGGCGGCGCTTCGGGGCGTGGCGGCGGCGGCTTGGTACAGCCGACGATCAGGCTGACGAGAAGGGTGATCGGGGCGGCGACGAAGCGCATCCGCAGTGCCTCGGGGGGGCGGTGTACAGGCTACCGACGGGCGGAAACGGCGGGTAGGAGCGAACGCAGGGCTGACGAGGGACGCCGGGCCGGGCGCGGCTTGCGCGGGCACTCGTCCCTACCAAGAGGACTGACCGATCTAACCCGGCTCTCATCTGCCGCTCATGTTCCCGCCGCGGTCGCGTGTCGCCCGGTCCCACGCACTCGTTCCCCCGCTCTGCGGGGAGCGAGGCTGATGAGCATGACGAACGGCGCCGCCGGACGCGACGAGACTCGTTCCGGCGTCGGCGGGCTTGGGGTTCGGGGGATGCCTTCGCCGCCCGACGGCCGTATCACTTCCCCCACCGCCGCTCCCCGTCCGGAACCGAGCCCATGAGCATCCTCGTCGACAAGAACACGAAGGTCATCTGCCAGGGGATCACCGGCAAGTCCGGCGCGCTCCACACCGACCAGTCGCTCCTGTACGGGTCGCAGTTCGTCGGCGGGGTGACGCCGGGCAAGGGCGGGCAGACGTGGACCGGCGAGAAGTCCGGGAAGCAACTGCCGGTGTTCAACACCGTCGCCGAGGCGGTCCGCAAGACCGGCGCGGACGCGAGCATGGTGTTCGTGCCGCCCGGCGGGTGCGCCGACTCGATCATGGAGGCCGCCGACGCCGGCATCCGCCTCATCGTGGCGATCACCGAGGGCGTGCCGGTCCTCGACATGGCGCGGGCGAAGCGCTACCTGCAGACGAAGCCGAACGTCCGCCTCATCGGGCCGAACTGCCCCGGCGTCATCACGCCCGGCCAGTGCAAGATCGGCATCATGCCCGGCTACATCCACAAGCCCTGCGCCCCGGGCGAGGCGGGGATCGGCGTCATCAGCCGGAGCGGCACGCTCACCTACGAGGCGGTGTTCCAGCTCACCCACCTCGGCTACCCGCAATCGACGTGCGTCGGGATCGGCGGCGACCCGGTGATCGGGACGAACCAGATCGACCTGCTGGAGATGTTCGAGAAGGACCCGGGGACGCGGGCGATCCTGATGATCGGCGAGATCGGCGGGACGGCGGAGGAGCAGGCAGCCGAGTACATCTCGAAGCACGTCAAGAAGCCGGTGGCGGCGTTCATCGCGGGCCAGACCGCCCCGCCGGGCCGGCGGATGGGCCACGCCGGCGCGATCATCAGCGGCGGGAGCGGCAGCGCCACGGACAAGATCGCGGCGCTGAAGAAGGCGGGCATCGCCGTCGCGGCAACGCCGGCGGACCTGGGCAGCGCAGTAGTCGAGGCGATCGACGCGAAGAAATAACCCGTCGCAGCCGGGTGGCGCGGTCAGAAACTGACACAAAGCCCCGGCCACGGTCGGGGCTTTGTGCATTCATGCTTCACTCACGGATTCCGTTCGAGCCGGTCCGTGGTGCGGCCGATACGCATTCTGCCGGATCTGCAGCCCGGCCACTTGCCCCCCACCCACCCGCGAAGGTTGTCCGCGATGGCTGTGCCCGGCGTCGTCAACTATTGGCCGAGTACCCGGTGCGCGAAGGCGTTCTGGGGCCAACACGACCTGCCACCGTACCGCGACCTGCTCACAGACACGCTCGACTGGGCGGCGCCGGCGGCGGGCGAGCACTGGCTCGACCTCGGGTGCGGGGGCGGGCGGGTGGCGGGCGGGCTGTGGGAGCGCAGCGGCGGGGCGCTGGCGGCGGTCACCGGGGTGGACTGCGCCGCGGCGAACGCCGCCGCCTTCGCCCGCCTCCGGGCCACCCTCACCCCGCCGCCCGGCGACCGCCTCCGGTTCCGCTGCCACGACTTCAGCACCGGCCTCGACCCGTTCCCGACCGCGGCCTTCGACCACGCCGTCTCTGGCCTGTCGATCAGTTACGCCGAGCACTACGACGCCGCGGCCGGGCGGTGGACGACGGCCGCCTACGACCGCCTCCTCGCCGAGGTGCGGCGGGTGGTGCGGCCGGGCGGGCGGTTCGTGTTTTCGGTAAACGTCCCCGACCCGGCGTGGGCCGCCGTCGCGTGGCGGTCGGTGCCAACCCTGGTCGGGGCGGACCGGCCGGTACAGCGGCTCAAAGGGGCGTGGCGGATGATGCGGTACGGGCGGTGGCTGTCGGCCGAGGCGCGGCGGGGACGGTTTCACTACCTCCCGGCCGCCACGGTCGCCGACAAACTCCGCGCCGCCGGGTGGGCCGGGGTCGAGTACCGGCTCAGCTACGCCCGCCAGGCGTTCGTGTTCCGCACCACCAACCCCGGCTGACCGTCGCCCCTACCCGCCCGGCAGGAGTGGCCCGTGCGTTACCGCTCCGTCCCCCTTTCCCGGCCCCGGCGGTTCATGGCCGACTTCCTGGCCGCGGCGCAGGCGGTACCGTCCGTGCCGGTGCAGCGGCGGATGAGCCTCGCCGCGGTCGCCCTGGCCCGCGCCGGGGCGGCGGACCGTCCCGGCTGGCCGGCGGTATTCCTGAAGGGGTACGCCGCCGTCGCCGCCCGCACCCCGGCGCTGCGCCGGGCGTTCGTCCGGCTGCCGTGGCCGCGGCTGGTCGAGTACCCGGCGAGCGCCGCCGCCGTGGCCGTCGAGCGGAACTACGACGGTGAGCCGGCGGTGTTCTTCGGCCGCGTCGCCGACCCGGCGGCCCGGTCGGTCACGGACCTGAACGCGCTCGTCCGTGGGTTCGCCGAGCACCCGGTCGAGGCGGTGAAACCGTTCTGCGACATGCTGCGGGTGGCGGCGCTGCCCGGCCCGGTCCGGCGGGCGGCGCTGTGGCTCGGGCTGAACCTGGCTCGGGTGCGGGCGGGAAAGTTCGGGACGTTCGGGCTGTCGGTGTACTCGGCGCTGGGGGCCGAATCCCTGCACCCGCTGTCGCCGCTGACGACGACGCTGACGTACGGTGTGATCGGGGCGGACGGCCGGGTGGACGTGCGGCTGGTGTACGACCACCGGGTGCTCGACGGGGCGACGGCGGCGCGGGCGCTGGCCGCGCTGGAGGCCGAGCTGACCGGCCCGGTTTTGGCCGAGTTGCGCGGGATGGCCGCCAACCCGTCCCTACGCGCCGCGGCGTGACCAGTCCGTCTCATCCCGGCGGGCGGCGCTTCGCACCGCGCAGCGCCTCGGCGGTGAGCGGGTCGTCGGGCCAACTGTGTTTCGGGTAGCGGCCGCGCAACTCCTTCCGCACCAGCGGGTAACCATTCTTCCAGAAACTCGCCAGGTCGTCCGTCACCTGCTGCGGGCGGTGGTTCGGCGCCAGCAGGTGGAGCAACACCTTCACCCGCCCGCCGCCGACCCGCGGTGTCTCCGGCAGCCCGAATAGCTCCTGGATGCGCGCGGCGAGCACCGGCGGGCGGCCCTCCTCGTACTGAAGTTGAATATGGCTGCCGCTCGGCACTTCGAGGCGGTCCGGCGCCTCGCGGTCGAGCGCCCGCGCCTGCTCGTAACTGAGCTGCCCGCGCATCAGGTCGAGCCACGGCCCCGAGCGCAGCTCGCCGAGCGAGCGCCGGCCGAGCGCCAGGTGTTCGAGCAGTTCGCCGAGGTCGGCGGCGTCGAACGCCGGCAGGCTCAGCTCCGGGAGCCAGCCGCGGAGGCAGCGGACGCGGGTGCGGAAGCGGCCGGCGTCGGAGTCGGGGACGGGAAGCACCTTCTCCAGCCGGTCGCGCGCCGCGGCGGCGAGGACGCGGGCGGCGTCGGCCTCGTCGGCGATGTGGGCGTGCGTCTCATCGAGAACCAGGTCGTCGAAGCGCGTCCGCTTGCGGGCGGCGAGTCGATCGGTCTGCTCGTCGAACGTCACCTCGATGCGTGCGGTGATGCGGTCGGCCGGGAGCCAGTCGCGCTCGACGCCGGACGCGATTCGCACGAACGCATCAGCGCCGGCGGCGTCCACATCCGCGCACACGAACAGGTCCGGCTCGCGCACCCCGCTCGCCGGCGCGAGCCGCACCCCGCGGCCGCCGACGGTGACGGCGCGCGAACTCCCCGGCTCGCGCCGCCGGGCGAGGCGGTCGGGGTAAGCAGCGAGGAGGGCGCGGAGGACGGCTTCGTCCGGTGGGACCGGCGTCCCGCCGGTCATGTCTCGGACCGGCGGGACGCCGGTCCCACCATTCCTTGCGCTACCACCAGGATGATCGCCGAGGAGGCGTGCGAGTTGGTCGCGCGCCTCCAGTACCCCATAGGCGCCGCCGCGGTGGAGCGGGCCGAGCGGTGTGTCGAGGCGCTTCGTGCGCTCGAACGCCTCCAGCGCCTCCACCCGGTCGAGCACATCGGATACCGTTGGCGGCGCGGTGCGCGCCGGCGGGCCGTCGGGGCGCTGGAACGGGTCGCGCTCGGCG
>JAFKFQ010000599.1 GCA_017308215.1 bacterium | reverse complement strand
CGGCCCTCGGGATCGAGGAGGACGTTGGACGGCTTGAGGTCGCGGTGGAGGACGCCCCGCTGGTGGGCGTGGTGGACCGCCCGGGCAAGCCCCGCGGCCACCCGCGCCGCGCCGCGCGGGTCGGCCCGCAGCCGGGGGAGGTGGGCGCGGAGGTCGCCTCCCTCCAGCAGCTTCATCGTGTAGAACAGGTGCCCGTCCGCCTCCCCGACGTGATAGACCGGCACGATCCCCGGGTGGTCGAGGCGGGCAGCCGCCTCGGCCTCGGCGCGGAACCGCTGCCGCTCGGCGGGGGTGGCGAACCGCCCGGCCAGGATCACCTTCAGCGCGACCGCCCGGCCGGTGCCCGGCTCGCCGGCCCGGTACACCACCCCCATCCCGCCGCGGCCGAGCTCCCCGGCCAGGGCGTACCCGCCGAGCTCGCGCGGCGCCCCGTCCCGCGGCGGGGTGCCGGTCAACCGGTCGAGGTCCGCCCGGAGCGCGAAGAACTCCTCGAACTCGGCACGGAACTCCGGGTGGCGGGCGGCCAGCGCGACCGGGTCCGGCGCGGCCCCCGCCTCGGCGGCCGTGAGGTACTCGGCCAGGAGGCGGGTGAACCGGCCCTCGCGGTCACCCGCCCGCGGGTCGGAGGTCATGGCGGGCTCCGCTCGCGTCACTCGGCGAGAACGGCCCGGAGGCCCCGCAGCCCCCGGAACAGGAGGCCGACGACCGACTGCGTCGTCAGCCCCATCGCGGCCGCCGTGGCCGCGAGGGTCAGCCCCTGGAGGTGGTGGAGTTCGACCGCCTGCCGCTGGTCGGCGGGGAGCCCGGCGACGGCGGCGGCGAGCCGGCGCTCGTCCTCGTTCCGCCCCGCGCGCTGGCTCGGGGAGGAGCCGGCGGCGGTCAACTCGGCGGCCCCGCGGGACGCCACCCCGGACGATTCGGTCTCGAGAGCCACCCGCCGGCCGACGTCCCGGACGGCCGCGGTCTGCCGCCGGACCTCGTCGGCGAGGTTGTTGGCCAGCACCCGGCGGAGCCAGGCCTCCCGCCGGGCGGTCGGCCACCCGGCCCACTCGCCGGCCGAAGCGTGCGCCTCCAACAGGGTCTGCTGCACTACTCCCGACAGGTCCACCGCGACCGCCAATCGTGGGTCGGTCTGGCGCCGGGCGGTGGCCAAGAGGTGATCGCGGTACCGTTCGAGGGCGACCGCGGGGTCGGAGAGTTCAGAAGTCATGAAGCCCTGGACGCTGGGCAACAACAGGTCGCACCGGTCGCACAAACCACGGTTCGGGAGATCATGACCTTACCAGTCACGAAGCCGGATTCCAAGCAGCGATTTCGGGCCTGTCATTTTTTTCGCCCCCGCCCCCATCCCACCGAAGGGGATTGGCGCGCGACCGCCCATCCTCCACACGATACGCACTGGACCGCGCGCGCCGGCGGCGGCCGACCACAAGCAATTTATACTAATATACAATCTATTAAATAATTATTATACATACTATATACAATTATATACTGTAGAAAATAATTACATTCGCCGTCACGAACTGTTAAACCACCGCGCCACAGCGCGAGACCGGAAGCCGTTGACTAACATCAGAGTATCTCGATGACCCACCGCCTACCCGCTCGTTCCCGTCCTTCGACCTTCCACACTCCACCGCCTGGTCGGAAACCCGCCTCGGGCTCCGGCTTGAAGCGATTGAGGACCATACCACCCCGACTGACGGGGCGGTCTCGGTCAACTTCTTCAACGACGCGTACGGGAACCTCTCCAAGGATCCGGGCGAGCCTGGGGCGACCGCCGCCCGGGTGGTCGCCGTCCTCAGCGGGGACGGGGCGTTCGACGCCGATGAGCCGGTGGCGACGACCACGACAGACGGGTCGTACACGATCGCGGTCGGGGCCGTCGGCTCCTACACGCCGCGGCTCCAGAGCACGACGGAGGAATGCCCACGATCACGCAACCGGACACGGCGACCGTGACCGACGGGGCGAACGTCCCGGGCACAGACTGTGGGGGCTTCTACCAGGACGCGGTGATGTCGGTCGCCGCCGGGCAGACCACGGCCGAGGTCCGCGTCACGGTCCTCGGGAACGCCAAGTTCCAGGCCGACCGGACGCTCACCCTCACCCTGACAGCCGGCGCCGGCGTGCCCCTGGGCGGCGGCGACTGGCATGATCACCGACGACACCCCGGAGCCGGTGACCGCGGTGGCCGGGACGCCCCCGCAGTCGGCCGCGGCCGGGGCCGCGCTCGCCACCGCCCAGGCGGTCGACGTGCGGAACGCCGCCGGCACACTCGTCGAGGGCATAAGCGGCGAGGAATAATGCGATACGGCATTGATTACTTGTGAGGGCCGCGGTCTGCGGCGGGGGCAGATTTGGGACAGCGGGGGCCGGAGCCCCGACCCTGACGGCGAACGCAACCGCCGGGTCGTACACGGCGACCGCCACCGCGACCGGCGGGACCGCCCCGCAGGCGGCGTTCAGCCTCACCAACACGGCCGTCGTCGGCCCCAACAACGCCCCGACGACCGTGTCGAACGGAGCACTGACCGCGACCGCCTCGTTCACCGTGACCGTCCAGCCGGCATCGCCGCCCCCGCGAGAGCCCGAGCCCTGGGTGGGGAGCACCAGACGGTTGGACCCGGCCGCTCGGTTGATGTCGCCGTGGCGGCCTCGGCCCCGCCGGCGCTTTCCTTCGGAGGGGTCGGGGCTCCGGCCCCCGCTGTCCCAAATCTGCCCCCGCCGCAGACCGCGGCCCTCACAAGTAATCAATGCCGTATCGCATTATTCCTCGCCGCTTGTATCCGGCGACGGGATGACTCGTGGTGTAGACCGTCTGCCGATGCGGAGAGCCGACCGCTCGATGAAGTAGTGGCACGCGATGGCGGCACCGGCCATGAGAGCAAGGTTGGCCGGAAAGCCCCGCCACCATCCGGTAGCAGCAGGGGCAAGAAATGGCTGCTGCCAAAGGTAAAGAGAGTACGACAAGCCGCCGATCCAAACGATGGGTGACCACTCCAACCACCTAGGAGATCGGCGGGCGGCAGCCCAAACGAGGACGGTGATGGTTAAGGCGGTTACCGTTGGGGTGACGCCGACGGCAACCTTCGCTGAACGAGCGGCCCCGGCAACGGCGCCAATGGCGATGAGAAGGGCAGCCGGCCACCATCGGGCCGCGATGTCGAGGACACGAAGGCCGATGGATGAGCGTGCGGCGAGTGCAGCGAGACACCCCGAGGCGATGTGGTCCAGGCGAGTCGGGGTCCAAAGATCCGTTAAAGGTGCCCACCCCGGGTACCACAGCAGGACAACCCAGCGTAAGACGGGGCCGATAAGCAAGGTCGCGACGAGTAAGCGGCTTGCCAACCGCCCTCGCAGGTAAGCGAACAGGAGCGGCCAGACGATGTAAAAGTGTTCCTCAATGGCGAGGGACCACAGATGTCCCAACTCCCAAGCGGGGTGGGGCATGAAATTCATCCCGAAGACCAACGAAGCGACCCACTCGGCGGGAGTTACGTCCGCCAGTCCGGCGCATTGGAGTGTCGCCACGAACAAGAGGAAAGCACCGAGCGCGGGCAATATCCGGCGACACCTACGAGCGTAGAAGCCGACGAGCGAAACCGTTCCGGTCCTGTCCCGCTCACGAACGAGCAAAGTGGTGATGAGAAAGCCAGATAGCACGAAGAACACATCAACCCCCACGGCCCCAGACCTCCACATCTGCGACGGCCAAGGGAACGCGGAAGTGTTACTGGCGTGGGCAACGATAACAAGGGACACGGCGACCGCGCGGAGGCCGTCTAGCCCTGGGATTCGCCCCGCGGCGAGCCAAGATGGGCGAGACAATGAATCCTCCAAGTATTCGATACAATTTATGGAAGGCGCACTTGGTGAATCCGTTCGTTACCTCGGAACGGATCTTCTCGTTTATTCCGACCCAGCTTCTGAACGAGTAGGGCGGTCCCGCCTGGACGACCCGGATGGCAAATGGGCAGTCCATGGGTCGCGGCGGCGGCTGAAGGCGCCCCCCCAAAAAAAATCCGAGCAGGGCGGAGAACCTTGTACAGGTGACGACGGATCAGACCGCGGCGTCACCCCTTACCTTAGAGCCTGTTGTGCACTTGGCACCTTGTTCACCTCAAGCCATTGCCCAGCAACGATTTACACAATCCAAGCAACACCAAATTGCTGCACCACAAGCCCTTGTCTCCGTAACGACTTCAGGGCAATCGCATAACAAGCTTTAAACGCCGACGGGAAGTCCCCGCTCCCCGAAGCCGGGAAGCCGCTGGATTTGCGCCAGCCGCACCCGGCGCGTCGCGGCCATCACCTGGCCCGGGAGCGTTCCGATCTGCGTCGACCACGCAAACAATGACGGCCACCCCCGAGGGAGAGGAGCGCGGATGTTCCGCGCCCCCCTGAACTGGGCCGAAGGGACGTCACAGAAAGGCAGCCCGAGGGCGGCTGCACATCCGTGATCAGTCCGACCGGCATACGATCCGGGAATGGGATTTGCAATGGACCGGTTTGTGAGCTAGTTGTTTCTTACCCTATATCCGACCGATTGCGGAGACGCCCGGTGCCGCACTTGCTCGCGTCCACGGACCCGCTCACAGCCACCCCCCCGCCGGGCCACGGTCCCCGCCCGCTCCCCACCTGCGAGTCGGTCGCCGAATTGCTCGGCGAGTTCGCCGCGGACGAGCTCCCGGAGTTGGGGCGGATCGGGGTCGAACGCCATCTCGCCGGGTGCGAGTCCTGCCGGCGGGACGCTGCCGAGTACGGCGACGTGATCGAACTGGCCCGGTCCCTCGCCCCGCCCTGCCCCTCACGGGCTGCCGAGGCGAGGATCCTTGCGGCCCTCCGCGCGGCGGGCTGAGTCCGGCGATCAGCGCGGACCGCATTCACCCCTTGCGGGGTGTTGGTCAATTCGTCCGCCGACACACCATTCGGGCGTCACACACCTCGGCTTCGCCGCTCACCCGCTTGGAAAGCGGAACGGAAAGCAGCCGACGGCTCGCGGCCGGGAACCGGCTACCCACCAGTGGCGTTGCCTTCGCGCTCCGGCCACACCGCGCTGGATCGCGTGCCAGGGACGGCTTCACTGCCGCCCCGGCCGCTGCACCGCCTGAAGGCCGGGCCGTGGCCATTAGACCAGCGTCCACCATTCAAGGCTCGACCGCCCCAATCGCAGACAGCACGCACCAGAAAACCGGGCGGCCGCCTCCTACCCGACCCAGACCCCGCCAGGGAGGTCGGGATAGGGGTCGGTCGCGCGGAGAACCGACGGGCGGATACCGACGGCAGGGAGGTTGCCCCCGGCGAACGCCGTCAACACCTCTCCCGACGCGGTCAGGATGTCGCCCCTGCCGTCGGCGTTCACGTCTCGCACCGCCACCCGCACGCCCGTCGTTGAGGCCACCCCGGCGGGGGCGAAGTCGGCGAGTACGACCCGGGCGTTCGCTTGGACGAGCGCCCGGCCGGAGTAGGCGACCACCCGCCCATTGCCCCACGCCCCGGCCCCGAGGACGAGGTCGCCGTCCCCGTCTCCGTCCACGTCCCCGACCGCCAGGAACACGCCCTTCCCGGCCCCGACCGCCCCGGGGTTGAACGGGGCGAACACCGGGGATGGGGCCGTACCCGGCCGGAGCGACGTGCCGGTGAAGCCGTAGACCGTCGTCCCGGTCGAGTAGTAGCCGGCAACCACCAGGTCGGCCGCCCCGTCAGCGTTCAGGTCGCCGAGGGCGACCTGGGTCTGGCCCCAGAACCCGGCGGCCGGGCCGGCCACGAAGTCGGCCAGGAGCGCGAAGTCGCCGCCGCGAATCACCCGGGCGCGCGGCCCGCCGTCGTCGGTCCCGAGGGCGATGTCCGCGACCCCGTCCCCGGTCACGTCGCCGACCGCGACGGCCACCCCGCCGTAGGACCAGCCCCGCGGGAGGAGTTGTTCGGGCCGCACTGCCCCGGTCGCCCCGTCGACAACGACGGCCTGCGAGTACATCCCCCCGTTGGATCCCACCACTACGTCCGGCACCCCGTCCCCGGTCACGTCCCCGGCCGCGACGCGGACGCCGCCCGTGTACGCGTCGCCGAACGGCCGGACGCGGAGGCGGGCCGAGCCGTCCGGGTTGAAGAGGGCGACCGTGGCGACGGGCCCCGCGTCCGTCCCCGCGGCGTACGGCTGGCCGACGGGCGGCGGGGTGACCGTTAGTGTGAATGTCACGCTCGCGGTCGCCCCTCCGGCGTCAGCCACCGTGAGGGTCACGGCGGCGGTTCCCGACCGCCCGGCGGCGGGCGTCAGGGTGACGGTCCGGCTCGCGCCCGCCCCGCCGAGGACGATCCCGCCGGGCGGGAGGAGGGTGGGGTCCGACGACGACGCCGTGACGGCCAGCGCCCCGGCCGAGGTCTCGGTGTCCCCGACGGTGAACGGCACCGCCCCGGTCGAGCCACCAGCGGGGACCGTCCGGTCGGGCACAGCCGATACGGTCGGCGGGGCGTTCGGCGGGGGCGTCGCCACGTACTCGTCGGCCCCGATGTCGTACCCCGCTCCCGCCGGCCGGGCCTGCCCCTCGAAATCCGCCGCCGGAGCGCCCAGGGGCGTGCCCCGGTCCACGGCCGGGCTTCCCGGTCGGAGGTGGTAGTCGCCCCCCGGGCGGTCGACAAAAAGCCCGTTCAGGGCGGCAACGTCGGCCAGCCGGACCGAGTTCCGGTCCTGGCCCGTCGCCGCCTGCCACCCCGCCAGGTCGAGGGCGGTGTTGCCGCCGTCGGCCGAGAACCGATCTTCGACCGCGTTGTAGTCGCTCGCCAAGCCGGCCAGGCTGTCCGCCGCCACCGCCACCGCCCCGCGGAAGGAGTGGGTGCTGAACAGGACGTTGTTCCGCAGCACCGTCCCGGTGCTCCCGCCGGAGATCGACACCGCCCAGCGCCCGGCCGCGGGGCTCGCGGCGTAGTCCACCACCACCGTGTTGTTCACTACCCGGTTGTTCGCCGAGCCGGCTGCCCCTTCCTGCCGAAACAGGGCGATGCCGGTCGCCCGTGCGTCCAGGATCAGGTTGTTACGGACGTCCGAATCCTGGACGCCGTCCAGATTGATCGCCGCACCCCCGCCGGCGCCGTTGGCCCGAAGGATGTTCCCCTCGATCACCGCGTCCGAGATCACCCCGTCGCCGCCCTGCGACGCGTCGGCGTTCATGTGGATCCCACACCCGCGGTTCTCGAAGGCGGTGTTCCCGCGGACTATCGGGCGGTCGGCACTGTTCGAGACGTAGATCCCGTGCTCGACCGCGGACCGGGACGCCTGGTTGTACTCGACCGTCAGGTCGGCGCTGAACCCGGTGAAGATCCCCCACCGAGTGTTGGCGTCGGCGACGTTGTTCCGAATCACAACGAACTCGTTCGTTACCGAGCGGATTCCGGCCCGCGGCTGGCCGGTGACCGTGAACCCGTCGATCGTGACGTAGGACGCCCCCTCCAGGTTGATCCCGTCGAGGCCGTTCCACGGGTTAGGCCGGTCCACGACCACCGCCCCCTTCGGGGCGGCGGGGTCGGCCCGGAAGGTGATGCGGGCGGCGGCCGTGCCGTCGGTCGTCAGGTTGAACCCCTGATAAGCCCCCGCCCGAACGAGCACCGTGTCGCCAGGGGCGACCCTGTCCGCAGCGGCCTGGAGTGTGAGGAGGGGGGCGGTCGCGGACCCGGGGTTGGCGTCGGCCCCAGAGGGGGCGACGTACAGCACGGCCGGGGTGTCTCGGGCCTCCAGGGGTTCGACGGCGAGGAGTCGCGTGCGTCCGGTCATGAGCGGCCCCACAGGTGAAGCGGATTCGTGACAACCCCTGCCTGGTGGGCTTCCGAACCGGCAAGTGCCCGGCCAGAAGACACTGCCCCAATGCCGCGTTCTGCAAATCCACCGCCACTCGCGAAACATCCACGAGCAACACATGAGACTATATTTTTACCACGAGCACAAGATCCCCAAGGGTAACCCGCGCGTGGCAATCGGGTGGCCGTTCCGCCAGCGTCTCCCGGCCAAGAGCCGGTCTCGTTGCCTTGGCTCGGCGAGAGTCGCGTGTCCGTCGGAATGGCAGCGATGCAGAATCAGGTTGATTCAATAGCGATCAGAAAATACCCGAGCAGAGCGAATCCCTTGTCGAACGCCCGCATCCAACAGGGCCTGACGAAGCCGATGGCGTGGATGCCCTTCAACCCCTATGGCCGACTCCGCCCCCACCGCCTGGCACCGGGCCGCTGTCGCGGCCAGCGGGCTCGCCCTCGGCTGGGTCTTCTGGCCGACGCTCCAAGCCGTCGCCGACCGGTGGGCCGACGACCCGCGTTACTCGCACGGCTACCTCGTTCCGCTGTTCTCGGCCTACCTACTATGGGCGCGTAGAGGACGGCTGGCCGGCTCGCCCGACCACCGGCACTGGCTCGGCTTCCCGCTGCTGGCCGCCGGGCTTGCCGCCCGCGGGGCGGGAGTCACCTTTCACGTCGAGTGGGCGGCGGCGGCGGCGTTGCTCCCGTGCCTGGCCGGGCTCGCTCTTCTCTGGGGCGGCCGGCGGGGCCTCGCGTGGGCCGGGCCGGCGATCGCGTTCCTCGTGTTCATGGTCCCGCTCCCGTACCGGGTCGAGGTGGCCCTCGCCCACCCCCTCCAACGGGTCGCAACCGCGGCCAGCACCTACGCTCTCCAGACGCTCGGGGTTCTCGCCGTCGCCGAGGGGAATACCATCCGGCTCGGCGGCGGGATCCGCCTCGGGGTGGTCGAGGCGTGCAGCGGCCTGAGCATGTTGGTCGTCTTCTTCGCCCTCGCCACCGCCGCCGCGGTGGTCGTACGCCGGCCGGTGTACGAGCGGTTGTTGCTGGTCGCCAGCGCCGTCCCGATCGCGCTCGCGGCGAACGTCGCCCGCATCACGGTCACCGGCGTCCTCCACAAGACCGCCGGGAGCGAGATCGCCGACCGAGTGTTCCACGACCTGGCCGGGTGGCTCATGATGCCCCTTGCCCTGGTGCTGATGTGGGCCGAACTCGCCGTCCTCGGCCGGTTGATCGTCGACACCTCGGCCCCCCTGCCGGCACGGGCCGACCGCCCGGCGGCCACTCCCGGGTCGTAACCCGACCGCCCCGTTGCAGCCGGACCCGCGCCCATGAGACACGCCCTCCTCCCGACCGCCGCACTGCTCGTCACCGTCGGCTACGGCGCGGCCGAAGGGCTGTGGACCGGCCGCTGGGCGGACGGTGACGACGGCCGGGTGGCCGCCCGAGTGAACGACATCCCCCGGACCCTCGCGGATTGGGAAGGGACGGACCGGGAACTGGACGCCCGCGAGGTGCGCGTGGGACGGATCGCCGGCCACCTCTGGCGGACGTACCAGAACCGCCGGACCGGCGAGGCGGTGACGGTCATGATCCTGTGCGGCCGGCCCGGGCCGATCGCCGTCCACACCCCGGACGTCTGCTTCCAGGGGCAGGGGTGCGCGATGGCCGGTCAGCCGCGACGCCAGGCCGTCCCGCCCAGCGGGGCCGAGTTCTGGGCCGCCCGGTTCGACCAGCCGACGGCCGCCGGGGCCGACCGCACCGCCGCCCTCTGGGCATGGTCGGCGGACGGCCGGTGGGAGGCCGCCGAGAGCCCCCGCGTCCGGTACGCCCGGTCCCCGTTCCTGTTCAAGTTGTACGTCCTCCGGCCACTCGGCCCGTCCGCGTCCGACGGGGCCGATGACGCCGCACTCGCCGAGTTCCTCCGGCTATTCCTCCCAGCCGCCGGGACGGCCCTCTTCCCCGACACGCCCCCCCAGTAGCCGCCGCCATGACCGCCCGCAAGACGCTGAACGTCCGCTTCGCCGCGGCGGTCGCGGCCGCGACCGCCGCGGCCGCGACCGCCGTCCACTTCGTCCACGCCTACCAGGTACAGCGGGGGGCCCAGGAGTTGCTCGCCGAGTCTGCCCGACTCGCGCAGGCGGGGGAACCGGCCGAGGCGACCGAGTACCTCGACCGCTACCTCCTGCTCAACCGCGACGACGCCGACGCGCGCACCCGGTACGCCCTCCTCGTAGCCGGGCAGAGCAAGAACCCTCGGCAGAAGGAGCTGGCGTACCAGGCTCTGACCGAGGCGCTGGCCCGATCCCCAGGCCGGGTCGAGGTGCTACGGGCCGCGGTGCCGGTCGCGGCCGACCTGGGCCTCCGCCGGGAGGCGCGCGGCTTCCTGGAGGAGTTGCGGAAGGCGGGGGTCGAGGACGCCGGGCTAATGCGACACCAGGCTCGGCTGGAGCTCGCGGAGCGGAAACCGGACAAGGCCGAGGAGTGGTACCGCAAGGCGGTCAACGCGGCCCCGGCCGACCCGGAGGTCTCGTCCGAGCTCGCTGCCGTGCTCCGCGAACACCTCCACGCCCCCGACCTTGCCGACCGCGAAATCGACCGACTCCTCCGGGATGGCAGGGGTGCCCCCCCGGTCCGGCTCGCAGCCGCCCAGTACTTTCTGCGGTGGGGGGACGCTGCGAAGGCCGAGCGGGCGGTCACGACCCCGGCCGGGGACGCCGCGGCCGACGACGCCGGGGTGCTGTTGGCCGCGGCCGAGGCCGCCCTGGCCCAGAACAAAACCGCCGCCGCCCGCCGCCACCTCGACCGTGGCGTCGCCCGGCACCCCCGCGACTCCCGGTTCCCGTCGGGGCTAGCCCGGCTCGAGCTCCGCGGCGGTAACCGCGAGCGGGCGCTCGCCCTGGTCGGGCCACACGCCGCCGCCCAGAACCTGCCTCCCGAAGAACTCTGGCGGCTCGGAAACCTACTGATCGACGCCGGCGACCTCGGCAAGGCCGATGACCTGATCGGGCGACTGGGCCGGGACGTGCCGCGGTGGGTGCCCGACTACCTGCGGGGCCGCCTCGCCGTGGGCCGGCAGGCGTGGGCCGAGGCGCGGCAACTGTTCGCGGCCGTCACCGGCGGCGGGCACGAGCTCCCCCCCGAACTCGCCCGCCAGACGTACCTCCTCCTGGCCGACTGCCACGGCCGGCTGGGAAATCCCGACGGCCAGCTGGCCGCCTACCGCCGGGTCACCGAGCTCGCACCGCAGTGGGTGCCGGGCCGGCGCCTGCTCGGGTCCGCTTACGCCACCCTCGGCCGCCTGAACGAGGCCGCCCAGGAGTACCGGATCGTCGCCGTCGCGGACCCGGACGCCACGGTCGAGTTCGCCCGCGTCCTGGCCCGCCAAGCCCTCCGGGTTCCGCCGGCCGACCGGCGGTGGGCCGAGATCGAGGAGCTGATCGACCGGGCGCCGCCGGCCCGGCGGCCCGAGGCCCAACTCCTCCTGGCCG
>JAFKFQ010000598.1 GCA_017308215.1 bacterium | reverse complement strand
CCGCGAGCGCCGCCGACCTGCAGGCGGCCCACCCCGACCGGGCGGTCGAGGTGTGGGCCGAGGACGAGGCCCGGCTCGGGCTCAAGCCTATCGCCCGCCGGGTGTGGGCTCTGAAGGGCCACCGCCCGAGGTCCAACGGGCGGTCCAAGTTCGAGTCCCTGTCCGTGTTCGGGTTCGCCCACCCGGCCACCGGCCGGAACCGGACCCGGATCCTCCCGAAGGCGGACACCGGCACGATGGGCCAGGCCCCGGCCGACTTCGCCGGGTGGGCCGACCCGGAGGGCGGAAGGTGCTGGTCGTGGTCGTGGACGACGCCGGGGGGCACGTGGCCGGGAAGTTGGCCGTCCCGCCGAACGTGGTCCTCCACCACCTGCCGGCGTGTACCCCGGAGTTGCAGCCGGCCGAGCCGCTGTGGCCGCTGGTCCGGGAGGCCCTGGCGAACAAGACGCTCCCCACCCTGGCGGCGTTGACGGCCCCGCTGGAGGAGCGGTGCGAGTGGCTCGCCGGGGAACCCCGCGACGGTGAAAGGAGCGGTTGGGTTCCACTGGGCTGTCGCACTCGGGTGAGTACGGATCCACGCAACTTGGTATGAGGCCAACAGCCGGCCGGGTTCGACGATGGCCTCCTGGCCGTGCGCCCACTTCGGCTCGATCGGGTTGAGCCAGGGACTCTTCACCGGTAAGAAGCCCCACTGCCGGATCAGGAGTAACGGGGAAATTCTCCCGTCAGTATGGGTGATTTTGGAGAAGATCGCAATTATTCATAGGGGGTGGTTGGAGGAACAGGTTGCGAACCTCGACCGCCGGCCGATGAGAGATCCCGCGGCGGTATGTTGGACCGGAGCAGGCATCTACCGGCGTCCGGACCGTCCGGCGCCGCCCAACTACCGCCGCCGGGCCGACCCGACCGTTTGTTCGGTCACCGGGCGGCCGGGCCATCGGAGGTCAGCTCCTCTTGTAGCCGCCCGATCAGCAGCCGGGTCCGTTCGCCGGTCAGGTGGAGGGGGTTGACGGTCAGCCGGCCCTCCCGCACGCCCCCGTGCCCAGGGTACACCGGCGGTCGCCCGGCTCGCAGCCGGCGGCACACCTCCACCGCCGTCCGCCCGAGTACGGCCTCGTCGATCGTAAGCTCCAGCACCGGCGGGCTCTGGCCGTCGGCCGGCATGACTAGCCGACACCGGACCGGCCGCGCCGCCAGGGCGGCCGCCACCTCTTCCAAGTGCCCCCGCATTGCCGGCAGCTCGGCGTCGTACGCCCCCGACACGAACAGCCTCAGCGCCGTCACGAGCGCGACGACCTGCTCCTTGGACACCTTCATCCCGCGGCCGATCCCGTGCCGCGGCAGGCCGCGGAGCCGCGCCGTGTCGATCAATTCCGGGGGTGGATCCCACAGGTCGAAGTGGTCGTCCAGGTCGAGCATCTGGAGTGCGGCCGGGCCGACCAAGTCGCGGCGGCCGCACAGGATGCCGGTCGCCTGCGGCCCGCGGACCGCCTTCCCACCGCTGAAGCAGACGAGGTCGGCACCGGCGGCCAGGACGTCCCGCAGGTTCGACCGCGGGGGCAACTCGCCGGCCGCGTCCACCAGCACCGGGAGGCCGGCGGCGTGGGCCTCGGCCGCCACCTCGGCCAGCGGCGGGCGCGCCTCCGGGTCGAGGACGTAGAGCACGCCGGCGGTGGCCGGGCCGAACGCGGCTGCGTATTCCCACGCCTCGACTCGCCGGACCCCGGCCCCAGCGATCACCTCGTTCATCCCCACCTCGACCAGCCGCGCCCCGGCCGCCCGGACCGCATGGTCGTACCCATTCCGCTGGTCCCGGGCGACCACGAACTCGTCCGGGAACCCGGCGCAGTGCGGGAGCCGCTCCATCCGGCTCGGGTCGTACCCGGTCAGGATGGCCGCGGTCCCGAGCGTCAGGGCGGCGGCCGCCCCGGCGGTGACCAATCCGGCCTCGGCCCCGGTCAGCTCGGCGATCACCCGGCTGGCCGCCCCGTGCAGGGTGTCGAGCGGGACGCACTCGTCGGCCGCGGCCCTGAAGGCGTCCAGCACGGGCGGCGGCATTGGTGCCCCGCCCAGCCGGGTGACCGCGCCCGAGACGTTGATGATCGGGTCGAGGCCGAGGTCGTGGTAGACGCCCATCCGGCGGGTCCAACGGGGGTGGTTACGGGGCGGAGACGGCGGGGCTGGTGGCAATGTCTCGGATCGGGGGGAATTGTCAACCGACGCACTCGAACCCCGCCCGACTCCCGGGTAAGCTACGCCTGTCCACCGACCGGTCCCGGTAGGTTGGGACCGGTCGGGCCGCGCGGACTGTCGCGGCGATCCAACAACTCCGATGAGGCGGCCGATGAAACCGCTCGCCCTCGTTCCCGCCCTGGCCCTGGCTGCGTCGGTCGTCCTGCCGGTGGCTGGACGCGCGCAACCGGCGGCCGCCGTCAAGGTCGCAACCTTCGACGTGGACGCAACGCCGCCGGTGGGCTTCGCGATGGCCTACGACCCCGTCCGGAGGCTCGACGAGCTGACGCTCCGCTGCCGGGGCGTCGTGGTCACAGGCAGCGGCCGACCGGTCGTCCTGTGCGCGGTGGACTGGATCGGGATCGCGAACGAGGGGCACGACCTGTTCCGCGAGCGGCTGGCCCGCGCCGCCGGCACGACTCCCGACCGGGTCGCCGTCCACGCCCTGCACCAGCACGACGCGCCCGGGTGCGACCTCACGGCCGAGCGGCTCATCCGCGACCTCGGGCTGAAGGACTTCGGCCGGTTCGAGAGCGGGTTCCACCGGGACGTGATGGGGCGGGCCGCCACGGCGATCGAGGGGGCGCTCAAGTCCGCACAGCCGGTCACGCACTACGGCTGGGGCGCTGCCGAGGTGAAGGAGGTGGCGTCCAACCGCCGCATTCTCGGGCCGGACGGGAAGGTCCGCGCCGTCCGCTACACCGCCACCAAGGACCCCGCGCTCCGCGCCGAGCCGGAGGGGGTCATCGACCCCGAGGTGGCAGTGCTCTCGTTCTGGAACGGGGACCGGCCGGTCGCGGTGCTCAGCTACTACGCCTGCCACCCCCAGAGCTACTACCGGACGGGCGTCCCCAGCCCCGACTTCCCCGGCATCGCCCGGTTCATCCGCGGCCAAGCGGTCCCCGAGGCTCTGCACGTCCACTTCAACGGCGCCGGCGGGAACATCGGCGCGGGCAAGTACAACGACGGCGACAAGGAGAACCGCCTGGTGCTCGCCCAGCGGCTGGCCGACGGGATGAAGCGGGCTCTGGCGGGGACGAAGCGGCAGCCGCTGGCCGCCGTGGACGTCGGCTGGGAGACGGTCCCGGTCAAGCTCCCCGTCGCCCCCCACCTGAAGGAAGAGGATCTGATCCGGGAGCTGAAGACGGAGCCGGCGCGCGGGTACGTTTCGAAGGCGGACCAGTTGGCCTGGGTCGTCCGCCGCAAGGCGGGGCACGCGATCGACATCGCCTGCCTCCGGGTGGGGCAGGCCCGGGTGTTGCACATGCCGGGCGAGCTGTTCGTCGAGTACCAGCTGGCGGCCAAGAAGATGCGCCCGGACCTGCGGGTGGCGATGGCAGCCTACGGCGACTACGGGCCGGCCTACATCGGCACGGCGGCCGCGTACGCCGAAGGGGGGTACGAGACCGGCCCGCGGGCCAGCAACGTGGCGCCGGAGGTCGAGCCCGTGTTGATGGACGCCATGCGGCGCCTCCTGGGGGCCGGGCGGTAGTCGGCTGCTGCCGCGATTCGACTTCTCGGTCAGCCCGTCGTCGGGTCGCGGTCCAGGCTCGCCGCCAACCGGTCCATCCACTGCTGAACCTGGAGCGCGTCTCCGTAGGTCGCCCCCACGGGGACGTCCTGCTCCCCCCGCACCACGCGGCAGAAGCAGCGGATCTCCTCGGCCATCATCCCCGTGGCCCCGGCGGCGTCGGCGCGGATCTCCAGGGCCAGGGGCCACGACGCCCGCTCGTCCCACACCTCGATCGGCCTGGGGTTCGGGCTGATCCGCGCCGACCAGCCGGCGCCGAACACCTCCATCCGGTCGAACCCCCGCGGCGGCATCCCGGCTGGGGTCAGGTACGACGCGGCGAACGTCGCCAATAGCCCGTCGGCCCACTGGAGCTGGGCCACCGCCAGGTCCACGGCCCCCGCGGGCGTGCGGTGGAACCGGGCGCCGAAGTACACCGGGTCGGCCCGGTTCACGAGCGCCTGGGTGGCGTACAGGTCGTGAACCATCGTCGCGTGCAGCGGGTTCTCCCCCGGGAACGCCCCGATGGTGTTGGCCGGGCGGTGGCGGACGCAGTCGACGTACGCGAGCGGGCCGCGCCGCCGGGCCTCGGCGCACAGCTGCTGGAACTCACTGTTGAACAGGACGATGTGCCCGAGCATGAGGTTGCCGGAGTCCGGCCGGACCAGCGGCGCCAGGCTCCGGGCGTCCTCCAGATTGTCGGCGACGGGCTTCTCCAGCAGCACCGTCTTGCCGGCCTCCAGCAGCGCCCGGGCGACGCGCACGTGTGCGGCCGTCGTGCAGGCGACGACCCAGGCTTCGGCGGTCGATTCTGCGAGGGCCCGTTCGAGGCTCGTCCAACCCGCCACGCCTGGCAACTCGACGGCCAGGGTGTCCAGGCTGGCCTGCCGGCGCGCCACCAGTGCCACCAGCTCGGCCTCCGCCAGGCGGGCCAGGGTCAGGGCATGGAGCCGCCCGAAGCGGCCCAGCCCGACCACGCCGACCTTCACGGGCGCAAAGCTCTTCGGGGTCATCGTCGTCCTCGTTTCACCCGGTCCCCTTCAGGCCGGCGACCCCCTCGCGCAGCGCCTGCTGGTACAGCCACAGGTCGCCGCCGTACGCCAGTGCCCGGTACCCCTGCTCTAGCAGAGCCCGGCCGCCCGCGACGTCGGCGCACATGAACCCCGCCGCCTTGCCGTGGCGCCGGGCTGTGGCCGCGACGTCCCGCACCGCCCGCCGGAACTCTGGGTGGTCGAACCGGCCGGGGATGCCCATCGAGTTCGTCAGGTCGAAGTGCCCGACCCACAGCACGTCGATCCCGCCCACGGCGGCGATCGCCTCGGCCTCGCGGACCCCGGCCGCCGTCTCGATCTGGGCGATCAACAGCCCCTCGGCGTTCGCCGAGGCCATCGTCGCCAGGATGTCCCCGCCGCGGTAGTCGTCGTGGGCGACGCCGAACGCCGCCCCGCGCCGCCCGGCCGGCGGGTACTTCGCCGCCGCCACGATCCGCTGCGCCTGCTCGGCCGACTCGACCATCGGTACCATCACGCCCATCGCGCCGACGTCCAGCGCTCGGGCGATGAAGTGGTACTCGGTCGCCGGCACCCGTACCACCGGCACGAGGGGCGGGACGACGCTCGCCAAGATCGTGCGGAGCGTCTCCAGCGACCAGCCGGTGTGCTCCAGGTCGAACACCACGAACTCGGCCCCCGCGCCGGCCGCCAGTCGGGCGATCCCGGTGGTGGCGAACTCGAACACGAACGTGCCGACCGCGACACCGCCATCGCCCAGCGCTCGCTTGACCGGGTTCGCTCTCATGCCCTCCTCCACGGCGGGTGGTTGGGGCAAGGTCCCGCGCGGGTTACCCCCCCCAGACCGACAGGACCGCCCGGCGGTAGCGAGTCGGCGGCGGACTCGCTACCGCGTCGGCAGGTGACCCGCGTCACCTCGGAACGGCGCGGACGAGCCCGATTGTCGCCCAGGCGCTGCCGAAATAGGTGATCGGCACCAGGTTCCCGGCCGGGGTCACGCCGGGGTGCGACCGCGGCGTCATCGGCCAGGAGCCGTCCTCCTTCTGGGTCGTCACCAGGAACGACACCGCCCGCCGGACCTCGGCTCGGTCGGGCCTGACCCCCGCGAGGCTCAGCACGTACAGGACCTGCCCGGTGGCATAAGCGTCGCTCGGGGCGCCCGGGAGTTGGCCCCACCCGCCGTCCCCATTCTGCCGACCGAGGACTGCGTCGATGCCGGGTTGGAGGGCCTTCGACGGTTCCTTCGCCAGAACCCTGACCAGCAGTCGGAGGGCCGCGGCCTGAGTCGTGTCGCTCGGGTCGGTCTTCGCCAGCCACGCGGCCGCCCGCGCGCGGGCGTCGCGGACGTCCGACTTCTCCCCCGGGTCAGCCGGCGCCCGCGGCCCCAGCGCCGCGTAACCCAGCAGCGTGGCGACCTCGTCGGACTCGAACACCGGCGGCGGGCGGTTCTTGGCCGGGGCCGACGACCACGCCCACGACCCGTCGGCCTCCTGGTGCCTCAGCAGGTGGGCGGCGATCCGCCGCAGCTCTTCGGCCGTCACCGCGTCCTGCTTCGGCGCGGCCGCGGCCATCACCGACAGGTACAGCGCCGGCGTGTTGACCATACTCCAACCCGGCCGCGTGTCGCGGGGCAGGTCGATCCGCTCCAGCAGGCGGTCTTTCGTCCACTTCAGCGCGTCGGCCGCCGCGTCCGCCGTCACGCCGTAGCCCCGGAGCTTCGCCTCGGTCAGCGCCCAGACGGTCATCGTCCCGTGGTGGCAGGTGGAGCACTCGCGCTCCTTCCGCCACTTCGCCGCGTCCGCCAGCAAGAAGTCCAGCCCCTTCTCGACGGCGGCGCGCCCCTGCTGCGGGGTCGCTGCCGTCTTCGGCCGGGCCGCGAGGTGGGTGCGGATGAACGCCAGCGCCCGGGCGTGGGCGTCGGCGGTCAGCTTTTTGTTCCCGCCGGAGAGCCCGTGACCCGCCCCGGCGACGGTGACCAGTTCGTGCGGCACCTTGTGCCGGGCCAGCTCCCGGGCCATGTCGGCCGAGAGCTGGTAGGGCACGTCGGTGTCCTCGGTGCCGTGGACCAGGAGCGTCGGCGGGTACTCCGCGGTGACGTTTCGCACCGGGCAGTACGGGTCCAGCTTCGTCCGGTCGGTCGCCGGGTTGAAGCCGGTGACCTCCTTCGTCCACTGGCCGTTCTGCCGCAGGTAGTGGTAGAACCGGCCGCGGGCCTTGAAGTCCACGCCGTCCTCGCTGCCCGTGATCGGCGTCCCGCCGACGCCCTTGTACGCCTCCTCCCGCGCGATCAGCGGAATCGTCCGGCGGTAGAACTCGGACGGCGTGGTGTACCAGTCGCCGTCCACGTCGCCGTAGCCCCAGTAGGCGATCAGCGCCGTCGGCCGCGGCCGCACCGCGGCGCCCGCCATCAAGGTGAGGTAGCCGCCGGCCGACCCGCCGGTCACGACGACCCGGTCGGCGTCGAGGCGGCACTCCTTCGCGCCAGCGCCGCGGACCCAGCGCAGGGCGTCGGCCACGTCCGCGACGACCTCCGGCAGCTTCACCTCCGGGGCGAGCCGGTAGTCGATCGAGACGAGGGCGTACCCCTCGGCGCGGCACAGCTCGAGTAGGTTCGACGGGACCGACTTGCGGTTCCCGGTGACGAGCGCCCCGCCGTGGATCCACACGACCACCGGTCGGACCGCGGCGTCGTCCGCGCGGTAGACGTCGGCCTGGACCTTGACGCCGCCGACGGTCTTGAACGTGTGGGTCTGCTTCGGGAGGGGCGGATCGGCCGCCCCCGCCGGGGGCGCCACCAGCAGCGCGGCGGCGGCGACGACGACCGGCCGGGCCAGGCGAGTTGGAGTCCTGGTCATCGGGGATCTCCGGGGCGGGGCCGGGAGCTGTCCCGGCGGGGCCGGCCGTGTTATCCTCGACTCCGCCCGGGTTCCGGTCAACGGTTTTCGTCCGACCGCGAAGGGATCATCCCATGCGCCTCGCCGTCCCCCTCGCCGCGGCCCTCGTAGGGATCTGCGGCGCCCGTTTCTCCTCCGCCGAAGCCCCGGGCGCCACTCCCTCGGAGGTCGTCCGCCTCTGGCCGGGGAAGGCGCCCGACGAGCCCGGTGGGATCGGGGACGAGTACGTCCGCATGTCCCCGAAACTCGACCGCACCCAGGTCGAGGTCACCGAATCGACGCGGATGGTGACCAACGTTACCACTCCCACCCTCACGGTCTACCGGCCGGCGAAGGACCGGGACGTCGGGGCGGCCGTCCTGATCTGCCCCGGCGGCGGGTACTGGAACCTGTACTGGGAGTTGGAGGGAGAGGAGGTCGCGGCCTGGCTCAACTCGCTGGGCGTGACCGGGATCGTCCTCAAGTACCGGGTGCCTCGGCGGCCCGACGAGCCGAAGGGCGAGCCGGCCCGCCGCCCGCTCCAGGACGTCCAGCGGGCGGTGAGCCTCGTCCGGAGCAAGGCCAAGGAATTCGGCATCAACCCCGGGCGAATTGGCATCGCCGGGTTCTCGGCCGGCGGCCACCTGGCCGTGGCCGCCGCCACGGAATTCGGGACGCGCGCGTACGCGCCGGCCGACGAGATCGACAAGGTGTCCTGCCGGCCGGACTTCGCGGTCGCGGTCTACTCCGGCTACCTGAAGGCGAAGGACCGGGACGAGCTGGCCCCGGGGCTGCGCGTCCCGCCGGGGACGCCGCCGATATTCCTGGCGCACGGCGACGCCGACCCGATCAGCGACCCGCGGCACAGCGTCGTCCTGTACCGGGCTCTCCTCCAGGCCGGCGTCCCGGCGGAGCTGCACGTCTATGCGGGTGCGACCCACGACTTTGGGGTACGCCGGGTCGGACACTCGTGCTCCACCTGGACGGAGTCGTGCGCGGCCTGGCTACGCTACCGCGGCGTCCTCGCAACCACCCCACGGCCCTGAGATCGTGCCGGCCCGGGCGCATCGCGCTGCGCAACCGGAGTTCACTCCGGATGGTCGGTGCGGGGTTGGAACCCGATTGGGATGTCCCGAAGGTGCCAGGGGTGAGCTGTCCGGCCGACCCCGAGACGAGTACGGCACGGGTTGAATGGCCATGAGGGAATATCAAACAATGACAATAGTCAGTAGTTTCCAGGATTCTCAGGTGTGGGCGACGCCCTCCGGGGTCCATCCTGAAGGTTGCTGAGGCACTTCAGGAACCCCGGAGGGGCGTCATGAACGACGCCACCGCACCCGTTCGACACTGGCAACAACTCCTCACCCCGTTCGT
>JAFKFQ010000724.1 GCA_017308215.1 bacterium | reverse complement strand
TCTTGTCCCTCGTTCCCCCCCCGCTTCTGCGGGGGGGGAACGAGGGACAAGAGGAGGTGGTCACACCCCGGTTATCAGCCCGTCAATAGGTACACCGATCCGGGAAATCTGGGGTAGCGTGCTGCAACCCACCTGCCATAAAAAAACCCCACCGTTCCTTGGCTTGCGCCTCAGAACGGTGGGGCCGGAACAGAGAAGAGGCAGAACTCAGCCCCAATACTGACCGGTCGGCGTCGGGCTGTCAACTGGAATTTTCGCGTCGCCGGTGTTCATCGCCCGATCCCACTGGGGTGTTTGCTGTTATGCCGAAGCTGATCGTCACCCGCCTCGAAGATCGCGCCGTCCCGGCGTTCTTCCTACCCGCCACCTACGCCGCCGGCGAGGACACCGCCGGGGTCATCAACGACCTCTACGACGACCCGTTCGGCACCCGGGCACGGACCGGCGACCCGACGCTCGCCTCGCCCTACGCCGTCCAGTTCGCCGCCGACGGCAGCACGCGGTCCACGGTCGGGCTCGGACCGGCGTTCGCCGGCGGGGCACGGGTCGCCAGCGCGGACGTGACCGGCGACGGCATCGACGACCTCGTCGTGGCCACCGGGCCGGGCACGCCCAACCTGCTCCGGGTGTACGACGGCGCGGCGCAGGCGGTGACGTTCGAGGTGCGGCCGTTCGAGTCGGCGTTCACCGGCGGGGTGTACGTCTCCGTCGGCGACGTGACCGGGGACCGCGTCGCCGACCTGGTCGTCACCCCGGACCAGGGCGGCGGGCCGCGGGTCCGGGTGTACCGCGGCGGCTCGACCGCCGGCTCGTTCACCGTCTTCGCCGACTTCCTCGGGATCGACGACGCCAACTTCCGCGGCGGCGCCCGCACCGCGGTGGGCGACGTGAGCGGCGACGGGGTGGGCGACATCGTGGTGGCGGCCGGGTTCGGTGGCGGGCCGCGGGTGGCGGTCTTCGCCGGCGGGGTTCTCGTGTTCGGCCCGCAGCGCCTCTTCAACGACTTCTTCGTGTTCGAGCCGACACTGCGGAACGGCGTGTTCGTGGGCGCCGGCGACCTGGACGGCGACAACCGCTCGGACATCTTCGCGGCCGGCGGGCCGGGCGGCGGGCCGCGGGTGCTGGTGCTGTCCGGGCTGGGGCTGGTGAGCAACCAGGTGACGGTGCTGGCGGACTTCTTCGCCGGCGACCCGAACACGCGCGGCGGCGTGCGCGTCACCGTGAAAGATCTGGACGGCGACACCTTCGCCGACCTGGTGACCGGCGCCGGCCCCGGCGCGGGCTCCGGCCGCGAGAGCCTGGTGCAGGTGTTCACCGGGGCGACGTTGCGCGCGACCGGGAGCCCGACCCCGATCCGCGCCGCGAACGCCTTCCCCGACTCCTACTTCACCGACGGCGTGTTCGTGGGGTGAGTACCCCTGATGTGGCGAGCGGCCGGCGTGAGCCGGCTGGTCGTTGGTGCAGGTGCCCG
>JAFKFQ010000597.1 GCA_017308215.1 bacterium | reverse complement strand
GGCCGACGGCGCGGGCTTCGCGGGCGGCGGCTTCGGCTGGGCGGCGCGGGCCGGTGGCGGTGCGGGCTCGTCCTCGACCACCTCGAACCCGGGGTATTGTTGCGGCTTCGGGCGGGGGCGGTTGGGCTCGGGCATGGCAGGCCTCCCGGGGGTCACGGCAATCTTCTCCGACGTCCGCACGCGCGTCCAGGTCTCTTGGGCGCGTTTGCGGGAACTTCATGCCGCGTCGTACAATACCGCCCTACCTCACCGCTCTCGACCGGAGCCCGCTGGTGTCCACCGACCGCTTCACCGAGTACCTGAACCAGTTCGCCGCCGACCGGAACCAGATGCTCGACCAGCTCCGCCGCGTGGTCGTCGGCCAGGGCGAGGTGATCGAGCAGGTGCTCGCGGCGATCTTCACCCGCGGCCACTGCCTGCTCGTCGGCGTGCCCGGGCTCGCCAAGACCCTCATGGTCAGCAGCGTCAGCCAGATCCTCAGCACCAGCTTCAAGCGCGTCCAGTTCACCCCGGACCTGATGCCGTCGGACATCACCGGCACGACGGTGCTGGAAGAGACCGGCGACGGGAAGCGCGAGTTCCGCTTCGTCCGCGGGCCGATCTTCGCCAACGTCGTCCTCGCCGACGAGATCAACCGCACCCCGCCGAAGACGCAGGCGGCGCTGCTCGAGGCCATGCAGGAGCGGCAGGTCACGGTCGGCCAGGACACGATGAAGCTGCCCGAGCCGTTCTTCGTCATCGCCACCCAGAACCCGATCGAGCAGGAGGGGACGTACCCGCTCCCCGAGGCCCAGCTCGACCGGTTCATGTTCAACATCAAGGTGGACTACCCCGGCGCCGAGGACGAGCGGCAGATCGTCTCCCGCAGCGCCCGCGACGACACGCCGGAGCTGACGAAGGTGCTGACGGCGGAGCGGATCATCGCCTGGCAGAAGCTGGTGCGGAAGGTCGAGGTGCCGGGGTTCGTGATCGACTTCATCGTCAAACTGGTGCGGGCGACGCGGCCGAAAGACCCGAGTGCGCCGGAACTGGTGAAGCGCCTCGTGGACTGGGGCGCCGGGCCGCGGGCGGGTCAGTTCCTGGTGCGCGGCGGGCAGGCGTTCGCGGCGATGGACGGCCGCCCGAGCGTGGCGCTGGACGACATCAAGAAGGCGGCGATCCCGGTGCTGCGCCACCGCGTCAGCGCCAACTTCCAGGCGCAGGCCGAGGGGAAGACGAGCGACGACATCGTCGCCGAGCTGCTCCGCGTCGTGAGCGACCCGGAGCCGCAGAAGTACCTGCCGCGGAAGAAGTAGCGGCCGTTTTTCGACGGGATGAACAGGACGAGGCAGGATGAAAAGACAAAGTTGATTTTTGTCTTTTCATCCTGCCTCGTCCTGTTCATCCCGTCGAAAAACGGCTTTGGTTAGTCCGGGTCACGCGCCCGCCTCCGCACACGCCGGCAGCGCCGCGTCGTCACCCAAGTGCCGCGCGGCGATGCGGGCGATGTGCTTCGTCCCCCACGCGCACAGCGGCGGGAGCGCCTCGTTCAATTCCAGGGCGATGTCGGTCAGCGCGTACTCGACCCGCGGCGGCACCTCGGGGTACACCGTCCGCGACACCAGCCCGTCCGCCTCCATCTCGCGCAGTTGCTGCACCAGCATCTTCTCCGTCACGCCCGGCACCAGCCGGCGGAGTTCGCCGAACCGGAGCGGGCCTTCGTGCAACCGCCACAGGATCAACACCTTCCACTTCCCGCCGATCACGTCGAGGGCGGCCTCCAGGCCGCACGAGTACGCGGTGCGCGGCATCACTTACCTCCGGGTACTTTCCGACCGGTGAGTACCGCACTTTTTAGTGGGTACTTGATCGAGGGAAAGCATCCCGCGTAGAAATCACCGCGCGGCCTGGGGACTGGGCTGCGCGACGCAGGGAGATCGCACACATGAGGAAGTCGATCGTGCTGGCGGCGCTGGTCGCGTCGGCCGCGGTCGTGTCGGCGCAGCCGCCGGCGTGGCCGCAGTTCCGCGGGCCGGGTGGCGCCGGGGTCGCCGACGACCAGAAGCCCCCGGTCCGGTTCGGGCCGAACAAGAACGTGAAGTGGAAGGTGAAGGTGCCGCCCGGGTTCTCGTCACCCGTCGTCGTCGCCGACAAGCTGATCCTCACCGCGTTCGAGAACGGCAAGCTGTACACGATCGCCTACACCCGCGCCGACGGGTCGGAGGCGTGGCGCGCCGAGGCGCCGGCGGCGAAGATCGAGCCGTACCACAAGACCGAGGGGAGCCCGGCGGCGTCCACTCCGGTCACCGACGGCACCCGGGTCATCAGCTACTTCGGGTCGTGCGGGCTGTTCTGCTACGACCTCGCCGGCCGCGAGCAGTGGCGGTACGAGATGCCGGCCGCGGCCACGGTCGCCGACTTCGGCACCGGCACGTCGCCGGTCCTCGCCGACGGGCTGGTCGTGCTCGTCCGCGACGAGCGGACCGCGCCGAAGATCGTCGCGCTGGACGCCGCGACCGGCTCGGTGAAGTGGGAGAAGAAGCGCGAGTCCACGTCGTCGTTCTGCACCCCGGTGGTGTGCGACGCGCCGGGCGGGAAGCAGGTGGTGGCGGCGGGCTACAAGAAGATGATCGGCTACGACCTGCGGACCGGCGACGAGAAGTGGCACGTGAACGGGATGCCGGCCGCGGCGTGTACGACGCCGGTGGTGGCGAACGGGAAGCTGTACTTCGCCGGGTGGTCGCCGGGCGAGGACATGAAGATGCCGCCGTTCGAGAAGCTGCTGAAGGACGCCGGCGAGGAGGGGAAGGGGTACATCACCCGCGAGGGGTCGGAGAAGACGTTCATCAAGGGGTTCTTCGACAACCAGGACTCGGACCACGACGGCAAGCTGACGAAGGCCGAGTGGGACGAGGCGGCGAAGTTCATGGCGGCCGCCAAGAACAGCGCGTTCGCGCTGCGCCTCGGCGGGACCGGCGACGTGACCGCCACGCACGTCGAGTGGAAGCAGACGAAGGGGCTGCCGTACGTGCCGTCGGCCCTGCTCTACCGCGGCCAGCTCCTGATGGTGAAGGACGGCGGGATGGTGACCGCCTACGACGCCGCGACCGGGCGCGAGTTGTACGTGCAGGAGCGGGCGGCGGTGGCCGGCTCGTACTACGCCTCGCCGGTGGCGGCGAACGGGCACATCTACCTGTTCGCGCTGGGCGACGGGGCGTGCACGGTGCTGGAGGCGGGGGCGGCGGAGCCGACCGAGGTGGTGCGGAACCCGCGGCTCGGCGAGCGCGTCGCCGCGACCCCCGCGATCGCCGACGACACCCTCTACGTCCGCACCGCCGGGCACCTGTACGCCTTCAGCGAGCAGCGATGACCGGTACATAGCGGCCGGCTTGCCGGCTGCTGGTGTTGTTTCGGCGACGATGTATTGCCGGTAGCCTGCGTCACGCGTGACGCAGGCTGAAGCCTGCGGCTACCAAACCGGGGTCGCCGCGCCGCAGCGGCGCGACGCGCGAGGAACCTGGTGCGGAGGGCGTCAGCGCCCCAGTCGCCGCTGGATCACGACCTCGACGACCTGCGGGTTCTCCGCCCCGGAGGCCCGCACCATCGCCTCCGCCTTCTCGTGGTCCGGGCGCCAGGCGCGGATCGGGTACGTTCCGGGCGGTAGCGGGTGTGGCAGGCGGAACTGCCCGCGCTCGTCCGTGACCGCGTGTTGCGACGAGTCGGTCACGACGACGTAGCCCCGCGCCTCGGGATTGACGACACACCGGACGAGTACGAGGCCCGGCACGTCGAACTTGGCCGTGTGAGGTGGCGTCGGCGACGGAGCGGTCGCTCCCGCCGGCGGAATCGCGGAGTGGGCGTACCAGATCCGGTAATCGAACTTGTCGGCCTGGGTGAACGCGACGGGCTGTTTCACGGCGGCCGCGGACACGGGCGGCACCATCCGCTTGTCCTTGAACACCACGGAAACCGCGCCCTTCGGCGGCGGGGCAAGGTCCGGCGGCAGGCCGGCGATGTCGACGACCGCGGACGCGAGCGGCTGACGCCCGCCCTTCGCGGCGTCCGACACGAAGACCGTGCCCGTCACGACGACCTTCGCGGCCGGTTCGCCCGAGGGGGCGGAACCCGCGGCGACGACAAGAATCCCGACGACGGCTCCGGGGACGATCACGCGCATCGCGGAGCCTCCCATCAAGCCCGCTGGGCACCGCACCGGTGGGTCTCGAAGACTCGACCCGATCGACGGGTACGTCGACCGATCACGGTCGGCCCGGGCGAACGGCCGGCGTGAGCCGGCTGGTGGTTGTGTCAGGTGCTCGAACGGGCAGCGTGGGTGGCCGGTCGCCGTCCCGGGTACCCGTACCAACGACCAGCCGGCTCACGCCGGCCGTTCGCCGGACCCGACATCGATCGGTCGCCCCGCACCACACCCTACCCACCCACCAGCTCCACCGCCACCACGGTCACGTCGTCGCCGGAGGGCTGTGTGCCGCAGAAGTGGCGGTGGTCGGCCATCAGCACCGCCGTGAGCTTGTCGGCGGGCTCGGCGGCGTGGGCGAGTAGCGCCGCCGTCAGGCGGGCCACGTCGTAGGTCTCGCCGATCTCGTTCCGCGCCTCGATCAGCCCGTCCGTGTAGAAGAGGAGCCGGTCGCCGGGCTCCAGCTGGACCTCGCGCTCGCGGTACACCTCGTCCGGCATGATCCCGAGCAGGAACCCCTGCCCGGTCAGCGGCCGCACCTCGCCGGTCCGGGCCTCGTAGCGCAGCGGCGGCGGGTGGCCGGCGACGGCGTAACGGAACACCCGCGTGCCGCGGTCGAGCACGCCGTAGAACGCTGTCACGAACCGGTCGTCGGCGAGCGCGAGCAGCCGGCGGTTCATCGCCGCCAGCACCTCGCCGGGGCGGTCGGTCGTCGCCGCCGCCTCGGTGAACGCGGTCCGCGACAGGATCGCCACCATCATCGCCGCGATGCTGTGCCCGCTGGCGTCGGCGATCAGCACGCCGAGCTGGTCCGGGCCGGGCGTGGCGGTGTCGTAGTAGTCGCCGCCGAGGTGGTTGAGCGGGGCGAAGTGCGTGCCCCAGCGGAGTTCCGGCCAGTCCGGCGGTCGCGGCGGGAGGAGCAGTCGCGTTTGGAACCGTGCGGCGGCACGCAGGTTGTAAGTGAGTTCGGCGTCGCGGGACAGGAGGTGGTCGTTGGCCTGCCGCAGCGCCCGCGTCCGCTCCTCGACCACGCGCGTGAGGTATTCTTCCCGGCGGGCCACGAGGACGCGCGGCGAGATGAGCCCGATGACCTTCCCGCCCTCGACCACCGGCAGGTGGCGGACGCGGAAGCGCTCGAGCGCGGCCAGCGCCTCCTCCCAGCCGACCTCGGGGCCGATGGTGTGCGGGTGCGTGGTCATCCACACCTCCACCGGGAGCGACTGCCACCCCGGCGGGGCGACGGCGACGCGGCGGAGCAGGTCGCGGTCGGTGAACACGCCGACCGGCGCGCGGTCCGGGTCGACGACGACCAGCGCGCCGATCCGGTACAGGTTCATCAGCCCGATGACGACGTCGAGCGGCGTGTCGGGCGCGACGGTGACGACGTCGGCGGTCATCACCTGGCGCACGGTCAGCGGCGGGCGGGTCATGCAGACTCCCGGACGACCGCGAGTAAGAGTTTCCCGTGAAGCGCGGCAGTTGTGCTTGACCCGGGCCGTCGGCGGCGCGATACGTAAATAATGGGAATTCCCCCGGGGGGACGTTGATGAGCGAGTTGGTCCGCCAGTCCGCCGTGTTGGCGGTGTCCGACGACCGGCTGTGTCTGGTCACGTCCCGCGGCGGCCGCCGGTGGGTGATCCCGAAGGGGCAGATCGACCCCGGCCACACGCCCGGCGAGGCCGCCCTGGTGGAGGCGTGGGAGGAGGCCGGGCTGGTCGGCACGCTCGACCCGGAGCCGGTCGGCACCTACGTGTACGAGAAGCTCGGGCGGACGCATCACGTCCTGGTATACCGGATGGGGGTCACCGAGGCGCACGAGACGTACCCGGAAGTGGCGGCCCGCCAGCGCGCCTGGGTGACCGTGGACGAGGCAATCGACCGCATCGACGAGCCCGGCCTCCGCGACATCCTCCGCAGGCTCTTCCACGCCGCCCACCCCGACCAACTGAGCGTGGGCTGAGCAGTACCCACCGGACGCCGCCCGGGGCGTGGCCCCGGGCTCCCATTCACCATTCACCATGCGATTCCTCATTCCCCGCTCTGCGGGGAACGGGTCTTCCGCCGCTCCGCGGCGTGCCCCTGCCCACGACGGTGACGCACACCGGGGGCGGTGACGCCCGCACACCCGGCGCGTTTGTACGACGAACCGGAGGGCCAACGCCCACGCCGCGGCGGAAGACCCATTCCCCCGCAGAGCGGGGAACGATGAGAACCCGAGGCACTTGCGCTGCGGTCTCGGGTCTCGAAGACTCGACCTACGAAGCCCCCGACCCGCTCGGGTGCAGCTTCTCGTCGAGGGCCGCGGACGCCGGCAGTTCGTCGCGGAGGAAGTCCGCGAACCCGCCCCACTCCCCGACCACCCGACCGCTTTTGCGGAGGCAAAGGATGCGGTCGCCGACCACAAAGTATCCCACGTTCTCCCGGAACGAGTAGTGCCGCCAGCCGAACGCGAACGCGCCGGCGGGGAGTTTGCGGTATTCACCGGCGGAGAGCGTCGCGGTCCCGCCGAGGTCGTGGCACTGGAGCCTCGTCCGGTCGAGCAGCGGCGGCGACCCGAGCATCGAGCCGGGTACCCCGGCGAGTCCCATACCGAACAGGAACGCGCCGTTCACCGCCGCCAGGACGCGGCCGTACACCGCAGGGACGTCCAGCCCGAACCGCCCGGCGTATCGTGTCAGCGCGTCCGTACTCAGGCCGGGGTAAAGCGTGACCGCGTAATTCTCCGGGGCCACCCAGGGGCGGTGCCCGAGCCGCAGCACGCCGTCCGCTGACACCTCACCGGGTCGGTCGAGAAGACCGCGCGCCACGTCTGCGAGCGGCGCGAGTTCGGCCGGCAGCGCGTCGATCCGGGCCCGGATCGCGTCCACGGGTCACGCGCCCTTCTCGATCAGCGGCAGGATGACGCGGTCCACGTCGGCCTCGGTGCGGAACTCGGGCACGTTGCCGTGCAGTTCCCACGACTCGACCAGCTCCGCCGACTTCCCCGGCTGCAGCGTCACCAGCTCGCCGACCGTCTCCATCTCCAGCATTTCCTGGTAGCTGAACGTCTGGTAGCGGGTGCCGCGGTCGGGGTACACGGCGCCCTCGCGGTAGTCGAACCGCTTCACGAACAGCACCCCGCTGTTCAGGTACGCCACCCACCCCATCCGGTGCGCCAGGCCGATCTTCGTCGGCCCCTTGGTCACGTCCTGCCGGAGGAAGATGTACTTCGTCCCGAACGTCCAGCGGGTGTCGGCGAAGTCGAAGTACGGCCAGAGGACGAGTTCCTGGTTCGGGCCGTAGTCGTCGGGCGACTTCGCGTTCTTCGGGTGGCCCGGGTGCGGCGCCTTCGGCGGGAGCGGGATCACCTCGACGCCGCCCGCCGCCATCACCGTCGGCCCCCACGGGGCGAGCGTCGTCGGCTCCTTGCCGGTGTTGGTGACGCGGAGCGTCACGTCCACGCGCGTCCCCTTCGGGGCGAGCTTCAGGTCCATCGTCTTCTGGACGCCGTACTCCTCCTCCGGCGGGGCGACGATGCGGGCGCCGTACTGGCCCAGGGGCTCCGCCTTCACCGGGCGGTTGTCGGGGAAGTAGGTGCGGGTGAGGTCTTCGGGGGCGAGCCAGAACCGGTGCCCGCCGCGGAGCTGCCACTCCGCCTCGCCGGTGCCGCCCATGTGCTCGGCGTAGTTCTTCATCACGTTGAACCCGCCGGGCAGCGAGTAGCTGATGACCCGGGGGCCGACGTCGAGCGTGGCGATGAGCTCCACGTCGCCGTTGGAGAGGCGGAGGTTGTTCTTCCAGCCACGGTACTCGACGATATCCACCGGGGGAGACTCCTGGCGAGGGGAGGGCGGCCGAAGTACGGCTGCGTGTTCTGCGAACCGTTCGTCTGCTCACCGGGCGAGCGCGAACCGAAACCGGTATCCCTCCGCCGCGGCCGGCGCGAGTTCCGACCCGACGGAACTCAGTTCGCGGACGGCTATGTCCGACCACGGGAGGGCCAGGGGCGTGGCCTCTAGGTATTCGGCCGCGGCCGTCACCGCGGCGAGGCCGTCCGTGGCCGGGAACCAATCGCCGCCGGCAGGGTCGGCGGGAAGGAAATCGGACAGCGGGCGAAGTCCTGCTTTTGCGAGTGCCTTGTCCAGGAGCTTGAGATTACTGCCGAGGGCGGGCTGTCCGTCGGACACGGCGACCGGCTTTGATCGGGGGCGGCGAACCAGCACCTGAAGGCAAAGGCGCATCGCGGAGAGCCCCGACTCACCGCGACGACCGCGGCACGCACCGGCGGCTGCTTCTGGTCTAGAAGTCCGCCTCGCCCTTCTCGTTCGTCCCCACCGGGCCGGCGGGGGGAGCGGGCGGGGCGGACGCGGCCGGCTTCGGCGCGGCGGCCGGCGGCGCCTCGGCGGGGGCGGCGCCGGGCAGATCCTTGCTGCCGACGATCGTCAGGTTCAGGCCGATCTGCACCTTCACGTCCACGCCGTCGATGGTCACGTCCATCTTGTCGCTCAGGTACCACCCGAGCGAGCCGGTGGAGAACTCCTTCTTCGGAACCTTGAACTCTTTCCCGTTGATGACCACGGCGACCGGCTGGGCGTGGGTGCGGAACTGGTCGCGGGTGAGGGCGAGCGTGGTTTTGGCGGCCTTGGCCATCCGGGCGGCCCTCCGGGAGGGGTGGCGGAAAAACGGGCGGGCGGCCGGCATCTTATCCTGCCGGCCGCCCGCGGGTAGTGACCAATTGTGGACTACTTCTTCTCGCCACGGCCCAGCGCCCGCCGGCCGGCGAGCGCCAGGACCGCGATCCCACCGAGTAGCAGGCTGGCCGGGGCCGGCACCGGGGTCGGCGGCGGACCGGGGGG
>JAFKFQ010000596.1 GCA_017308215.1 bacterium | reverse complement strand
GTCTGGGTCGAGACCGGGGCCGTCTCGGTCATCCCGTAGCAGATCGTCACCCCCGGCATGTGCAGCCGCTCGCGGACCTCGCGCATTACCGCCACCGGGCACGGCGCCCCGGCCATGATGCCGGTCCGCAGGCTCGACACGTCGGTCGCGGCGAGGCGCGGGTGTTCCAGCACGGCGAGGAACATGGTCGGCACCCCGTACAGGGCGGTGCACCGCTCGGCGGCCACGGCGTCGAGCGCGGCCCCGGCGTCGAACCCCTCGCCGGGCACGACCACGCACGCCCCGCGGGCGGTGCACGCCAGCGTGCCGAGGACCATGCCGAAGCAGTGGTAGAACGGGACCGGGACGCACACCCGGTCGCGCGCGGTCAGCCCGAGCCGCTCGCCGGTGAAGAACGCGTTGTTGAGGACGTTGTGGTGCGTGAGTGTGGCGGCCTTCGGGAGTCCGGTCGTGCCGGACGTGTACTGGATGTTCACCGGGTCGTCGAACCGCACCCCGGCCTCGCGGGCGGCCAGGTCGGCAGCCGACACGGCACCGCCGGCGGCGAGGAGCGCCGGCCAGTCGTCGTCGAGGACGAGTGCCTCGCGCAACCCCGGGCAGCGGGGGCGGACCTCGGCGAGCGTCTGTCGGTAGTCGAGCCCGCGGAACCCGCGGGCGAGGAGGAGGACGCTGACCCCGGCGCGGTTCAGGGCGAATTCGAGCTCCGCCGCCCGGTACGCCGGGTTGAGGTTGACGAGGACCGCGCCGGCCCGGGCGGCGGCGAACTGGGCGACCACCCACTCGGCCCGGTTCGGCGCCCAGATGCCGACCCGGTCGCCGGCCGCGACCCCGCGGGCCATCAGCCCGCGGGCGGCCCGGCCGGTCTGCTCCCACAGCCCGCGGTAGGTGGCGCGGTAGCCCTGCGCCCGGACGACCAGCGCGTCGGCGTCGGGGACACGCGCGACGGTCCGCCGGAGGTTCTCCCCGACGGTCTCGCCGAGGAGCGGGGTAGGGGACGTGCCGTGGGCGTAGGAGGGCGTCATTGGGCACCGCGTGTGGAGAGGTCGGCGGTCCCGCCATTGTGCGCGACAGCCCGCCGCCTCGCCACCCGGCGGGCGCCGGGCCTTGCCCGGGCGGGCTGACCGGGCGAGAATCGGCACTGCCGGTCGCGCCCCCGCCCCCACCTTTCCCCGAGAACGATCATGCCCCGACGCCTCTCCCCGCCACTCACCGCCGCCCTCTTCGCGACCGTCGCCGCCCACGCCGTCGCCGCCGACCCGCCCCGGCACACGTTCCTCGCTACCGGAGCGGAGACGTTCATCACCGACGACACCGGGAAGGCGACGTGGACGTACCCGCACGCGTCGCGCGACGGGTGGGTGGTCCCGAACGGGAACGTCCTGCTCGCGCTCTCCAAGAGCAAGACCTACCCGGGCGGGGCGGTGGTCGAGGTGGACCGCGCGGGGAAGGTGGTGTTCGAGGTGAAGGGGACGCAGAGCGAGGTGAACACCGTGCAGCCGCTCCCCGGCGGGCGGGTGCTGCTGACCGAGGCCGGCGACCGGCCGCGCGTGCTGGAGGTGGACCGCGCCGGCCGGGTGGTCGTCGAGGTGCCGATCCGGGCCCAGACGAAGGACCACCACATGCAGACCCGGATGACCCGGAAGCTGGCGAACGGGAACTACCTCGTCCCACAGCTCCTCGACCGGGTCGTGCGCGAGTACGACCCGGCGGGGAAGGTGGTGTGGGAGGCGAAGGCCCCGCACATGCCGTTCACCGCCATCCGCCTGCCGGACGGGAACACGCTCGTCGGGTGCACGCACGGCAACCTCGTGGTCGAGCTCGACCGGGCGGGGGCGGAGGTGTGGCGGCTGACGAACGACGACCTGCCGGGCCGCCCGCTCGACGACTGCTGCGGGGTGCAGCGGCTGGCGAACGGGAACACCGTCGTCACCAGCTACCGGGCGGCGGCCGGGAAGGTGCGGCTGGCGGAGGTGACGCGCGACATGAAGGTGGTGTGGACGTACACCGACGCCCGCCGGGCGGGCATCCACACGTTCCACGTCCTCGGCGCGGACGGCCGCCCGACGGCCGACGCCCTGCGGTAGCGGTCGATCCGGCCGGGGAAGCGGCCTGCGAGTGCGGGCACGTCATCGCGCCGGTCCCGCACCGGCGGCCGCTTCCGGGTGAAGAACGCCGGCCGGTCGTACCGGTCTCCGCGGAACTCGTGGCGGGGTGCGGCTGCGCGAAGGAGGGTACCAGCCGGTCGCCGACGCCGGGCGAGCCGTCTCGAACCGCCGGCGGGCCGGGCCGCGACCGGTCGGGCGCGACTCACCCGCGCTCGACCGCGGCGAACAGGTCCGTCATGGTGATCGCCAGCGCGGCCGCCAGCCGCTCGATGTTGAGCAGCGACAGGTTCCGGGTGCCCCGCTCCACGTCCGACAGGTAGGTGCGGTGGATGCCCGCCTTGTCGGCCAGGTCCTCCTGCGTCAGCCCGAGTTCCTCCCGCCGGACCTTGACGGCGAACCCGAACCGCTCGCGCACGTCGGGTTTGGTCCGCCGCTTCCCCATTGCGGCGACGGTAGACCCGTGTAGACTTTCGGTGTATCGACCATGAGTGACATTCCACCCCGCCGCCGGAGGCCCGCGTGCACCCCGCCCTCGCCTTCGCCGGGACCCACGGCCCCGGCCTCGCCGCCTGGCTCCTGGCCAACGCCGACGCCCTCGGCGCCGCCTTCGCCCGGCTCGTCCACCCCGTCACCGCCGCCCTCACCGACCCGGCCGCCTCCCTCGCCCGGATCGGCGCCACCCTCGTCGCCCAGCGGGACGGCCGGGTCGAGGTCATCGGCCTGCTCCACCGGCACATCGCCCGGCCCGACGCCGTCGCGGCCGGCGTGGTCGACGCGGGGGAAGCGCTCGACCGTGTCGAGGCGGGCATCGGGTACTTGACCTTCCTGTCGGCCGCCGGGCTCGGGCTGTCCGCGCTCACCCAGGCCCACCTCGCCGTCCAGTTCGCGTCCCTCACCCGCCGCCTCGACCGGCTCTTGGCCGAGTCCCGGGAGCTCAAGGCGATCCTCCACGCCGACCTCCGCGGGGGCTCGCCGCCGGCCTCGCCCAGCTCAAGAACGCCCTCGACTCCCCCGCCGACCCGGCCACCGCGACGAGCCTCCTCCACGCCGCCGAGGACAACCTCACCAAGAGTACGGCCAAGTACGGGACGCTCGTCCGGGACGGGGTGGCGGACGCCTGACGCGGGTGCAGGCGCGCCTCGACACGCTCGCCGGCCGCCCGCTCGAACCGCACGTCAAGGTGGCACGTGCCACCGTGTTGGCGGCGTGCCTGGCGGCGGAGAGGCCGACCGCCTGTACTCGCTCACCGTCCCGACCGGCGACGGGAAGACGCTCGCGGCCCTCGCGTTCGCCCTCAAGCACGCGGCGGCGAACGGCCTGCGGCGGGTGATCTACGTCGCCCCGTACACGACCATCCTGGAGCAGAACGCCGACGCGATCCGCGCCGCGCTCGGCGTGGACCGGTTCGACCCGGCGGTGCTGGAGCACCATAGCCTCGCCGAGCCGCCGGGCGACGGCAACGTCGCCCACACCGACCCCGAGGCCGCTGCCCGCCGGGCCGAGAACTGGGACGCGCCGGTGGTGGTGACGACCAACGTGTAGTTCTTCGAAAGCCTGTTCGGTAACAAACCGGGCCGCTGCCGCAAGCTCCACAACATCGCCGGCAGCGTGGTCGCGCTGGACGAGTGCCAGACCCTCCCGCCCGGGCTCGTGGCGCCGACGTGCGGGACGCTGCGCCAACCCGCCGCCCCCGCCGCGGACGGCGGACTGGGGTGTACCGTCGTGCTGTGTACCGCCACCCAGCCGGTGTTCGACCACGCCCTGCTGAAGCCCGACGAGCGACTGGCCGCGGCGGAGATCATCCCGCCGGACGCGAACCTGTTCGCGTCGCTGAAGCGCGTCGCGGTGACGTGGCCGAAGCGGGACGACCCGAAGCTGTCGTGGGCGGACGTGGCGGCGCGGATGCGCGAGCAGCCGTCGGCGCTGTGCGTGGTGAACACGAAGACGGCGGCCCGGGCGGTGTACGTCGAGCTGACGGCGGGCGGGGCGTTCCACCTCTCGACGGGGATGTGCCCCAAGCACCGGCGCGAGAAACTCGAAGTCATCAAGGACCGGCTGAAGATAGCCTTGCCGTGCCACGTCGTCTCGACACAGCTGATCGAGGCCGGGGTGGACGTGGACTTCCCGTTCCTGATGCGCGAGCTGACCCCGCTGGCGTCGGTGATCCAGGCTGCCGGGCGCTGCAACCGCGAGGGGAAACGGGTGTGGCAGGACAGCCGGGTGGTGGTGTTCCGTAGTGCCGAAGGGGCGCTCCCGGGGGGCTGGTACACGGCCGGCCGCGACAAGTTGGAGCAGATCACAGCGGCGAACGGCGACGGGCCGCGGGTCGATGACCCCGGCGCGATCAACAAGTATTTCCGCCGCCTCTACTTCACCGGCGGCCCCGGGGCGCTGGACGGATCGGGAGTCCGGGAACTGCGGCGGACGCTCAAGTTCCAGGCGGCCGCCGAAGCGTACAAGCTCGTCGCCGACGCCGGGCAGCCGGTGGTGGTGCGGGCGTGGAAGCCTCACGCGACGGAAATCGAGGATCTGTTGGTCGAACTCGCCGCCGCCCTGCGGAAGTCCACGTACCGGGCGCTGGCCCGGTTCCAGGTGAACCTGTTGCCGTCGCAGACGGCGAAGGTCGGGTACTTGCTCGGTGAGCGGCCGGGCGGCGTGCTGGTCTGGGACGGCGTGTACGACGAGGACGCCGGGATCGTGGAAGAAACGGCCGAGGTGTTCGTCCTGTGACCGAGGAGCCGCGGATATTACCACCTACCGTCGCGGTGAGGGTGTGGGGCGAGTTCGCCCTGTTCACCCGCCCGGAGCTGTCCGTCGAGCGCATCTCCTACCCGGTGATGACGCCGTCCGCCGCCCGCGGGGTGCTCGACGCCATCCTGTACAAGCCGCAGATGACGTGGCACGTCCGCCGTATCACCGTCCTCCGGCCGCGCTTCCCGGCCGGCTTCCCCGAGGCCGAGGCCCGGCAGCCGTACCGCACGGTCGGCGTCCGCCGCAACGAGATCCAGGGCACCATCGCCCCGCGCACGGTCGAGGGGTGGATGAAGGCGCCGGGGCCGTTCGCGCCGTACCTCGTCGATTCCGCCGGCCGCGACGGGGCGCAGGGCCAGAACCGCACCCAGCGGAACAGCCGCCTCCTCCACCACGTCGCGTACCGCATCGACGCCAGCCCGAAGCTCACCGACCGGGCCAACCGCCCGCGGACCCGCCCGGCGGACGACGAGGACCACGGCCCGGACACGGTGGCGAAGTACGTCGCCATGTTCAACCGCCGGGTCGAGAAGGGCCAGTGCTTCCACCGCCCGTACCTCGGCGTCCGCGAGTTCGCCGCCCACTTCGCCCCGCCGGACGGGAGCGAGGAGCCTTTGACCGGGTGGACCGAGTCGCTCGGGTTCGTGCTGTACCACCTGCGGTTCGCGGCCGACGGCACCCGCCGCCCGGGGTTCTTCGAGGCGAAGGTGGTGAACGGCGTGGCCCACTGCGACACCGAGGCCCGGGGGCCGAACGGCGAGCCGCCGGTGACGGTGTACGGGTGGGACGGCGCGGGAGGTGGGTCGTGATCCTGAACCGACTCTACGAGCTGGCGGTGCGGGGCAGTTGCTCGCCGACCCGGCGTTCGAGGAGCAGACAGTGCCGTTCGTGATCCAGGTCGGCGAGGGCGGTGCGTTTCTCGGCATCGACGGCGAGCGGCCGCGCCCGCCGAAGAAGGGAGAGGCGCGCGTCGAGCGGAAGCTGTCGATCCCGCAGCCGCACGGGAACACGGCGAGCCAAGGGTTCGCCCGGTACTTCGCGGACACCGTGGCCCGGGTACTGCCGGTCGTGTTCGACCCGAAGAACGCGGAGAAGGAGGCTCGCAGCCGCAAGACGTTCTGGGGGCAGATCGATCGGGCGACGGACGCGACCGACGACCCCGCCCTGCGGGCGGTGCAGGCGTTCGGCCGGCGGCTGGCGGAGGAGTCGTTCGCCGGGGAAGTGCGGACGGCGGCGGGGGCGAAGGAGGCGACCGGGGCCGAGCGGGTGACGTTCGCGTTTCACCCGGACGGTGGGCCAACGATCCTCGACCGGCTCACCGTCAAGCAGTGGTACACGGGGTTTTTCCGCACCTTCACCGACGCGAAGCAGACGGACGGCCCGGTGGGGTTTTGCACGATCACCGGCCGCACCGGCCCGCTGCCGACGACCCACGCGATGGCCCTGACCGGGGTGCCGGGCGGACTGCCGACGAGGGTGAAGATCGTTAGCTTCGACAAGCCGGCGTTCCGGCACTACGGGTTGGACGGGGCGGCGAACGCGGCCGTCGGGTACGCCGCGGCCGTCGGGTACGCCGCCGACGACGGGTACGCCCGCGGGTTCCAGTGGCTGCGGAACCAGCGCGACCACAACTTCGTCGTCGGCGGGACGCTGTTCCTGTTCTGGACGCGGATCGAGGCGGACTTGGGGGACGTCAACCAACTCGGGCAGCCGGACGCGGACCAGGTGAAGAAGTTGCTCGCCGGCGTGGCCGGCGGGAAGGACGCGCACGCGGCCGAGGGCGCGAACGACTTCTACCTGCTGGCGGTGTCGGGCAACTCGGCCCGGGCGGTCGTCCGCGACTACCTGGAGCGCCCGCTCGGCGAGGTGCGGGCGAACATCCGTCGGTGGTTCGCCGACCTGCGCATCGCGGACACGTCGAAGGAATACCAGGGTCGGGCGAACGCGGCGTTCCCGCTGTGGGTGCTGGCGACCGCCACTGCCCTGGAGGCCGACCGCGTCGCCCCGGACACGCACACCCGGCTGGTGCACGCCGCCCTCACCGGCGGGCCGGTCCCGGACTCGATCCTCGCCGCGTGTGTGACGCGGCTCCGGGCGGAGGGGCAGGACGGCTTCCGCCCCGCCCGGATGGCGCTCGTCAAGCTCTGCCTCAACCGACAGGGGGTTCCCGTGGCCGAGACGTTGCAGCCCGACGCGGTCCACCCGGCCTACGCCTGCGGCCGGCTGACCGAGGTGTTCGCCCAGATCCAGTACGCCGCGCTCGGCGACGTGAACGCCACCGTGGTGGACAAGTTCTACGGCACGTTCAGCGCCACCCCGGCGATGGTGTTCGGCCGGCTCGTCGCCAACGCCCAGAATCACCTCCGCAAGCTCCGTGGCGAAGACGACGCGGCGTATGTGGCCCTCGAACGGCGTCTGGCCGAAATCCTCAGCCAGCTTCCACCCGCCCTGCCCCCCAGCTCAATTCTCCCTCCGCGAGCAGGGGCTTTTTGCCCTTGGGTATTACCACGAGAAGGCGAAACGGTTTGAGGAGATCGCCAAGAGCAAGGCCGCGAAGGCCGCGAAGAAGGCCGCCGCAGCGGCCGAGTAATAGCCACTGACCCGACCCAACCCCGCCCCGAGGAGACGCCCGTGCCCGATTCCGCCCCCGTGGCCAAGCGGTACGACTTCGTCCTGCTGTTCGACGTGCAGGACGGCAACCCGAACGGCGACCCGGACGCCGGCAACCTGCCCCGCATCGACCCGCAGTCGCTCCAGGGACTCGTCACCGACGGGTGCTGAAGCGCAAGGTCCGCAACGCCGTGTCGGTGCTCGGCGAGGACAAGCCCGGCACCGAGATGTACTTCCAGACGCAGGACGCGGTGTACGAGAAGCGGGTGCTCAACCTCCAGCACCCGCGGGCGTACGACGCGGCCGGGGTGAAGGAGGAGAAGGACGCCAAGAAGAAGGCCGACAACACCGCCAAGGCGCGGCAGTGGATGTGCGCTAACTTCTACGACATCCGGGCGTTCGGCGCGGTGATGACGACCGGGGTGAACTGCGGCCAGGTCCGCGGGCCGGTCCAGTTCACGTTCGCCCGGTCGGTCGACCCGATCGTGCCGCTGGAGTTCTCGATCACCCGCAAGTCCGTGACGACCGAGGAGGAGGCCAGGAAGCAGTCGGAAAAGGACGGCAGTATCACCGGGACGATGGGGCGGAAGAACGCGGTCCCGTACGGCCTCTACCGTTGTCACGGGTTCGTCAACCCGTACCTCGCCCGCGACACCGGGTTCACCGACGCCGACCTGCAACTCCTCTGGGCCCCCTCAAGGGCCAGATGTGGGAGATCGACCGGTCGGCGTCGCGCGGGCTCATGGCGACCCGCGGGCTGTACGTGTTCGAGCACGCCTCCGCGCTCGGCAACGCCCCCGCCCACGAGCTGTTCGCCCGCGTCCACGTCCCCGAGCTCGGGGACGACAAGGCGCCCCGCAAGTTCGCCGACTACGCCGTCGAGGTGGCCACCGAGGCGATGTCCGCCGGCGTCACCCTGCACACCCTGGTGGGGTAGCCGCCATGCCCCCCCTGCCGGTCGTGGCGCCGGGCGACCCGGAGGCGTACCCGCCGCTGTCGGCGCTCAACGACCTGCTCTTCTGCGAGCGGCGGTGCTTCCTCCACCGGGTCGAGGGGGGTGGGTCGAGAACCACCACACCGCCGCCGGCACCGCCGACCACCGCCGCGTCCACCAGCCCCGCGACGCCGACCCCGCCGCCGGCCGCACCGCCCGCGGGCTGTGGGTCGTGTCCCACCGCCTCCGCGTCGTCGGCGTCTGCGACCTGGTCGAGTTCCGCCCCGCCCCCGGCGGCGGGGCCGACGTGCCGTTCCCGGTCGAGTACAAGCGCGGCAGGCGGCGCCGGTAGGACAACAACGAGGTCCAGCTCTGCGCCCAGGCGATGGGCCTGGAAGAAGCACTCGGCGTGTCCGTCCCGGCCGGCGCCCTGTACTTCGTCAAGACCCGCCGCCGTCAGGAGGTCGCGTTCGACGCCGCCCTCCGCCAGGCGACCCTCTCCGCCGCCGCCCGGCTGCACGAACTCCTCACGCGCCGCACCGCCCCGCCGCCAGTCGTCCACCCGAAGTGCAAGCGGTGCTCGCTCCGCCTCCGACTGAGGGCTGTGCCGTGGAAGTCCAGTTGAACACGCTGTACGTCGTCACCACCGGGGCGGCCGTCCGGCGGGACGGGCGGACGCCCCAGGTCGTGGTCGAGCGGCAGACCCGGCTGACCGTTCCGATCCACCAACTGGAGTCGGTGGCGGCGTTCGGCGGGGTCCACGTCACCCCGCCGGCGATGGGGCTGTGCGCCGAGGCCGGGGTGGCGGTCAACTTCCTCACCGAGGCCGGCCGGCTCGTCGCCCGGGTGGACGCCCCGGGGTCCGGGAACGTGCTGCTGCGGCGCGAGCAGTTCCGCAAGGCCGACGACCCGGCCGCCCGCGCCCGGTGCGCGGTCGCCGGGAAGATCCAGAACGCCCGCAACCTGCTCCTGCGGGCCGGGCGCGAGGCCGCCGCCGGGGGCGACCGGGACGCGCTGGTGGCGGCCGCGGCCGAGCTCGGGAACGACCTGCCGCCGCTGGCGGACGAGGCGGACGCGGACGCCGTGCGCGGCCGGGAGGGGGACGCGGCCCGGGCGTACTTCGGGGCGTTCGGGGCGATGGTCCGGGCGAACCGGGCGGAGTTCGCCCCGAACGGCCGCACCCGCCGCCCGCCGCTGGACCGGATGAACACCCTGCTGTCGTTCCTGTACGCGCTGCTGACCTAGGACTGCGTGGCCGCGCGCCGCCGGGCTGGACCCGTCGGTCGGGTTTCTGTACGTCGACCGGCCCGGCCGCCCGGGGCTGGCGCTGGACCTGATGGAGGAGTTCCGCCCGCTCCTGGCCGACCGGCTGGCGCTGGCCCTGGTGAACCGGCAGCAGGTGAAGCCGGGCGGGTTCGAGGTGCGGGACGGCGGGGCGGTAGCGATGGACGAGGCGACGCGGAAGGCGGTGGTGGGGGCGTGGCAGCAGCGGAAGCGGGAGGAGGTGCTGCACCCGTACCTGGGGGTGAAGGTGCCGGCCGGGCGGCTGCCGTTCCTCCAGGCGCGGGTGCTGGCCCGGCACCTCCGGGGCGACCTGCCGAGCTACGTCCCGTGCGTCCCGAAGAACCGACCGGGCAGCCGCCCGGCCACGGTCTTTGACAACCCGGCGGGAGGGGGCGGATGACGGTGCTGATCGCCTACGACGTGCGGACGGCCGACGCGGCCGGGGAGCGGCGGCTGCGGCGGGTGGCACGGGCGTGCCAGGACTTCGGCCAGCGGGTCCAGAAGTCGGTGTTCGAGTTACGGTCGGGCCGACCGAGTGGGTGCAACTGCGGACCCGGTTGCGGGCCGAGATGGACCCGGCGGCGGACTCGGTCCGGTTCTACCTCCTGGCGGCGGACACGGCGGTCGAGCACCACGGGGCAAAGGAGCCGATCGACCTGGGCGGTCCGCTGGTGGTGTAGTCCGCGGTGTCGCGGACCCGGAGTGGTGTCGAACCGCCCGTAGGGTCCGCGACCGGCCGGAACGGCTGACCCGACAAGGGGTCGTGGCGCAACGTACGGCGAGCTCGGACCGAGTCATCGGGTGGTGGCGGCGGGGTCCGCGAAGCGGCCGCGCTAACAGTGAGCTTCCCCAGAGTTCGTGGAGTCGGGGTTAAGGGTGTAAACTCCAGACGAGGAGAGCCCGGAGTCGGGGTTAAGGGTGTAAACTCCAGACGAGGAGAGCCCCGATGCCCCGCAAGACCGACACCCGGGAGTTCAAGCTCCAGGCCCTGAAGATGCCGGCCGACCAGGGCCTCTCGGTCGCCGAGGTGGCCCGCCGGCTCGGGGTCGCCGAGGGGTGCCTGCGGGCCTGGCGGAAGGCCGCCGAGGAGCACGGCGACGCCGCCTTCCCCGGGCACGGTAACCCGAGCCCCGCCGAGGACGAACTCCGCCGGCTACGGGCCGAGGTCGCCCGGCTCAAGGCCGAGCGGGACCGGCTAAAGAAAGCCGCCGCCTACTTCGCCAACCCGCCGACCCGACGTTCCGGTTCATCGCCGAGAGCCGCGGCGACTGCCCGGTCTCGTGGGCCTGCGATGCCCTGGACGTGTCCGCGTCCGGGTACCACGCCTGGGCGGCCCGCGCCCCGTCCGCGGGCGAGGAACGGCGGGCCGAGCTGGTGGCGGCGACCGAGGTGATCCACGCCGAGGCGCGGGGCCGGTACGGGAGCCCGCGGATGACCGCCGAGCCGAACGCCCGGGGCCACGCCTGCTCGGAGAACACGGTGGCGAAGCTGATGCGGGAGCACGGCATCCGGGCCAGAGCCCCGCGGCGGGTCGCCCGCGCGACCGACTCCCGGCACGGCCTGCCGGTGGCCGGCAACGTGCTCGACCGGGAGTTCGAGCCGGGGGGGCCGAATGCGGTGTGGGCCGCGGACATCACGTACATCCCGGCGGGCGAGGGGTGGCGGTACCTGGCGGTGGTCGAGGACCTGTTCAGCCGGATGGTCGTCGGGTGGGCGGTGGACGACTCGATGGGGAGCCGGCGGGTGGTGGGCGCCCTGGACATGGCGCTGGCCCGCCGCCGCCCGGGTGCGGGCCGGCTGGCGCACTCGGACCGTGGGGGCCAGTACGCCAGCGCGCACTACCAGGGCGTGCCGGCCCGCGAGGGGATCACCTGCAGCATGGGCCGGGTCGGCCAGTGCTGGGACAACGCCCCGGTGGAGTCGTTCTTCGGCCGCCTGAAGTGCGAGGTCGCGCCGGGCGAGGTGCTCGGCACCCGCGACCAGGTGAATGAAGGCCGCGATCTTCGAGTACGTCGAGGTGTTCTACAACCGGGTCCGCCGCCACTCCTCCCTGGGGTTCTTGTCCCCGGTCGAGTACGAGCGGACCCACAACCAGAAACACCCGTAACCTCGGCTCCATTTATCCCGGGGAGGATCAGTCGCGGCGCGGTATCCAGGCCGCCAGCGGGCTCAAGAAGGTCCAGAAGGCGCGCGGCACCGGCCGCGTCTCGCTCGGCTCGCTGTCGGAATCCGCCCGCGTCTTCGACCCCGCCCTGCTCGTGCCGCTGATCGAGGAGCGGCTCGCCGACCTGCCGGCGTCCCACCCCGGCCCCGGCCCACGGCGGCACATCCCGGACTCGATCCCCCGGCAACTCGCCGACCGGCTGGTCGTCGCCGACGGGTCGGCCCTGGCCGCCCTCCCCCACCTCGTCCGCGCCACCGCCGCCGGCGACTGGAGGCTCCACCTCCAGTTCCGCCCGCTCGACAGCCGCCCCCGGGCGATCCGCCTGGCCCGCGAGTACGCCGCGCACGAGCGAGACGTGCTCCGCGGCACGCTCGAGCCCGGGTGCGTCTACCTCGCCGGCCGGGGTACGAGCAGTACGCCCCGTACAACGCCATCGTCCAGACCCGGTCCGACTACCTGATCAGCGGCCAGGACCGCCCGGCGGTGGTCGTCGAGGAGCAGCTCCTCTCCGGGGCCGCCGTCGCCGCCCGGGTCGTGTCGGACGCGGTGGTCCGGTTGACCCCCACCGCCACCAGTGCCGCGACGATCGACCACCCGGTGCGGCGGGTGGCGATCGCCGAGCGGGACCGCGGCCGCCCGCGGAGCGACCGCGGCCAATGCCGACGAGGTGATCCTGTACACCAGCCTGCTCGACCCGCCGGCCGAGGTGCTCGCGTCCGTCTACGAGCTCCGGTGGTCGATCGAGTTGCTCTTCCGGTTCCTGAAGCAGGTGCTGGGACTGCGGCGGCTGTTCTCGGACAAGCCGGAGGCGGTCGCGATCCAGGTGTACGGCGCGGTGATCGGATGCCTGCTGTTGGCCCCGGCGGTCGGCGGGCGGGTCACGATGGAGGCGTTCCGGGTACTGAGCTTCTACCTCCAAGGCTGGGCCGACGAGGACGAACTGAAAGACTTCCTAAGTCAGCTCCGCGAGCGGGAAGCCTGACCAAGGCAACTCCCGAGCCGAACGTGATCGGGAAAAACCCGGGGGTGACGGCCGAGCAAGTGCGCCGGGCGCTGAACCGGCGGTGCGGGTCGGCGTTCCGCCGGCGGGGCGTCCCGGAGGTCCGGCATACGTGCGACGTGATCCGCGACCACCAGCAGCGGAACGCCCGGGCCGCCAAGGCCCACAAGCGGAAGCGGCATAGATGCGTGCTCTGAACACGCGCTGTACTGCTAACGCCGAGGGCGAGCATGAGGACAGTCAGGCCGGCCCAGAAGGCCGTGCCTCGGCCGGCAGTGGCCGCCCGCCGGCCCGGTAGCAGGCAGCGACCGCCAGGAGGTAGGCCCGACCGTTACCCACCCGACCCGGGTCGGGTCCCGATGCCGGGCCGCCACTGCCCCCCGACGACCTCGGCCAGGATCAATCGGCGCGCGTGCCATCCATGAGTCGGATCCGGGAGCTGCCGGGCCACGGCCCGTCGGCCACCACGGGGGAAGAATTCACGAAACCGCCCCCCACTGCATCCGTGGGCTGGGAAGAATGGTTGAACCGATTCTAGCGAGAAATCCGATAATGCGTCCGCAAGGAAGCCCGTACGCGCGGGAACTCCCGTTTTGAGGGCCTCATGCCTGTCCTCCAGAAAAAGCGATTCAGTGGAACCTTAGTTGGCCTGTTCCTGCTCGCCGGCGCAGCGGCTGGCGGGTGTGCGTCGGCGCACCCCCGCGTCTCAGCGCTCCCGCCTGACGCGGCCCCCCGCGAGCTGCAGAAAGTGGCCCACCCGCCCTACGTGATTGAGCCGCCCGACATCCTTCAGCTCGACCTGATCGCCGCCATCCCCAAGGCACCGTACCGGATCCGCCCTCTGGACGTGATCGGGGTGGTCGTCCCCGGTGCCCTGCCCACCGCCCCGGTCTCCGGCCCGTTCACCGTGAACCCGGAGGGGACGGCCGACCTCGGGTCCCCGTACGGGGCCGTGCCCGTCGCCGGGATGACGCTGGAGGAGGCGCGGGCGGCGATCGAGGCCGTGCTGGGCAAACAGATCAAGCTGCCGGCGGCGACCGTCACCCTCGTCCAAACCCGGGCCATTCAGCAGGTCCGCGGCCCGCACCTGGTGCGGGCGGACGGCGTGATCGGGCTCGGCTCGTACGGCTCGGTCTCAGTCGTCGGACTGACTCTGCCCGAGGCGAAGCAGGCGATCGAGGCCCACCTCCGGGAATTCTTCCAGGACCCCGAGGTGTCGCTCGACATTGTCGGGTACAATTCCAAAATCTACTACGTGGTGTTCGACTACGGCGGGGCCGGGCAGCAGGTGATCCGGCTGCCGATCACGGGCAACGAGACAGTCCTGGACGGGGTCGGCCAGGTCAACGGCCTGCCCACCGTGGCCGACCCCCGCCGCATCTGGGTGTCCCGCCCGTCCCCGGGCAACTGCGGGCCCCAGATCCTCCCAGTGGACTGGAAGGCGATCGTCGAGGAGGGGGACACCCGCACGAACTACCAGCTCCTGGCCGGCGACCGGGTGTTCGTGAATGCCAACCCGCTCGTGACAGCCGACATCACGCTGGCCCGGGTGATCTCCCCGATCGAGCGGCTGTTCGGGATCACCCTGCTCGGTAGCGCGACCGTGAACAGCATCCGGACCAACGGGACCAACAACGGGAACTTCATCCCCTGACAGCGGCCGGGTGAACAGGGGTAACCCACGGCGACCGCGTGCCGGGTGGCGCGGGAGGAGGTCGATCGAGATGCGAAACCTGGCAAGCCTGTACACCCGGGCCGCCCTCGCCCTGTTCCTCTCGGCGGGAGCGGCCTTGGCCCAGCCCCCCGGAGGGTTCGGCCCTCCGGGGGGTTCTGGCCCGCCCGGGTTTAGCCCGGTGCTCCCGCCGGCGTTTAGTCCCTATCTGAACCTGGCCCGCCAGGGGGCGAGCCCGGCAGTGAACTACTACGGCATTGTCAGGCCCCAGACCCAGTTCGCGAATTCAATCACGGCCCTGCAGAACCAGGTCAACCAGGTCAACCCTTTCGCGGCGGCCAGTTCCGAGCAGGCGCTGGCGACTGGGCACCCGTTCGGATTTCAGAACTACCGCTACTATTTTCAGAATCAGAATTTCGCCGGCGGTTACGGCGCTGGTGTCGGAAGTGGTTACGGAACTTCTGGATTCGGCCGGCCCGGGTTCGGCACCGGCGGTCAGCCCGGCAGCGGGCCTGGGTCTCAGCAACTCGGTGTTCCTGCTCCCCGCCACAGGTAATCATGTGACGTACGGCCAAGCAATCTCGTATAACCGTGCCGAACGGGGCAAGGCACCACCCGCGGCAGGACTGAATTAACCCCGCCGGGCAAAAACTGTTCCGCCACTTGGCAGGTCATTTCTAATCGGTCCGATCTGAGAGCCTGTTTGGGATGCTGCGGGGTTTGGTTGCTGGAGTGGAGGGTTTCGGGGGTTGGGGTTGTCTGCCGTCTCGCCCCCGGACCGACCGTGCGAACCGGTTACCCGACCGACCGGCCCGACGCCGCGTGGGCGGCGGTCGAATCCTTCCTCCCCCACTGTCCAGGGCTGGGACACACCGCACGGTCGACTTCCGGTCGGTCCTGAACGCCACCTTCGACCGGAACCGGGCCGGGTGCTCGTAGCGGGCGCTCCCGAACGACCTCGGCACCCCATGACCGGCGGTGTACGAGTACGTCGTCCGGTGGGAGCGGGACGGTACCCCGGACCGGCTCAACGCCACCCGGACCCCGAGCACCGCCTGCATCGATAGCCAGTCGGCCAAAGGGACGGAGTGCATCCAGAACCCCGGGGACGACCGGGGGAGAAGGTGAAGGGGCGGAAGCGGCACCAGCCGACCGACACCCTCGACCTGCTCCGCGAC
>JAFKFQ010000595.1 GCA_017308215.1 bacterium | reverse complement strand
GACCGCTTCTTCGTCGCCACCAAGCTCGGCCGCTTCCCGCAACCCGGCTGGCCCGCGAACTTCACGCCCGCCGCCATCCGCGCCCACACGGAGACGTCGCTGAAACGCCTCGGGGTGGAATCGATCGACCTGACGCAACTCCACTGCGTCCCGCCCGAGGTGCTGACGCGCGGGGAGGTGTGGGACACGCTGCGGGCACTGGTGAAAGAGGGGAAGATCAGGCGTTTCGGCGCGAGCGTCGAGTCGGTGGCGGAGGCGACCGAGTGCCTGGCGCACGCCGACTGCGCGTCGCTCCAGCTCATCGTGAACGTGTTCCGCCAGACGCCGACCTTCGACCTGTTCGACCGCTGCCGGCACGCCGGCGTCGCGGTCATCGTCCGGCTGCCGCTGGCGTCCGGGCTGCTGGCGGGGAAGTACACCGCGGCGACGGCGTTCCCGCCGCAGGACCACCGCACCTACAACCGCGACGGCGCGGCGTTCAACGTCGGCGAGACGTTCGCCGGGCTGCCGTTTGCAAAGGGTGTCGAACTGGTCGAGCGGCTGCGCCCGCTCGTGCCGCCGGGGTACACGCTGGCGCAGCTGGCGGTGCGCTGGTGCCTGGACCACCCGGCGCTGACGACGGTCATCCCCGGCGCCCGCACCGCGGGGCAGGCGAAGGCGAACGCCGCCGCCGCTGCCCTGCCGCCGCTCCCGGCGGCTCTGCACGACCGGCTCCGCGACTTCTTCCGCGACGAAGTTGGCCCGCACGTCCGCGGGCCGGACTGACCCGGGTTGCCGCCCGCCCGCCCGGCCTATCCAATGGACGGATCGGTCCGATTTCGCCCGCCCGGGAGCGCGCCGTGACCCCCACCAACCTCGCCATCCTCGCCACGATCGTCGGGGCGGTGGTGCTGTTCGGGGCGGCCACGGTGCTGGCGATGGGGTGGGCGGTCCGGGCCGGGCAGTTCGAGAACTTCGACCGCGGGGCGCGGTCGATCTTCGGCCCGGACGAGCCCGTCGGCGAGCCGACCGACGCCTTCCCCCGCGAGACCGACTGAGAGACATGGGCGTGACGCTCACCCCGCCGACCCCCGCCGACCGCGCGCAGGCCGCCCGCGAGCGCCGCGAGATCGACTCGTCCTGCCGCGGGCCGGTCCTCCACTACGCCGCCAGCGCCGTCGCCTGGCTGCTCGTCGGCACGACCCTCGCGGTCGTGGCGTCGGTCAAGCTCCACAGCCCGTACTTCCTCACCGGGAGCGAGTACCTGACGTTCGGCCGGGTGCGGATGGCGCACCTCCAGGCGGTGGGGATCGGGTGGAGCGCGATGGCGGGGATGGGCGGGGCGTGCTGGCTGATGTGCCGCCTCAGCCGGGCCACGCTGCTGTACCCGAAGCTGCTCCACGTCGCGGCGGGGCTGTGGAACGTCGGCATGGTGGCGAACGTGCTCGGCATCCTGGCCGGGCACGGGCGGTCGGTCGAGTGGCTCGACTCCCCGCCCTACGTGGCGCCGTTCCTGGTCGCGTCGATCGGGATCTTCTCGGTGTGGACGGCGGCCACCTTCGTCCGCCGCCGCGAGCCACACGTCTACGTCACGCAGTGGTACATCCTGGCGGCGGTGTTCTGGTTCCCGGTCCTCTACCTCGTCACCGTGGGTATGATCTTCTGGGTGCGGTCCACCGGCGTCATGCAGATGGTCGTGAACTGGTGGTTCGGGCACAACTACCTGGGCCTGTGGCTGACGCCGATGGGCGTGGGCGCGGCGTACTACCTCATCCCCAAGATCATCGGCCGCCCGGTCCACAGCTACTACCTGAGCATCATCGGGTTCTGGGCGCTGGCGCTGTTCTACTCGTGGGCCGGGATCCACCACCTGATCGGCGGCCCGATCCCGGCGTGGCTGGCGACGGCCAGCACGGTCGGGAGCATGATGATGTTCATCCCGGTCATCGCCGTGGCGATCAACCACCACATGACGATGCTCGGCAGCTTCCACGTGCTGCGGTACAGCCCGGCGCTGCGGTTCACCGTGTTCGGCGCGATGACGTACACCGCGGTGAGCTTCCAGGGGTCGATCGAGTCGCTGAAGGACTTCAGCGAGGTGGCGCACTTCACCCACTACACGGTGGCGCACGCCCACCTCGGCGCGTACGGCTTCTTCACGATGGTGATGTTCGGCCTCTTCTACTACATGATCCCGCGGCTGACCGGCCGCGAGTGGTTCAGCGCCCGGCTCATCAGCCTGCACTTCTGGTGCGACGCGGTCGGCATCAGCATCTACTTCGTGTCGCTGACGGTCGGCGGGTGGTGGCAGGGGCGGATGCTGAACGACCCGAACGTGCCGTTCGGGAACATCGTCGAGTACGTGCGGCCGTACCTGTTCACGCGGTCGGTGGCGGGGTGCCTGATGGGCGTCGGGCACGTCGCGTTCGCGCTGCTGCTGGTGGCGAACCTCGCCGGCTGGGGGCGGAAGCGCGGCATCGGGCCGGCGTACTTCGTGGCGCCGGCGGGTAAACCGGCGGCGGGCGAACCGGCGCCGGTGTAGTGACACCGCGGGCGTGGTTCCGGGCTATCGAATCCCACCCCTTCGGGGTGAAGAACACGACCGACAGTCTTCGGGCCAACGGCCTGAGATTCCATAGCCCGGGGCAACGCCCCGGGTGGTGGCCCCGGGCGGGAAAGCGGGAGCGCTCATGGACCGCGGGATGGTCATCATCGTCGGCGCGCTACTGACGTTCGCGTCGAGCTGGCTCGGGCTGGTGCTGCTCCCGTACCGGCAGCTCCAGAACCAGCAGCCGTACACGGCGTCGCCCGGCGACGACCCGTACCCCAGGCAGCTGAGCGAGAAGGCGCTCGCCGGCGTAGGCGTGTACTCGGCCAACGGGTGCCTCTACTGCCACTCCCAGCAGGTCCGCAGCGCCCGGTTCGGGAACTGGTGGGAGGGCGGCGAGATGAAGACCGGCGCCGACATCCGCCGCGGCTGGGGCAACCGCCGCACCGTCTCCCGCGACTACCTCCACGACCGCCCGACGCTCCTCGGCACGATGCGCACCGGCCCCGACCTGGCGAACGTCGGCTCCCGCTACTCGCCGGCGTGGCAGCACCAGCACCTGTTCAACCCGCGGTCGTTCAACGCCTGGAGCACGATGCCGTCGTTCGCGTTCCTCTACCGCCGCGAGCCGGTCGAGGGCGGCAAGCGGGCCGAGACCGCGCTGCGTCTCGGCCGCGAGTGGACCGTGAACCCCGGCTACCGCTGGCGCCCGACCGACGAGGAGTGGGACCGCATCCTCGCGTCGCAGCCCGGCCTCGCCGACGCCCTCAAGGCCGCCAACCCCGGTCACTTCGACGTCGCCACCCCCGAGGGGAAGGCCCGCCTCCTCGACTTCTGGCTGACGACGGAGGAGGCGGACCACCAGGTCGTGCCGACCGCCGACGCGGACCACCTGGTCGCGTACTTGCTGGAACTGCGGAAGGCCGAAACGCCGCTGCCGGAGGCGAAGGAATGACCCCGCCCGATGAGCCGCCGCCGACCGTGCCGATCGACACCGTGCAGGCGCTGCACGCGGCGCACATGGCGGAGATGAACGACCCGACGATGGTCACCGTCGCCGGCGACCCGGTTGACGACCAGCCGGGGGTCGGCGGGCAGGACACCGTGCAGGGGATGCACGGCATCCTGATGCGCGAGCACGCCGAGCCGCGCGACGGGTTCGAGCCGGTGCCGGTGTGGGTGATGGCCGTGTTCGGCGCGCTGCTCATGTGGGGCGGGTACTACATCGGCAGCGGCTCCGCCGACTTCCGCCGCGACGTGAACGACGGGTCCGACATCCAGTTCAGCGGCCTCCCCGTCGATCCCGACAACCCGGCTCCGGACCCCGACCCGAAGACCGTCGCCGATCTGATGTCGATCGGCGAGGCGCGCTACCGGGCGGTGTGCATCGCCTGCCACAAGGCCGAAGGCGAGGGCGACCCGGCGCAGAAGGCGCCGCCGCTGCGCGGGTCCGAGTGGGTGGTCGGCCCCGAGGCGAGCCCGGCCCGGCTGGCGCGGATCGTGTTGTACGGCCTGCACCAGCCGATCACCGTGGCCGGCAAGCAGCACGACGGGGTGATGCCGCCGCAGGGCGTGGCGCTGAAGGACTACGAGATCGCCGCGGCGCTCACCTACGTGCGGAATTCGTTCGGCTTCAAGGCGGACGCCGACGACGCCAACCCGTCGATCACGCCGGCGCTGGTGAAGGCGGCGCGGGAGAAGGTCGGCAAGCGGGCGGAGTCGTTCACCGAGAAAGAGCTGAAGGCGATCCCGCTCGACTACACGGACCTGCCGAAGAAGTAGGGGCGGGTGTTTCGTAGTGGTCCGTCGACCGATCGATGTCGGGTGCGAAACTCTGGCTTGGCGAACGGCCGGCGTGAGCCGGCTGGTCGTTGGTACCGGTGCCCGAGCGGACTACGTGGGTGACCGGCCACCACATCGGGTGCCTGTACCAACGACCAGCCGGCTCACGCCGCCCGTTCGTCCGACCCGACATCGACCGGCAGACGCGAAACCCGCTCCTCACACCGTCACCAGCTGACCCGCCGGCTCCGGCACCCCCGCCGGTTCCGTCCCGAACTTCTCCGCCGCCTCCGGGTGCAGCCGGCGGTGCCACACGTCCACGAGGCCCATCGTCACCGCTAGCGCCACCGGGCCAAGCACCATCCCACTGACGCCGAACACGGCCAGCCCGCCGACGTAGGCGATCATCACCGGCACCTCGTGCAGCCGCATCCGCCCGCCGGCGAGGTAGGCGTAGAAGTAGTTGCACACCGGCCCGGCCATGACCAACCCCCACGCGGTCAGGACCGCCGCGTCGCCGAGCCGCCCCTCGGTCGCCAGCCACACCGCCGCCGGCGCCCACACCAACACCGCCCCGACCACCGGCAGCACGCCGAGCACGAACATCACCGTGCCCCACAGCACCGGCGCCGGCAGGCCGAGCCACCAGAACACCAGCCCGCCAGTCACGCCCTGGAGCAGCGCCGTCATCACCGTGGCGTAGATCGTGGCGTGGATCGTGTCGTCCACCCGGGTGAACAGGTAGTCGGCCTCGGCGCGGGACATCGGGAGTACCCGCCGGAGCGAGGCGAGGAGGTGGCCCTGGTCGCGGAACGCGAAGAACAGGACGAACACACACACGAGGATTTGCAGCATCGCCCACGCCGTCCCCTGGGCGAACAGCGCCGCGTCGCCGACGACTCGGCTGGTGAGCTTTCGCGCCTCGGCCTCCACGTCCACGTTCTGTCTCGCCCACGCCACCGCCCACGGCCCACTCGGTACCTTCTCCGCGACCTCGTCGATCTTGCCCGATCGCACCGCCTCTTGCGCTCGCGCCGTCGCCCCGGCCGCCTCGCGGGCCAGCTGCCCGGCGACGAGCATGACCGGGATGAGAATGACCGCCACGACGGACGTCGTGGTGATCGCGGCGGCGGCGCTCCCGTTCGGGACGACCCGGGCGAGGCGGGCGTGGATCGGGAACGCCATCGCGGCCAGTGCCAGGGCCCACGCCAGCGCGGGCAGGAACGGGTATGCGACGAACGCGCACACGGCGACGCCGGCGAGCGTGAGTAGCGCCAGCGCGGCGACGCGCGGGCGGGTTGGATCGGCGGGGGCGGGCGTGTCGGTGGGCATGGCAATTCCTCCTCCCCACGCCGGGAGCAACTCGGGTGCCGCACCCGCGCCGCCGGGCTACTCTGACTCCTCACACCGGAGGCTGCCGTGCGACCGTTCGCCATCTACCACGAGCACCCGGACTGGTTCCGCCCCCTGTTCGCCGAGCTCGACCGCCGCGGCATCCGGTACGAGCGCCTCGACCCGCGGGCGCACCACTACGACCCCGCCGAGGGCCGCCCGCCGTACTCGCTCCTTTTCAACCGGATGAGCCCGTCGGCGTACCTCCGCGGCGGCGTGCAGGGGATGTTCTTCACGCTGGGCTACCTCGCACACCTGGAACGCGTCGGCCTGCCGGTCGTGAACGGGCTGAACGCCTTCACGGTCGAGACGTCGAAGGCCCGGCAGCTGACGCTGCTCCAGTCGCTCGGCCTGCCGTACCCGAGGGCGCGGGTCATCAACCACGCCAGCCGCGCCGTCGAGGCGGCGGAGGGGCTGCGCTTCCCGGTGGTGGTGAAGGCGAACGTGGGCGGCAGCGGCGCCGGGATCGTGCGCTACGACACGCCGCAGGCGCTCGCCGACGCGGCAGCCGCCGGGCGGCTCGACTTCGGCGTGGACCACACGGCGCTGGTGCAGGAGTTCGTGCCGGCCCGCGGCGGACACATCACGCGGGTAGAAACGCTCGGCGGGAAGTACCTGTACGCGATCAAGGTGTTCACGACGGGCGAGTCGTTCAACCTGTGCCCGGCGGACATCTGCCAGCGCGCCGACGGCGTCGAACTCGTCCGCGCTGCATGCCCGATCGACGCGCCGAAGACCGGCCTGAAGGTCGAAGGCTACACCCCGCCGCCGGAGGTGATTGCCGCGTGCGAGCGGATCATGCAGACCGCCGGGATCGACGTGGGCGGGATCGAGTACATGACCGACGACCGCGACGGGGGCGTCGTCTACTACGACGTGAACGCGCTGTCGAACTTCGTCGCCGACGCGCCGAACGTGGTCGGCTTCGACCCGTTCGCCCGGCTGGTCGATTACCTCGAACGCCGGGCGGAATGAGGTCGAACTGATTTGACAGGATAACAGGATGATCAGGATCGCAACCCAAGCCAGAGCTCGGTGATCCTGGTCATCCTGTTATCCTGTCAAAATATGCATCATCGTTCGTCGGGGGAGACGCCCATGCGATTCGGGTACTGGATGCCGGTGTTCGGCGGGTGGCTGCGGAACGTGGACGACGAGCGCATGGCCGCGTCGTGGGCCTACGTCAAGCGGCTCGCCCAGCGGTCCGAGCAGATCGGGTTCGACCTGTCGCTCGTCGCCGAACTCAACCTCAACGACATCAAGGGCGAGGCCGCCCCGTCGCTCGACGCCTGGAGCACCGCGGCGGCGCTCACCGCCGTCACCGACCGGCTCGAGTACATGGTCGCGGTGCGCCCCACGTTCCACAATCCGGCGCTGCTCGCCAAGCAAGCGGCCAACATCGACCACATCGGTGGCGGAGGGCGGTTGTCGCTCAACGTCGTGTCGAGCTGGTGGAAGGACGAGGCGCAGCAGTACGGCGTCCACTTCGAGCAGCACGACGACCGCTACGCCCGCACCGCCGAGTGGCTCACCGTCGTGGACAACCTGTGGAAGCGCGACGGCTACAGATTCGAGGGGAAGTACTACCGCGTGAAGGACACGATCCTTCAGCCCAAGCCCGCGAGCCGGCCGCGCCCCGTGATCTACGCCGGCGGCGAGAGCGAGACGGCGAAGGAGCTCATCGCCCGCACCTGCGACGCCTACGTCATGCACGGTGACCCACCGGAGCGCGTCAAAGCGAAGGTGGACGACATGGCCGCCCGCCGCGACCGCCTCGGCCTGCCGCCGATGCAGTACGGCGTCGCCGGGTACAGCATCGTCCGCGACACGGAAGCCGAGGCGCAGGCCGAGCTCGCGCGGATCACCGACGTGAAGCAGAGCGCCGCCGGCTACCACAACTACCAGCAGTGGCTCGCGGGCACGCAGCTCGAACAGCGGGTGTCACTCGAGGACTACTCGGTGAGCAACCGCGGCCTCCGCGCCGGGCTCGTCGGCACCCCGGCGCAGGTGGCCGACCGCATCGCCGCATTTGAGGCAGCGGGCGTGAACCTGCTCCTGCTCCAGTGCAGCCCGCAGCTCGAAGAGATGGAACGCTTCGCCGATCGGGTGATCCGCGCGGTACGATAGCCGGAACTCCCCACCTCTCCCGCCCCGCCCCCACGTCCGAGGTGACACGTGCCCCGCTGCGCTGTGCTGGTTCTGTTCGTCCTTCCCGCCGCCGCGATCGCCCGGCCGCCCGAGCCGCCGACGTTCGCCGACCAGGTGAAGGCCCGGTTCGCGGCGTGGGACCGCGACGGCAACGGCACACTAACCCGCGCCGAGATCGACGCGGCGGTCGCCGACCCGGCGGTGACGGGGGACGAGGCGGCGGCCGTCGCCGCGCTGCGGCGGGCCGTTCGGAACACCAAGGCCGCGACCCCGCCGCTCACCCGCGACGCCCTGCTGGCGCTCGCTTCGGGCGGGAAGGACGCGCCGGACTTCCCCGCAATGTATAAGGCCGCACGGGCGCGCATCGCGGCCGCGGACCGCGCGCTGTTCGCCCACGGCGGCCCGACGCTCGACGGTGTGAGTCAAGGGAAGCTCGGCAACTGCTTCTGCCTCGCCCCGCTCGGCGCGCTCGTCGCCCGCGACCCTGGCGCCGTGGCGAAGATGATCGCCCCCGCGCCCGGAGGCGGGTTCGACGTGCGCTTCGGCCCGAAGGTCGTCCACGTCCCGTCGCCGACCGACGCGGAACTGGCGGTCCTCGCCGCGACGGGCGGCGACGGCATCTGGGTGAACGTCTACGAGAAGGCGGTCGGCAAGCTCCGCGCCGATGAGGCCACGGCCGCCAACAAGGCGGCGTTGCCGGACCTCGACCTGCTCACGAAGGGCGGGTCGGCCGGCACGATGGTCGGCGTGGTGACGGGGAAGAAGATCGAGCGGTTCAGCTGCACGTTCGCCCGCGACGAGAAGCTGCCCGCCGCCGACAAGGCGGCCCGGCTGGCGGCGATGCGCGACCGGCTGGCCGCCGCGTTCGCCGCGAAGAAGCTGGTGACGTGCGGCACCAACGGCGGCGTGACCGTGCCCGGCGTCCACGGCAACCACGCCTACGCGGTGCTCGGGTACGACCGCGCGGCCGACGCGATCGCGCTGTGGAACCCGCACGGCCAAGACTTCACGCCGAAGGGCGCCCCGGGCCTGACGACCGGCTACCCGACGAAGGACGGCCGCTTCCGCATGCCGCTGCCCGAGTTCGCCGCCGTCTTCGCCGGCCTCGCGTTCGAGACCGACGAGGACGGCGTGGGCGAGCGGCGGCTGTGACCGTGCCCGTGGGGCCGGTTCCCAACCGGCCATTGCCCGGCCGGTTGGGAACCGGCCCCACGGACCCGCCGCTAC
>JAFKFQ010000594.1 GCA_017308215.1 bacterium | reverse complement strand
CACGTTCCATCGGAACGATCCCCGCCGCGATGCCCGTATTATCCCCGGTCGAGGATAGCGATCAATAGCGATCGACGACAAAGTTTATCATCAAAGTATACTATGTCACATTCGCTGCACCGGGGCGAGTTTTCGGCGGCTCGGGTCCTCCGTAGATCGGGTCGAGTCTTCGAGACCTGACATGGCGCCGCGAGTGGCGAACGCGATACCACGTGGGATTTGAGCCCCGAGCCATCAGCCGGCTCACGCCAGTCGTTCGCCACGCCGGGGCTGCGCACCCGACACCGATCGGTCGACGCACCACTACGGGATGTCCCCGGAGTGAACCGCGAGCCAGACCGTGTCGCGGTCCGGATCGGTCCACTCGACCCGGTGGCGGACGCGCGCTGGCAGCAGCACCCAGTCGCCGGGGCGCAGCTCCAGCGGCTCGGGGCAGCCCTCGACGGTGAGTCGCGCCGCCCCGGCGAGGAGAACCACCCACTCGTCCGCGTTCTGGTCGTACCACTCGCCGGGCGGCGTGGCGTGCCCGCGCGAGACGATCCGCTCGACGCGCAGCCCCGGCTTCTCCCAGAGCGGGCGGAACTCTTCGGCCGGGCCGAGGGCAGGGAGAACAGCGAAGAGGTTGCCGGTCGGCGGGGTCATGCGGCCAGTTTACCGGACGGCAGATCGGAAGGTCTGGAGCGGGGCGGCGGTATACCCGGACGGAGGAACCCGATGACGCCGCTGACCGACGTGCCACTTTCCGTCCTCGACCTGTCGCCGATCTGCGTGGGCGGCACGGCCGCGGAATCGTTCCGCAACACGCTCGACCTGGCGAAGCACGCCGAACGCCTTGGCTACGCGCGTTACTGGCTCGCCGAGCACCACGGCATCCCGGGCGTCGCCAGCGCGGCGACGGCGGTCGTCATCGGGCAGGTGGCGGCGGCGACGGCGCGCATCCGCGTCGGCTCGGGCGGGATCATGCTGCCGAACCACGCACCACTCGTCATCGCCGAGCAGTTCGGCACGCTCGCCTCACTGTTCCCCGGCCGCATCGACCTCGGGCTCGGCCGCGCCCCCGGCGGTGACCCGCGCACCGCCCGCGCGCTGCGCCGCGGCCTCGGCAGCAGCGGCGACACGTTCCCGCACGACCTGGAGGAGCTGCGCGCGTACTTCCGCCCGGGCGGGCCGGGGAACGGCGTCCACGCAATCCCCGGCGAGGGGCTCGGCGTGCCCGTTTGGCTGCTCGGGTCGAGCGACTTCAGCGCCGCGCTGGCGGCGCAACTCGGGCTCCCGTTCGCGTTCGCGTCGCACTTCGCGCCGGACCTGCTGCACGAGGCGCTCGCCCTCTACCGCCGCCACTTCGAGCCGTCGGACGTGCTCGACCGGCCGCGCGTGATGGTCGGCGTGACCGCCGTCGCGGCCGACACCGACGCCGAGGCGCGGCGACAGTTCACGTCGGTGCAGCAGGCGTTCCTGAACCTCGTCCGCGGCACGCCCGGGCTTCTCCCGCCGCCGGTCGAGTCGATGGACGACCTGTGGGGCGCCGCCGAGCGGATGCACGTCGAGCGGATGACCGCGTGCTCGGCCGTCGGCGCGCCGGACACCGTGCGGCGGCGGCTGGCGGCGATCGTAGAATCGACGGGGGCGGACGAGCTCATTCTCACCGCCAATCTGTACGACCACGCCGCCCGCGTGCGCTCGTACGAACTCATTGCCGGTGCGTGACCCGGAGCCCACGTTGCTTGTCATCCGCCCCGAACGCCCCGCCGACGCCGGCGCGATCCACGCGGTCGTCGCCGCCGCCTTCCCGACCGACGCCGAAGCGCAACTGGTGAAGGTGCTGCGCGACGCGGGCCGGCTGACGATCTCGTTGGTGGCGGACGACGGCGGCGAGGTGGTCGGGCACGTCGCGTTCAGCCCGGTGACGGTGGACGGAGTTGGCGGCGGGCTCGGGCTGGCGCCGCTGGCGGTGATCCCAGAACGCCGCGGCGAGGGGATCGGCGGCCGGCTGGTGCGCGAGGGGCTTGAGGCGGCGCGGGCGGCCGGCGCGGCGTTCGCGGTGGTACTCGGCGAGTCGGTGTACTATTCGCGCTTCGGGTTCGAGCCGGCGGCACGCCACGGGCTGACCGACGAGTACGGCGGCGGCGACGCCTTTCAGGTCGTGGCGCTCGGCGGCGTGCCGGGCCGCGGGCTGGTGAAGTACGCCCCCGAGTTCGCCGCGTTCGGGTGACCGTGGTGTCCGTTAGGCCGCGGTGGGTCTGCAGGCCTGCGGCGCAAACCGCGGCTCGCGCCGCGGCCTAACGACGGCCCGATACCTTCGGATCACGAATGCCCGACGCGCCCGACGACACGTCCGCCCTCCTGGCCCGCCGGCCCTACGTCCTGTACCTCTCCGGCCGCTTCTGCGGCACGCTCGCCACCGGGTCACAGTCGGTCGTGGTCGCGTGGGAGGTGTACGAGATCGCCCGCCAGACCATGACCGTTGCCGAGGCGGCGTTCGCGGTCGGGATGATCGGGCTGGTGCAGTTCCTGCCGCTGGTTGCGCTCACGCTCGTCGCCGGCGAGGCGGCCGACCGCTACGACCGCCGCCGCATCCTCGCCCTCTGCTACCTCGCGCAACTCTTCACCGCCGCGGGGCTGGCGTTGCGGTCCGAGGCCGGCGGCGGGCTGGCGGCGGTGTTCGCGCTGGCGGCGCTGTTCGGGTGCGCCCGGGCGTTCTTTCAGCCGACCGCCAGCGCCCTCGGCCCGATGCTCGTCCCGCCGCGACTCCTCCCGCGGGCCATCGCCACCAACTCGCTCGCCGCGCAGGTGGCGAGCATCGCCGGCCCGGCGCTCGGCGGGCTCCTCTGTGCCGCATCGCCGGTGCTCGGCTACCTCGTCAGCGCCGGGCTGTACGCGACCGCGACGGGGTGCGCGCTGCTGATCCGCGCCGACACGAAGCCGCACGTCGAGCCCGGCCGCTCGCGGGTGGCACAGATCCGCGAGGGGCTGGGCTACGTGTGGCGGAACAAGCTCGTCTTCGGCGCCATCTCGCTCGACCTGTTCGCCGTACTGCTCGGCGGCGCGACCGGACTTCTCCCGGTGTTCGCCCGCGACGTGCTCGGCGTCGGGCCGGAAGGGTTCGGCATCCTCCGCTCGTCGCCGGCGGTCGGGGCGGTGCTCGTCGCCGCGTACCTGGCGACGCGGCCGATCCGCTCGCGGGCCGGGCCGAAGATGCTCCTCGCGGTCGGCCTGTTCGGGCTGATGACGGTGGTGTTCGCGTTCTCGCGGTCGCTGCCGCTGTCCGTGTTCGCGCTGGCGGTACTCGGCGGGGCGGACATGGTCTCGGTGTTCACCCGCCAGAGCCTCGTGCAGATCGCCACGCCCGACCGGATGCGCGGCCGCGTGTCGGCGGTCTCGACGCTGTTCATCGGCGCGTCGAACGAGCTGGGCGAGTTCGAGAGCGGCGTGGCGGCGCGGTTCCTCGGCCCGGTCGGCGCGGTGGCGTTCGGCGGGTTCGGGGCGATGGGCGTGACGGCGGCGTGGGCGTGGCTATTCCCCCCGCTGCGCCAGGCCGACCGACTGGTGTAGGCGCGGAGAATGGACAGGATAACCGGATGAACAGGATCGCAACCCCATGTGGGTTCGGCATCCTGTTCATCCGGTTATCCTGTCCATTTCTTCGGCTCACCGCCGCTTCACCTCCGCCGCGGGGACGAGCTCCATGTCGTCCGGGCCGAGCTCGCGGTCGTCGTGGGCGTGGAACGCCAGCGGCTTCACCGGCTGCCCGTCGCGGCGGTCCACCAGCACGTAGGGCGACTCGCCGCCGCAGTCCTCGCCCCACTGGCGCAGCGCCATCAGCACGAGGTACAGCCCGCGGCCCCGCTCGGTCAACACGTACTCGTGGCGCGGGCCGTCCGCGGCCGGCACCTGCTCCAGCACCCCGAACGCGACCAGTTTCCGCAGCCGGACCGTCAGGATGTTCTTGGCGACGCCGAGCGCCCGCTCGAACTCGCCGAACCGCCGCTTCCCGGCGAACGCCTCGCGCACGATCAGCACCGACCACACGTCGCCGACCGCCTCCAGCGACCGGGCGACCGGGCACAAGTCCTCCCCAAAGCACTTGCGTTTCATGGCAATTCCCCCGCGGTGGAGAATGGCGGGATGGATTTCTCCAATTCGGTTGCAAGATGCAACCACACCTCCAGTATACCCCGTCAGTTGCGAGTTGCAACCGGACCAACCGGAGAAAACCGATGACCGCCTTCACCCTGGCCCACACCGCGATCAGCCTGCTCCCCGTTGGGTTCGGCTTCTACGCCCTCGCCCGCCACGGCCGCATCGACCCGCACACCCGCTCCGGCCGCTGGTACGTCGGCACCATGCTCACCGGCACCGTCACGGGGTTCGGCTTCCTCTTCACGATCGGGTTCACACCCGGCCAGGTGCTCGGGCTGGTCACGCTCGCCCTGGTGCTGGCCGGCGCCCTGCGGCGGCCGGGGTATGTGCAGACGACCGCCCTCACGACGAGCTTCCTGCTGCTGATGGTGTTCCTGACCACCGAGACGCTGAAGCGGTTCCCGCTCGGTCACCCGTTCGCGTCCGGCCCGGCCGACCCGGCGCTCATCCCGGTCCGGGTGGCGCTCCTTGTCGGTTACCTCGCGGTCCTCGGCCGGCAGCTGTGGAGCATCCACGCCGACCGCGTGTTCGACGCCCGCATCGCCCGCTTCCTCGCCCTGTCCCGTCAGGCCGCTTAGTACGGTGCGAGTTCCCCCGGGCCGCCGACGCGGCGGCCCGGTTCGTTCGGTCACCACTCGGGAGAGACTGCCGTGTCCAAGAAGCTCGAAGGCAAGGTCGCCGTCATCACCGGCGGGAACAGCGGGATGGGGCTGGCGACCGCCAAGCGGTTCGCGGCCGAGGGGGCGAAGGTCGTCATCACCGGCCGCCGCCATGCGGAGCTCGACGCCGCCGTGAAGGAGATCGGCCCGGCCGCGACCGGGGTCCGCGGCGACGTGTCGAACCTCGCCGACCTGGACCGCTTGTACCAGGTGGTGAAGGAGAAGCACGGGCGGGTCGACGTCGTGTTCGCCAACGCCGGGGTCGGCGAGTTCGCCCCGTTCGGTCAGGTCACCGAGGAGCACTTCGACAAGCTGTTCGACATCAACGTGAAGGGGTTGCTCTTCACCGTGCAGAAGGCGCTGCCGCTCATGCCGGACGGAGGGGCGGTGATCCTCAACGCCTCGATCGTGTCGATCAAGGGGTACGAGGCGTTCGGCGTGTACAGCGCGACGAAGGCCGCGGTGCGGTCGTTCGCCCGCAGTTGGACGAACGACCTGAAGGCCCGCAAGATCCGCGTCAACACGCTCAGCCCCGGCCCGATCGACACGCCGATCTTCAAGACCACCGGCGCGAGCCCGGAGGAGGTCGAGCAACTGAAGGCCGGGTTCACCGCCCAGGTGCCGCTCGGCCGGATGGGCACCCCGGACGAGATCGCCAAGGTCGCGGTCTTCCTCGCCTCGGACGACAGCAGCTTCGTCACCGGCGTCGAACTGTTCGTGGACGGCGGCATGGCGCAGGTGTGATGCCAGGTACACCCGTCGGGCTGGTTCCCAACCGGCCGGAATGGCCGGTTGGGAACCAGCCCGACGAATCCCGACCGACCCGATTCCGTATTCGTCTCGGATCTTTCTCACTCACGATTCCCGAACCGGAGAACGCTCATGTCCAAGACTCTCGCAGGCAAGGTGGCGCTGGTGACGGGCGGGTCGCGCGGCATCGGCGCGGCGACGGCTGCCCGACTGGCGCGCGACGGGGCGGCGGTGGCGCTCAGCTACAGTGCCTCGCCCGACAAGGCCGAGGCGGTGGTGAAGGACATCCGCGACGCCGGCGGCACGGCGGCCGCGTTCAAGGCCGACCAGTCCGACCCGAAGGCGGTGGCCGGGCTGGTCGAGGCGGTCGTGCAGAAGTTCGGCCGGCTCGACATTTTGGTGAACAACGCCGGGGTGTTCGTGTCCGGCGCTCTCGGCGACCCGAACGCCGACCTGGCCGGGCTCGACCGCGAGCAAGCGGTGAACGTCGGCGGGGTAGTCGCGGCGGTGCGGGCGGCGGCGAAGCACCTGCCGGCCGGCGGGCGGATCGTCACGATCGGCTCGGTGCTCGGCGCGCGGGTGCCGTTCCCCGGCATCGCCGGGTACGCGGCGTCGAAGGCGGCGGTGGTCGGCTACACGAAGGGCTGGGCGCGCGACCTGGGGGCGAAGGGGATCACGGTGAACGTGGTGCAACCCGGCCCGATCGACACCGACATGAACCCGGACAGCGGCGACTTCGCGGCGGTGCAGAAGGGGGGCACCGCGCTCGGCCGCTACGGCAAGCCGGAGGAGCTCGCCGCCGCCGTCGCCTTCCTGGCGGGTCCGGACGCCTCGTACATCACCGGAGCCGTCCTCGACGTGGACGGCGGGTTCAACGCGTAGCGAGACACCGCCGACGGGGTTCCCGGGGCGTTGCCCCGGGCTATCGTATCCCACCCCTTCGGGGTGAAGAGAAGGCACAGCGTCTTCAGGCCAAGGGCCTGAGATTCCATAGCCCGGGGCACCGCCCCGGGCGGGGTCGCGCGGAGTTCGGCATCGCCCGACCCGTGATCGGCCCGAGAGCGCTCGCCCCAAAGGAGACCAACAATGGAAGCGCGGATCGACTACCCGAAGGCGGGGCAGGCGGCAGTGAAGGCGATGTACGGGTTGCAGGCGGCGGTGAACGGCAGTGGACTGGAGGCGTCGCTCCAGGAGCTCATCAAGCTGCGGGTGTCACAGATCAACGGGTGCGCGTTCTGCATCGACATGCACTTCCGCGAGGCGACGGCGAAGGGCGAGAAGGCCGAGCGGCTGTACCTGCTCGACGCCTGGCGCGAGGCGCCGGTGTACACCCCGCGCGAGCGGGCGGCCCTGGCGTGGGCGGAGGCGGTCACGCTCGTCAGCCAGACGCACGTCCCCGACGACGTGTTCGCCGAGGCGCGCGAGCACTTCGACGAGACGGAGCTGGTGAACCTGACGCTCGCCGTGGTGGCGATCAACGGGTGGAACCGCTTCGCCATTGGCTTCCGCGCCCAACCGACGCTCGGGGCGAAGGCGCACGCTTGACCCGGCTACTCGAACGGCCGGGTGCTGACCTCGACCCGGCCGAGGGCGAACGGGATCGACTGCTCCGGGCGGAGCGTGATGTCGTAGCCCCACATCTTCGAGAAGCAGGCGTCGGTGACGCGCCAGGTGTGGGTCTGCCAGCCGGCGTCCGCGGTGGTGCCGAACCAGCGCCCGGTGTTCGCATACGGGCCGTGGCCCTGGCTGTCGGCTACCTCGTAGAGCAGGTTCATGCCGACGTTCCCCGGCGCCACCCGGCGTACCGTCGCCCGGACGTAGTACTCGCGCGTGCCGATCGACGCGAACGACGGGTGGACGGTGAAGCTGATCGGGTGTCCGATGTCGCCCTCCAGCAGCACGCCGGAAGTGCCGTCCGCGAATCGTACCACCGGCCGGTCGTGGCGGCCGACGAGCGCCACGCCCTCACTCTTCTCCTCGGCACCGAGGCGGAGGCTCACGGCTCGCGCGGCCGCGTAGTTGCCGCCCCACGGGAACGGACGCCCGGCGTTCGCCCGCGCCTGCTCGACCAGCGCCGGCGGGAGTGCGCCCGCCACGACGGGCGTGTCGGTCAGCGGGGCGCCGGTCACGACGGCGGTGCGGTCGGTCACCCCCTTCGGCAGCCACGCGACGAGCACCGGCCCGGCCTTCCCCTCGAACACGAACCCGTACGCCCGGCCCGCCTCCCCCGGCGCCACCCAGCCGATGTACCGCGGCGCCGGGCCGAGTGCGGCCGTCAGCCCCTTCAGCGCGTGGTACGCCGGCCGCTCCTTCCCGCCGCGCTCGATCAGGCCGAAGCCCTGGCCCTCGCCGACCGGGTCTTGCGCCTCGAACCACTGCACCCGCGCCACGCCCTGGGCGAGCGCCATCGTGTAGAGCTTCACCAGCCCCGCCGCAGCCTCCGCGTCGGTCACAGTGCGGTGCTTGGTCTTCTCGACGCGGCGGCCGACCTCGGTGATCCAGATCTCGGCGTCGGCCTTGTCCGGGGCGCTCGTCTTGAGCAGGTCGCGGAGCAACTTCGTCATCCACAGGTACGGCACCTCGCCGTCCGGTTCGGCGAGGCCGTCGGCGAGCTCGTAGGGGTGAACGCAGAGGTGGTCGAACCGGCCCGGCGTACCGGCCTTCGCCATCGCGCGGATCGCCTGGTCGAGGTACGGGGCGTCGAAGCTGGCGACCGACAGGCCGATGCGGGCGTCCGGGTTCGCCTTCTTCCCGGCGGCGTAGGTCACGGCGGCGAGCTTGGCGTAGTCGGCGGTCGTGTGCTTGCCGTCGTTGAACCCGCCGTTCCCCTCGTTCCACACCTCCCAGTACCGGATCTGCTTGTACCGCCCGACCGCGCCGGCCACGTAGCCGGCCCAGCCGTCGAGGTCGTCCATCGGGAAGGCGTGGGCCGCCTTCGCGCCGGGCGGCGAGCCCATGAGGATGCCGGTGATCTCGACGCCGTTCACGGCGGCGGACTTCACGAGCGCGTCGGCGTCGTGCCACCGCCACGTCCCCGTCTTCGGCTCGACGCCGCGCCACTCGGGGAACAGTCGAACCGACGTGACGCCCACCGCCGCCACCCGTGGGAGCCACTCGGCGTGGTTGCGGAAGGCGCTCGCCGACGAACTCACGCCCCACGGCGTCGCCGGCGGCTGCTTCGGCTGCGCGACGGCCGGGCGGGTGCCGGCGGCGGCAGCGGCCGCGACGGCGGCGACGAATAGGACGCGCACCAAGCTCATAGCGGTTCCCCGGAGATGACTCCAACTTACCCATCGGCCCCGGGGGTGGCGACAGCGGTGCCTTCCTGGACATCTCCGATCCATCCGCAGGTCGTCCGCGGCGTGTACGTCCCCGGACTTCGCCGGAGGCCTTCCCCCTCACCCCGCCGCGAAGCGCGGCGACCCTCTCCCTCAGAGGGGAGAGGGTGGGACTTGCCGGCGCCAGGATCAGGAGCCAGTCATGCAGCGCGACACGATTCGAGGGGACCGCTCAAGCCTCACCCTCTCCCCTCTGAGGGAGAGGG
>JAFKFQ010000593.1 GCA_017308215.1 bacterium | reverse complement strand
GGGGTGCGATAGCGTGGACTTGCTGAACCACTGCCGGGGTAACAGGCCTCACGTCCGTGGCTGCTGGGTTTTAGACCTCATGCTCGGTGAGGAGTGACCCGGACGTAACTGCCGCCTGCTCAGCTACTTCGAGATGCGTTCGCCCTGGGCTCACGGGTGGCACAACCAACTCTGGACGGCCGCACGTGTGGCCCGCCTCATCGAGCGGGAGTTCCGCATCACGTACCACCCCGAGCACGTCCGCAAGGTTCTCAAGCGGCGACTCGGGTGGACCAGCCAGAAACCCCGGCGGAAGGCGAGGGAGCGGGACGACAAGGAGGTAGCGAGGTGGGTCGGTGACGAGTCCCCCCGCATCGTCCGGGAGGCGTGGAAGCGGTCGGCCTACATTGCGTTCCTGGACGAGTCCGGGTTCTTCCTCACCCCGACCGTCCGCCGGACACTCGCCCCGAGGGGCAAGACCCCAGTGCTCGACGCCTGGGACCGGCGGGACCGGTGGTCGGCCATAAGCTGCGTCACACTCAGCCCACTAGCCGGGCGGCCGGGGTTATACTTCGACCTGCTCGACCACAACGCCCACGGTGAGGATGTGGTCGCCTTCCTGAAAGACCTACACCAGAGGCTCGGGCCGGTGACGGTGGTGTGGGACAGGAACAACATCCACAGCAAGTCGAAGGCGGTCAAGGCTTGGCTGGCGAAACCCCCCGGCGTCGTGGCCGAGGACTTCCCCGGCTACGTTCCGGACCTGAACCCAGACGAGGGTGTGTGGGGGTGGACCAAGTACGGTCGGCTGGCGAACCTGGCGGCGAACGACAAGGACGAGTTGTGGGACCGGGTGGTGGATGAGTTGGTCGAGGTGAAGTTCCGGCCCGACCTGCTCCAGGGGTTCATCCGCCAGACCGGCTTGCCCGGCGTCTCTCTCGCTGCATAAGTGCGAACGCTGGCCGCGCGGTTGACCTGGCTAGCTGACCTCAGTGACCACGCCCCCAATGGGCCGGCCGCCCCGCAACGCCAGATACCCCCGTCGCATCCCCAGGTGGCGGCGGACGTGGAACTCGAATGGCCAGAGTTGGTCGCCTGGTTGTAGCCGCGCCCGGAGGAGCAACCACTCGCTCTCCAACCGGGTGCCGAGCAACTCGTGGTCGAGTTGCTCGGTGGCGAGGGGGCGTCGGAGGGACCGGAACCACGGCACCCCCTTCCGCGCCGCTTGCTCCCAAAAATCGGCTTCTGAAGTCCCCCGCGCCCCCAGGCTGAACCGCTAGTCATGCCGCCTGAATCACGCGACCACAACGCTTGGCAGCGTACCCGCAACTGGTAGCCGGGACAACGATTGGACCGAGAATCGTCAGCAACAGGGCTGATTTGTGGACGTATGAGACGGAGCATTATTCGGGCTGGACGCAGTAACTGGAAACGAACCGACGCACCCTGTCTGCGTTTGGATGAGCACGGACCTCGCTCCTGGTCATTGAGGAGGCGTCCGTGCCAAAAAAATTGTCGAACGACGGCAGAAGCCGTAGTTGTCACGCCAGGAAGGGAGACTTATACCAGCAACCGCGCTGGCTGGGGCAACCCCAGGGTGTACGCATCTCGAAGGTGCTGACGAGTTGAGACTTACGGCTGATGGGTCGCTCCTCGCTCCTTGTCCAGTAACAGGTCTGTAACCCAGCAGCCTCGCACATGCGGCCCGTCACCCCGGCAGTGGGCGAGAACCTCGTCATCATTGCACCCGGCATCCTGGAGGGCATCAGCGAGTACCGGCATGGGAGAGAAGTCCCGGCCTTCGTACATCTGCCGGGCCAGAGCAACCACTGTCGAGGTGAGCCAGGTGGGATCGAAGGCAACCTGTCGAAAGGGGAGTGGGCCGAAGAGGTCCCGTAGGAACGTGATTTCTTTACTTTCTGCCATTCGGAGGGCACTTCGTTCAGCGTCGTCCGGGCACTGATCCCACACCGTCTCCCAGCACGATTCCCCGTCTGGCTCGCATTCGGACGCCACACTGAGTGCCGCCCTGCAAATGGCCTCTCGCCCTTGCTTGGCCGCACCGCCCGCCCGCATAGCGAGGTCGTATGCTGCGTTCAACGCCTCGCTCGTCGCCAAGCCATCGGCGAATAGCTCCCCGACTTCAACCGCAGTTCGGCTGCGCTCGTCGGTCAGCATGGGCCAGAGTTCACGGCAACGGGCGCAGGCGAATAGCCGCAGCTTCCGGTCGCAGGCCCTGCCCCGCAAGAACCTCAGCATCGGTGTCGGGTCGGTCGCTGCCAGCCATTCGGCTTCGGTCATCGGTTGCTCGCCGCCCACGGGTCGTGGCCCAATGATAGATCACCAGGGCCGCCAGGGGTAGCCCGGCGGGAGTCACGGAGGCCCCGTTATGCCGAAGCAGGATGTGTCGATCGCCCGGTACTTCGCCGACCTGCCCGACCCCCGAGTGGATCGGACCAAGAAGCACTCGCTCGGTGACATCCTGGTGATCGCCCTGTGTGCGGTGATCGCCGGGGCCGACTCGTGGGAAGAGGTCGAAGCGTTCGGGGAGGCCAAAGCGGACTGGCTCAAGCGGTTCCTGGCCCTGCCCAACGGCATCCCGAGCCACGACACCTTCTACCGGGTGTTCACCCGCCTCGACCCGCCGGCGTTCGGGAAGTGCGTGGCCGACTGGATGGCCGGAGTGTGCGAGGCGGTTGGCCTCAAACACATCGCAGTCGACGGCAAGGCGGCCCGGTCGGCCCCGAGGGGCACGTTCAGCGGGTGCCTGCACCTGGTCAGTGCGTGGGCCGCCGAGAACCGCCTGATCCTCGGCCAGCAGGCGGTGGCGGACGGGTCGCACGAGATCGCCGCCATCCCGGAACTGCTCCGGGTGCTGGACCTCAAGGGTGCGCTGGTGACGATCGACGCCGCCGGGTGCCAGAAGGAGATCGCCAAGCAGATCCGGGATCAGGGGGGAGACTACCTGCTGGCCGTGAAAGGGAACCAGCCGACCCTTCAGGCGGCCGTGCACGGCGAGTTCGACCGGCTGATCGAGGCCGACTTCGCCGGGGTGCCGCACGACGGGGCCGAGTCGGTGGACGACGCCCACGGGCGGCACGAGGAGCGGTACACGACCGTCGTCTACGATCCGCAGGGGTTACCGCCGGAGTGGCCGGACGTGGCGGCAGTGGTGCTCGTCGGTCGGGAGCGGGAGGTGAAAGGCGTCCGCACGGACACCGCCCACTACTACATCACCAGCCTGCGAGGTACGGCCGCCGAGTTGGCGAACCTAATCCGGCGGCATTGGTCGGTCGAGAACGAACTGCACTGGTGCCTGGACGTGGCGTTCGGGGAGGACGCCAACAAGACGGCGGCCGGGCACGCCGGGGTCAACCTAGGCCTCGTCCGGCGGGTGGCCGCCTCGCTCCTGCAGCAAGACCCGGGCCGGGGTAGCATCAAGACAAAGCGGCTGAAGGCGGCCCTCAATGAAGACTATTTGGAGCAGGTACTACAGGGATTCGTTGAGAATTAGATGCGTACACCCTGGGGGCAACCCTTCCACGCAAAGGGGCTGTCCCGTGGGCCAATGTTGGCTCACACCCACGGGACGGCCTTTCTTCGTTAACTACACCCGCTCGTCGCACCGCACGTGTCGCACTTCGCGCACGCGCCGCTGCGCACGAGCGCCAGCTGGCCGCACTCGGAGCACGGGTCGCCCTCGTACCCCTTCGCTCGCGCCTGCCGAATCTTCTCCTCACGCGATCCGGCCACCGGCGTGTACGCCGTCACCCGCGGCGGGGCCGTCGCCACCGCGGCGGGGCCGCCGTTACCGTTCGCCTTACCGCCGTTCCCGTTGCCGTTCGTCGGCGCGGGCGCGGCACCCGGGCGCAGGTGGGTCGACCGCGGCGGGGCGAGCGACGACTTCGGCGCGGCCGTCTCGGCGGCGCTCACCGTCCGCGTGCTCACCACCTCCTCCGACTCGAAGTCCGGGTCGTCGTCCTCGTCGTGGAGCGTGTCACCGCGCAGGTCTTCCGGCAGCACGTGCGCCAGATCCTTGCGGTCGAGGTACGTGATCGCCAGCTCCCGGAAGATGTAGTCGATGATCGACGTGGACATCTTGATGTACGGGTTCCCCTGGACGATCCCGTTCGGCTCGAAGCGGGTGAACAGGAACGCGTCCACGTACTCCTCGAGCGGCACCCCGTGCTGGAGGCCGAGTGACACGGCAATGGCGAAGCAGTTCGTCATGCTGCGGAAGGCGGCGCCCTCCTTGTGCATGTCGATGAAGATCTCGCCGAGCGTGCCGTCCTCGTACTCGCCCGTGCGGATGTACATCTTGTGGTTGCCGATCCGCGCCTTCTGCGTGTACCCGGCGCGGCGGTCCGGGAGGCGGCGGCGGCGGGCGATGTAGCGGTGGACGATCTTCTCGGTGATCCGCTCCGCCGCCTGTACCACGGCCGGCTTCGGCGCCTCGGGGGCCGGCTCCGGCTCGGCCGTGACGCCCGCCAGCAGCGCCGCCTCGGGCGAGTCGGCGACCGAGTTGAGCGGCTGGCTCAGCTTCGACCCGTCGCGGTACAGGGCGTTCGCCTTCGTCATCAACTGCCAGCTCAGCCAGTACGCCTTCTTCACGTCCTCGACGGTGGCGTCGTTGGGCATGTTGATGGTCTTGGAGATGGCGCCGCTGATGAACGGCTGGGCGGCGGCCATCGTGCGGATGTGCGACTCCCACGAGAGGAACCGCTTGCCGAGCTTGCCGCACTTGTTGGCACAGTCGAAGATCGCGTAGTGATCCGGCTTCAGGTGCGGGGCACCCTCGATGGTCATCGTGCCGCAGACGTAGGTGTTCGCCTCTTCGACCTGCTTCTTGGTGAACCCGAGATGCGCGAGCAGGTCGAACCCGGGCGCGTTCGAGACGGCCTCGGGGATCTTCAACACGTCCTTGAAGAAGGCGTCGCCCAGGGTCCAGCGGTTGAAGACGAACGGCAACTCGAACGCCCCGGGGAGCGTCTCCTCGACCTTCAGCACCGCCTCGTCGGTGAATCCCTTCGCCTTGAGGCTGGCCGGGTTGATGTGCGGACAGCCCTGGAGCGTGGCGGCGCCGCGGCAGTGGCGGACGATGTCGTCCACCTGCCACGGAGCGTACCCGAGCCGGGCGAGCGCCGGCGGCACCGACTGGTTGATGATCTTGAAGTACCCGCCGCCGGCGAGCTTCTTGAACTTCACCAGCGCGAAGTCCGGCTCGATCCCGGTGGTGTCACAGTCCATGATGAGGCCGATCGTGCCGGTCGGCGCGATGACCGTGACCTGGGCGTTGCGGAACCCGTGCCGCTCGCCGAGCTCCAACATCCGGTCCGACTCGAACCGCGCGGCACTGAGCAAGTCCGGCGGGCAGTAGCGGGCGTCGATGCCGACGGGCGTGACGGTCAGCCCCTCGTAGTCCGCCGGGGCCGCGTTGTAGGCGGCGCGGCGGTGGTTGCGGACCACCCGCAGCATGGCGTCCTTGTTCGCCTCGTAGCGCAGGAACGGCCCGACCTCGGCGGCGATCTCGGCGCTGGCGGCATAGGCACCGGCGTGCATGATCGCGGTGAGCGCCCCGCACTGTGCCCGGCCCTCGGCCGAGTCGTACGGGATGCCCTGCACCATGAGCAGCGCGCCGAGGTTGGCGTACCCGAGCCCGAGGGTGCGGAAGTCGTACGACTTCCGCGCCACGCTGACGCTCGGGAACTGCGCCATGTACACACTGATTTCAAGGATCAGCGTCCAGACGCGGACGGCGTGGCGGTACGCCTCGATGTCGAACTTGCCGGCCTTCGCGTCGTAGTACGTCAGCAGATTCAGCGACGCGAGGTTGCACGCGGTGTCGTCGAGGAAGGCGTACTCGCTACACGGGTTCGTGGCGTTGATGCGGCCGTCGGCGGGGCAGGTGTGCCACTCGTTGAAGGTGGTGTCGAACTGTACGCCGGGGTCGGCGCAGCCCCACGCCGCGAAGGCGATCTGGTCCCACAGCTCGCGGGCCTTCAGCGTCTTCTTCGGCCGCGGGGCGCGGCCCTCGTCCTTCGCCCTCGCCAGCTCCGTCCGCCAGTACAGGTGCCACGGGCCGTCGCCCTCGACGGCCTTCATGAACTCGTTGGTGATCCGCACCGAGTTGTTGCTGTTCTGCCCGCTGACCGTGTAGTACGCCTTCGAGTTCCAGTCGGTGTCGTACTCCTCGACCTCCAGGTGTGTGAACCCCTGCTTCGCCAACTGCATGACGCGGGCGACGTAGTTCTCGGGGATGAGCGCCGTGCGCGACTCCAGGATCGCCTTGCGGAGCGCGGCGTTCTTCGCCGGGTCGTGCCGCTCGCCGGCGTTCGGGTGGGTGTGGATCGCCTTCAGCACCGCGTTCAGGTGCTTGTTCATCAGCCGCGAGCCGGTGACGAGGTCGGCGACCTTCTGCTCCTCCGTCACCTTCCAGTTGACGAACTCCTCGATGTCCGGGTGGTCGAGGTCGAGCACGACCATCTTCGCCGCGCGGCGGGTGGTGCCGCCGCTCTTGATCGCCCCGGCGGCGCGGTCGCCGATCTTGAGGAAGCTCATCAGCCCCGACGACTTCCCGCCGCCCGACAGCGGCTCCCCCTCGCCGCGCAGGGCGCTGAAGTTCGAGCCGGTGCCGCTGCCGTACTTGAAGATGCGGGCTTCGCGGACCCACAGGTCCATGATGCCGCCCTCGTTCACCAGGTCGTCGGTGACTTCCTGGATGAAACAGGCGTGCGGCGCCGGGCGCTCGTAGGCCGACGTGCTCCGCGCGACCTCGTTCGTGTGCGGGTCCACGAAGTGGTGGCCCTGCGGCGGCCCCTCGATCCCGTAGGCCCAGTGCAGGCCGGTGTTGAACCACTGCGGGCTGTTCGGCGCCGCCATCTGCGTCGCCAGCATGTGGCACGTTTCGTCGTAGAACGCCCGGGCGTCGCGCGGGCCGCTGAAGTACCCGCCCTTCCACCCCCAGTACGCCCAGCACCCGGCGAGGCGGTGGAACACCTGCCGGCTGTCGGTCTCGCCGCCGAGCGGGGTGTCGGGGGTCTCCGCGGCGGCGCGCTGGAGCCACTGCGGTACGCCGTCCTCGTGGACGCGCGTCGTGCGGGCCGGCACGCCGGCCCGGCGGAAGTACTTCTGGGCGAGGATGTCCACCGCCACCTGCGACCACCCGGCGGGGACCATCACGTCCTTCATCTCGAACACCACCGACCCGTTCGGGTTGACGATCTTCGAGGTCCGCGGGGCGAACGTGATCCCGGCGAACGGATCCTGCCCCTCGCGGGTGAAGCGACGCGTGATTTGCATGGCGAGTCCGTCTCGGGTTAACGCCCGCCGCCGGTTCCTCCGGCGGTGGGACTTCATCTTGCCTTCACCGCCCGCGGCGTGGGACGGGATCGGGCGTACATCTATCGGTAAATACCGCTCCGCCGCTCATACCTTCGGCCACTCCCGCACGACCCTTCCGACCGCGACAACCGCCCCCCTATTCGGGCGCGTGGGGGCGCCTCCGGTGGCCCCTCCTCCGTGAGGTCTGCGAGTCGCAGCTGTGGGGCGGGCGAAGTGGTCGTGGAAATCGTTCTACAGGACTCGCGTGGGCCGCGCGAGCGAGTCACTGGTCCGCACCAAATCGCATCTCAGAGCTCACTGAGAACACTGCTGAGCTCGTGCCGATTCCTCCGGCTGGATTTCTGTGACGACAGCGGGGGCACCACTTGAACCGGGTCGTTCTGTCTCGGACAGAGCACGTTCTGGTATGCTGGGCTTTGCACCTGCTTGCCGGCTGCTGATGCGGCTCTCCTCGGGGGGCGGGATGTCCGAGACACGCACCCGGAAGAGGAAGCACTTGAACTCGAAATGCTTCTTGGCGCTCTGTCGCCGCTGAGCAAGCCAAAGCGCGACCAGGCATGTGATGCAGATGCAGGCAATGGTGAAGAACGAGGTCATGCGCGTAGTTCTTTGAGGTCGAAGACCTGCTCTTCACTGTTTGACAATGCCGGCCTTGTAGTGCATGAAATGCACCAGAACCGTTGCTGCACTCTAAGCGAGTATCGCTGCGGCGCAAACGCCCGCTCCACCCCAACATTGGCCGATCTCTCTTGGCGGTGCTTGAATTCGCGGTGAGCTCACATTCGCTCAGTTCGGTGGAATACTACACCGTCAGCCGGACGCACCGCCGGCCGGGTCGGCGCCGGGGACGAACGGGAGGGTCAGCCCGGCCTGGTCCTGGTACTTCCCCTTCTTGTCGGCGTAGCTCGTTTTGCACACGTCGAGCGCCTTCAGAAAGATGATCTGCGCGATCCCCTCGCCGGAGTAAATCTTCGCCGGGAGCGGCGTCGTGTTGCTGATCTCGATGGTGACACGGCCGCGCCACTCGGGCTCCAGCGGCGTCACATTGACTATGATGCCGCAACGGGCGTACGTGCTTTTCCCGACGCACACGCACAGGATGTCGCGCGGGATTTCGAGGTACTCCACCGTCTCGGCGAGGGCGAAGCTGTTCGGCGGGATGATGCAGAAGTCCGCGTCCACGTCCACGAACGACTTCGGGTCGAACTGCTTCGGATCGACCGTCCGGCCCCACACGTTCGTGAACACCTTGAACTTGCGGTCCACGCGCACGTCGTACCCGTAGCTCGTCACGCCGTACGAGATCACCCCCGGGCGGTGCTGCTGCGCGGCGAACGGGACGATCTTCACGTCCCGCTCGATCATCCAGTCGGGGAGTACGCCCATGTACGTCGCCTGCTCGCGGTGCCGGGGGAACGCCCGTCCCTTATCGTCCGCCCCCGCCGGACCTTCACACTCCGTCCGTGAGCAGAACCGGGGGGTGGGCGGGAGGCAAGCTCAGTTGCTGCCCGACCCGCACATCCGGTAGAACCGGCACCACGGGTCGGGCAGTCCCCACCCACGCGGAGGGCCGGGCATGGCGTTCTGGTTGTTCAAGGTCGAACCCGACTGCTACAGCTATTCGGACCTGAAGCGCGACAAGAAGACCGACTGGGACGGCGTCTCGAACGCGGTCGCGCAGAAGCACCTGCGGGCGGTGGCGAAGGGCGACCGGGTGCTGTACTACCACACCGGCGACGAGAAGGCCGTGGTCGGCATTGCCGAGGTGACCGCCGGCCCGTCGCCCGACCCGGGCGACGAGGCC
>JAFKFQ010000592.1 GCA_017308215.1 bacterium | reverse complement strand
GACCGCGCCGATCCGCGGGCGGACTACCTCCGGGCCGCGGTCGCGCTCGACCGGGTACGCGCGGCGGGCGGCACCGACCCGGACCTCGCCCGCCGGCTCGCCGACCTCGGCGCCGGCCTCGACCCGGGGTGGGTAACGGTCGTCGCCGACCTCGCCCAGCCGTTCCGCGCCGACTGGAACGGTAACGCAATCTTCGAGTGCCCGCTGGACGATCTGCCGCTGCGCGCGGCGGTCGGGCTGCGCGGGCGGGTGGCGACGTTCGAGGGACTGCCCCGCGTGTGGGACGCCGGTCTCGCCGCCGACCTGGCGGTTCTCGGCGCACTCCCGGAAGAGACCTACTGCTATGGCGCGGACAAATGCCAGGTCCACCCGTTCCTCGCCGACTTCGACCCGACCGGGCGGCCGGACACGGCCGCCGACGTGCTCCGGGCGCTCGGCGCCCGCGACTTCGCGAGCCGGTACATCGACAACCTGGACGTGACCCGGATCGACTACCCCGGCTACCACCCGCGCGAGGAGGGCGGGCGGCCGAACGACGAGATCCACAACACCTTTGCTGCGCAGTACGTCTTCCAGCACGAGCAGTACGTCTTCCAGCGCGATCAGGACGAAACGGGTGAGCCGCTCTCGGAAGACGCGGGCACGCACGGCGTACTGAAGCGGGCAGTCGTGGGCGGACAGCTGTGGTACGTCCTCCTCCACCCGCGCCCCCACCCGTACGGGGGATATCTACTCAGCAGATACGTCATGCTATTCGCCGTCGGCCGGTCGCTCGTCGGCGACCGGCTGATCGGGGTGGTGACGAGTCAGATGTGTCGCAACCTCTGCGATTAGGCCCCACCTCCCGCGCGGGCTACTCCACGTTCCACACTACCGCGGTCGCGTCGGCGCTGCCGGACGCCAGACGGCGGCTGTCCGGGCTGAGCGCCAGTCGTGCACCGGCATCGCGGCCCCTCCGCCCGTCAGTCTACCCCGGCCCGCCCGTAGAATGGGGCGCCCGCCCGGAGGTGCCCCATGCCCGCCCGCGTCCTCATGTGCCCGCCGGACCACTACGGGATCGAGTACGAGATCAACCCGTGGATGAACCGCTCCCTCGGCGCCGTCCGCGAGCTCGCGTTCGCCCAGTGGCGGCGGCTGCGTGATACCCTGCTGTCACTCGGCGCCGCGGTCGAGGAACTGGCGCCGCAACCCGGTCTGCCCGACCTCGTGTTCACCGCCAACGCCGGCCTCGTGTTCGGGAACCGCTTTCTCAGCAGCCGGTTCAAGCACGACGTGCGGGCGCGCGAGTCGCCCGTGTTCGACGCGTGGTTCGCCGCGCACGGGTTCACCGTCGAGCACCTGCCCGAGGGGATGTACCACGAGGGCGCCGGCGACGCGCTGTTCTGCGGCGACACGCTGTTCGCCGGCTACCGCACTCGGTCGGCGGCGGCGGCGCACCAGTGGGCCGGGCAGACGCTCGGCGTGCGCGTCCTGCCCGTCGAGTTGGTGGACCCGCGCTTCTACCACCTCGACACCTGCTTCTGCCCTCTCGCGCCCGGCGAGGCGCTGTACTTCCCGGGCGCTTTCGACGATTACGGCCGCAAGGTGCTCGCCGCGCACGTCCCGAAGCTGATCGCGGTCGGCGAGGCGGACGCGGCGCGGTTCGGGTGTAACGCCGTGGTGGTCGGGAAGACGGTCATCCACAACAGCCGCTGTCCGGACCTCGGGCGCTCTCTGTCGGACGCGGGGTATCAGCCGATCGAGGTCGAGCTCGACGAGTTCCTGAAGGCCGGCGGCAGCGCGAAGTGCCTGACGCTGCGGCTCGACGGCGAGGAGGCGGCGGGGTGGAAGCGGCGGGCGGCGGGTTCGTAGGTTGAACCCACCCCCGGAGCTCTGCCCATGAAGATCACCGCCGTCGAAGCGATCATCCTGCGCTTGCCGAAGGTGGTGTCCGCGTCCGACGGGACGCAGGACACGTGCCTCGTCCGCGTCGACACCGACGCCGGCATCAGCGGGTGGGGCGAGGTCGATTCGTGCCCCGAGGCGGTGAAGGCAATCATCGACGCGCCGATGTCGCACTCGCAGGCGTCCGGCCTCGCCCGCGTCGTCGTCGGGCTCGACCCGCTGGCGATCGAGGTGTGCAACCAGCGGATGCGGCGCGCGGCGGTGTACTACGCCGGCGGCGGGGTCGCCGTTCACGCGATGGCCGGCATCGACATCGCCCTCTGGGACATCGCCGGCCAGGCGCTCAACCAGCCCGTCTACCGGTTGCTCGGCGGGCCGTTCCAGACGCGGTTCCGGGCGTACAGCAGCGTTCTGTTCGGCGACACGCCCGCCGCCACCCACGCCATCGCCCGCCGCTGGGCCGATCAGGGGTTCACGGCGGTCAAATTCGGCTGGGGGCCGATGGGACAGTCGGAGGCAAACGACGTCGCACTGGTCCGCGAGGCGCGGCGCGGGCTCGGCGACGGGATCGATCTGCTCATCGACGCCGGCGAGTGCTTCGACGCCCGCACCGCCATCCGCCGCAGCCACCAGTTCGCCGAGTTCCGCCCGTACTGGCTCGAAGAGATGCTCCACCCCGACGACGTGGCCGGCTACAAGCAGTTGTCCGAGGCGAGCCCGACGCTGATCGCCGCCGGCGAGACCGAGTGCCGGCTGATGGAGTTCGAACGACTGCTCGACGAGGGCGGGCTCGACTGGGTGCAGCCCGACCCGGGCCGGTGCGGCATCAGCACGATGCTCGCGGTCGGGCGGGCGGCCGGGCAGCGGTTCAAGCGGGTGTGCAACCACAGCTTCAAGAGCGGCATCACGATCGCGGCGAGCCTGCACGTCATGGCGGCGCTGCCGGGCGTGGACGTGTTCGAGTTCTGCATGGCCGACAGCCCGCTCCGCCACGACCTGACGCGCGAGAAGTTCGAGGCGACCGACGGCATCGTGACCGTGAGCGACGCGCCCGGCCTCGGGGTGACGGTCGACCCGGCGACGGTGGCGAAGTACCGCGTGGCGTGAGCGGCGGTAGAATTCCGATACACCGTCCGCTTGCGAGGGGACTGCCGTGAGACTCGACCACATCGCCTACCGCGTCGCCGACCGCGACGCGACCGTGAAGTTCCTGATGGACGCCTTCGGGTACACGTTCCAGGCCGAGTTCGACATCTTCTTCAACGACGAGAAGACCGACGCGGCCCGGTGCGTGGCGCTGGAGCCGCCGGAGCGGACGGCGAAGGGGGCGCCGTTCAGCGTCACCGCGCTGGGCGTGCCGGCGGAGGAGGGGCAGGTGTACCACTCCGCGCCCGAGTTCTTCGTGAGCGAAGGCACGCCGGGGAGCATCGTCGGCAACTGGGTGGCGGCGCGGGGCGGGATCGGCGGCATCCACCACCTCGCCTACGAGGTGCCGGACGTGGAGGCGAAGCGGCAGGAGTGGGTGGCGAAGGGCTGGGGCGACTTCACCTCGCCGCACGCCTTCAAGTGCGACGACCTGACCCAAATCTTCACCACCCCACACCGCCTGACCGGCGTGATCTTCGAGTTCATCGAGCGGAAGGGCTTCGGGTTCTGCAGCGCGAACGTGAAGGAACTGATGAAGAGCACGGTCGCCGCCGACGGGAATATGAAGTAAAGAAAAATTTTTGGACAGGATGAACAGGATCAATCAGGATGAAAGATTGGTCTTGATTTTCGATCCTGTTTCATCCTGTTCATCCTGTCAAAAATTGCCTTCGGTTTCCTCTTACCGCCGGGCCGTCTGGTCGTGGACGACCACCTCGTAGGCGCCGCCCCGGACGGTCACCCGGAAGACCGTCTCCTCAATGTCTTCGGCCCGGCGGTTTCGGTAGCCCGTCTCCATCCGCGCCAGCTCGTCTTCCAGGCTGCGGGGAAAGAACGCCCAGAACAAGCGGGCCGGCTCGCGCACCCCGAGGGCGGCGCACACCCCGGCGACCGATGCGGGGCGGGTGTCGCTGAACTTGATCTGATCGGCCAGGCGACGCAGGTCGGCGTCGGTCGCCGGCCGTCGGGTCGTCGGGTTGCGAAGGTCGGGGAAGTACAGAAACTGCTTGTTATCCGGCGGGAGCGGGACCAGAACCGTCGCCCCCATCGCCGCGAGCTGGGCCACGTAGTCGTGCCCGTCGACCGTCGAGAATCGCAGCACCCACCGCAGCGACCGGGCGCGGGTCGAGTCCGCCCCCGTCCCGCCGGGGCCGGTACCCGTCGCCCCGCTCGTCCCCTTGCCGTCGCCTGGACCGGTCCCGCTCGGTCCGCCGAGCATCCGCTTCCGGAAGGACTCGTCCATGAGCAGGAACGCCGCGACGTTCGAGGGGGCTACGGGCAGGTCGATCGTTGGGTCGTCCAGCGCGTAACTGCGGACCATCGCCTTCTGAAGCGCTTCGGGTGTCGGGAGGATTGCTTTGGTCGCCTGGTCGAACGCATTCTCACCGTCGACCAGCGCGTCGGCGGTCCTCGACCCGGGCGCGCCGTCGCCGGACTCGTCCAGGCCGGTGGGGTCGATCAGCGTGACCGACACGCCGGCGCGGTCGTTCGCCTTGTCCGTCAGGTTGACCAGAAGGACGACCAGCAATGCGCCGACTGCGACGTGGAGGAGCACCGCGGCGACGGCCGAAAGCGGGAACTCCGATCGCCGGTTGTACCGTTCCCAGAACTCCTCGTCCGGCGGTCCCGCGAAGCCGTGGTCGGGCTCGGCGTGGCGATCCGTATGGGTATTCGTGGGGGCTGGGGGCACGACGGCGCCTCCGACGACGTGAGTGGGAACACGTCTTAGCCTACCCTCCGGCGTGGCGCGTGCAACCGCCCATTCTCGCGGGCGCCCCAGCATCCCGGCCGGCTAGACCGCCTGTAGCATTCCGTTCGGAGCAGATCTCCTACCCGCCCTGCCCCGACTGCGGCACCGGCCCACCGAGGCTGCGCCACATGTACCACGTCGCCACGCTGCGGTAGGGCTTCCAGTGGGCGCACATCTCCGCCACCTCGGTCGGCGTCGGGAGTTCCTCCAGCGCGAATGCCTTCTTCACGCCCATCCGCAGGCCGAGGTCGCCGACGGGCAGCACGTCCGGCCGCGCCAGCCCGAACATCAGGAACATGTCCACCGACCAGTTCCCGATCCCCTTGATCGCCACCAGTTGCTTCCGCAGCGTCGGCTCGTCGCGGTCGGCGATGTCCGGGAGTAGGTCTGGGTTGGCCGCGACGTAATCCGCGACCGCCCGCAGCGCCCGCTGCTTCGGACCGCTCACGCCGCAGGCGCGGAGTTCGGCCTCGGTCATCGCCACGAGGCGTTCGCGCGCCACGGGCGGGCCGGCGCAGGCGGCGAGGAGGCGGTCGTAGATCGACTTCGCCGCCTTCGTCGAGATCTGTTGGTAGATCACGCAGCGGACGAGCATGGTGAACGCGTCGTCGCTCGCCGGCGCCCACGTGCACGGGCCGACGAGCTTCACGACACCCTTCATCACCGGGCACTTCCGCGACAGGTGGCGGACGGCCTTCGCGTGCGGGTTGGTAGTGGACATGCGACCATTGTATCAGCGCCGGCCGGCGAGGGCAGCAATCTCGTCGGCCGAGAGGCGGCGGCCGTACACGGCGAGCTCGTCGGCCACGCCCGCCCACGTCGTCAGGCCGGGGTCGCCCCCGCGGCTGCGGTACTCCTCCCGGCCGAGGAAGCGCAGGTCGGTCGTGATCGACCCACCGGCCGCGACCGCCGACGGCCCGACCACCACCCCGTCGACCGTCAGCTCGATCGTGCCGTCGGCGGTGCGGACGCCGGCGGCGTGGTGCCACCGGCCGTCGGCGACCGGCGGGCCGGTCAGTACCGCCGGCCGGCCGCCCTCGCCGCCGCGCCGCGGTCGGCGCGCACGGACTACACGAGCTTCCAGTCCTCGACCGACAGCATCACCACCGCCCCCGACTCGGCGGCGTTGCGGAACGAGAGGACGACGCCGTCGGTTGTCGTGCGGACCCAGGTGCTGACGGTGAACGGGGCGCCGGCGGCGAAGTTCAGCGTCGGGTGGGCGCCGAGGTCGGCATGACTCTTCGGGCCGGTGACCCAGAGGGCGCCGCCCCGCGCGCCGGGGGCACGCTTGCCGCCGATCACGCGGGCGGTCTGCTTCGCCGGCCCGAGGTCGTCCGCCCAGTCGTCGAACGGCCAGTACGCGAGGAGGCCGGGAATCCGCGTCGCCGGCGAGACCGGGCGCGGGCCGGCGGCGACGGCGGCGGTCGGGTCGAACGTGACGGGAGCAGGCGCCGGCGTCGTGGTGGGCTGGGCGGGCGCCGCGGGCGGGTCGGCGGGCCTGATCGCTAACCCGCCGGAGATCATCACCACCACCGACGTCACAATGAATAGCGGGCACAGCCCGCCGAACGCCACCGCGCCGAGCGCGAGCGCCTTCTTCGGCGCGCCACAGTAGTCGCCGTCGTCGTCCAACGACTGGTATTCCTTCCACCTCACGTAGGCCGTTTCGAGGATCCACGCCAGGCACGCGAACCCCAGGCTGAACTTGAGGGCCGCCGCGCCGACGCGCGGGCTCTCGTGGGTGACGACCGCCCGCGCGGACACGGCCGCGACGAACACCGGTGCGAGCAGGCACCACAGAAGGAGGTAGCGCCAAAAGCAGAGCGGCCCGGGGATGCGAAACCGCCGGGGGGTGCGGGGGCTCATGGGCGGTCCGGGTGGGTGTTGACCTCCGCCACGATACCCACGGCCGGGTGCGGGTTCAACGCTCGCCCCGGGCGGGCGGTTTCTTACAATCTCGCCACGCCTCACGAAACCTCTCTCGGAGACCCGCCCGTGCCGACCAACGCGCCGCTCAACCGCAAGCTCCGCATGGGCCTCGTCGGCGGCGGGCAGGGAGCCTTCATCGGCCGCGTCCACGCCACCGCCGCCGTCCTCGACAACCGCGCCGCCCTCGTCGCCGGCGCCCTCTCCTCCGACCCCGCCCGCGCCAAGGCGTCGGCCGCCGACTACGACATCGCCGCCGACCGCGCCTACGGGTCGTACAAGGAGATGGCCGAGGCCGAGAAGAAGCGGCCCGACCCGGTCGACTTCGTGAGCGTCGCCACGCCGAACCACACGCACTTCGAGATCGCCAAGACGTTCGCCGAGGCCGGGTACAACGTCATCTGCGACAAGCCGCTGACGTTCGACCTCGCGCAGGCCGAGGAACTGCTGAAGGTGGTCGAGAAGACCGGCGTCGTGTTCGCGGTCACGCACAACTACACCGGCTACCCGCTCGTCCGGCAGGCGCGCGAGATGGTGCTGAACGGCGAGCTCGGCGAGATCAACGCGGTCCGCAGCTTCTACATCCAGGGCTGGCTGCGGACGCGCCTCGAGGCGGACAACCAGAAGCAGGCGGCGTGGCGCACCGACCCGTCGAAGAGTGGCGCCGCCGGGTGTTTCGGCGACATCGGCACGCACGCCTACAACCTCGGCCGCTACATCACCGGCCTCCAGCCGAAGCAGATCTCGTGCTTGCTCAAGGTGTTCGCCGAGGGGCGGGCGCTGGACGACTACGGCGTCGCCGCGATCCGCTACGAGAACGGGGCGCTCGGCACGGTGACGGCGAGCCAGATCAGCCACGGCCGCGAGAACGACCTGTTCATCGAGGTGGACGGCACGAAGGGCGCGCTGGAGTGGCACCAGGAGGAGCCGAACAAGCTGATCGTGCGGAAGAACGGCGAGCCGCACAAGATCTACACGCGCAACGGCGGCCCGTACCTGGGGTCGGCGCACGGGGCGAGCGTCCGGCTCCCGAGCGGGCACCCGGAGGCGTTCTTTGAGGCGTTCGCCAACGTCTACACCACCGCCTACGATGCGATGGTGAAGCGTGCCGCGGGTCAGCCGTTCGAGTTGACGAACACGGTCTACCCGAACGTGTACGACGGGGTGGAGGGGATGCTGTTCATCACGAAGTGCGTGGAGAGCAGCAAGGCCGACGGCGGCTGGCTCCCGTTCCGCCACCCGAAGAGCCGGGCGTGAGGCGGTCGTGGGGAGCGGGTGCCGGCACGTCGCGGACGTGCCGGCACCCGCGTGTGGGGGCGACTCCTGCTACCACACGCGGGTGCGAATCCCCGGCGGGGCGACATCGATCGGTCGACGAACCACTACGACGGATCGGTGACCGCTGCCGCACGGGCCTTCAGCGCCCCGGCCGGCTTGAATCGCACCACCGTCTTCGCCGGGACCATGATCACCTCACCGGTCCGCGGGTTGCGCGCCCGCTTGGGCTTGCGGCGGTGCAGCTCGAACACGCCGAACCCGTCCACCTCCACCCGCCCACTCGTCACCAGCGCGGCGACCACCGCGTCGAACACGCGCCGCAGCTCGGCCGGGTCGGTCGTCATGGGGGTCACCGGATTGGGTGCTTCGCCAGGAACTCGCGCACGAGCGGGATCGCCTCGTCGCCGGCGTCTTCGAGGAGGTAGTGGCCGCAGTCGGGCCAGGTGCGCGTTTCCGCGTGCGGGAAGTGGCGCTGCCACTCGGCGAGGAAGTGGCGGTCGAACACGAAGTCCTTCATCCCCCACAAGAGCAGCGTCGGCACGTCTCGGAACTTTTGAAGTGCCGCCGCGGTGTCACGCACGATGTCGTAGCCGGGGTCGGTCTCCTTCAGCGGGATGGTCTGCACGAACTTGAGCACGGCGACGCGGTGCGCGGGCGTGTCGTAGGGGGCGAGGAGCATCGTCCGCACGTCGGCCGGGAGCGGGCGGCGCGTCACGCACCAACTCGCCGCGGCACGGCAGAAGGCGTTCCGCTTCAGGATGAGCCACGCGCCCAGCCGCGTGTTCCGCCCGAGCCACAGCGACCACGGGAACGGCTTCGACTCCGGCAGCGGGAACGCGCCGGTGTTCGTGGCGACGATGCGCTTGACGCGCCCCGGGTGACGGGCCGCGTAGGACGTGCCGATCATCCCGCCCCAGTCCTGCACGACGAGCGTGACGTTCTCGCGCACGCCGAGGTGGTCGAGTAGTGCGTCGAGGTCGTCGACGCGCGACTTCAGCGCGTAGTCGTACCGCGCCTCGGGCGGCTTGTCGGAGAGGCCACAGCCGATGTGGTCGGGCACGATGCAGCGGTACGAGTCGCGGAGTGCGAGGACGAGGTTGCGGAAGTAGAAGCTCCACGTCGGGTTGCCGTGGACCATCACCACCGGGTCGCCGGCGCCCTCGTCGAGGTAGCTCTGCCGCAGACCGTTGCGCTCGAAGACGTGGGGCGTGAACGGGTACAGCTCGGGGTGCGGGACGCCTGCACTCTGCACTCTGCACTCCGCACTCTGCGTTTCCTGGGTCACCACTCGATCCCGAGCATGAGGCAGTTCAGGCCGCTGCCGATGCCGAGCCAGCCGACGCGGTCGCCGGCGCGGAGGAAGTCTCGCTCCTCGGCCAGCGCCGCCGTGAGCGGGAGCGACACGGTGCCGATGTTCCCGAGGAACGGGAACGTGCTGAAGTCCTTCTCCGGCGGGATACCGAGCGACCGCAGTACGGTGTCGCGGTGCTGCGACCCGACCTGGTGGCAGATGACCTTGTCCACGAACTCCGGCCGCCACCCGAACTTCGACTGGAACGCCTGCCACGTCCGGTTGCCGAGCTCGACGCCGTGCTTGAGCACCTCGCCGGCGTGCGTCTCCATGAACGGGATCTTGACGTGCCGCAGGCCGAGGTCGAGCCCCTGCTTCAGCAGAGACGTGGCCCCGTGGCCGAGGTCGATCCCCTTCTGCACGATCGCCTTCGCCCCGTGGCCGAGCACCCGGTCCACCGTCGGCAGCACCGACTGCAACCCCCACTTGCACAGGTGGTGGTGCTGCGTCGCGTTCTGGACCACACCGCCGACCAGTCGCCGGCGGCGTGCCCGTGTCAGTTCCTTACTCACGACCAGCACCGCGACCGCCCCCGACCCGCCGGTGAGGGTGGCGACCGACTCGGCGAACAGCTCGCGCGACTGCGTGCGGAGCATGCGGTCGATGGTGTGCTCGTTGATCTCGCGGGCCGTCTCGGCGGACACGACCAGCCCGGCCCGCGCCTGCCCGAGCTCGATGCGGTTGGCGACGTCGACCACGCCGTTCAGGACGCCGAGGCAGGCGTTCGTCACGTCGTACACCGCGGCGTTCGGGTTGACGCCGAGCCGGTGGGCGACGGCGCAGGCGGTGGCCGGCTCGAAGTTCTCGCGGCACACGCCGGCGTAGATGAGCACGTCGATCTCGCCCGGGTCGAGGTCGGCGTCGGCGAGCGCCTTCCGGCCGGCGGCGGCGGCGCCCTCCGAGAGCGGGAAGTTCGGCTCCCACCACCGCCGCTCGCTGATCCCGGTGAGGAGTTCGAGCTGCCCCGGCTTCATCCCCATCGCGTCGTACACCGGCGCGAGGCGCGACTCCAGCTCGGCCGTCGAGACGACCACCGGCGCGAGCTCGTAGCCGATCGACTCGATGTGGACGCGGTTGTAGTGCATGGGGCGTCCTTGCTGGGACACAGGGACCGAGGGACACAGGGATCGAGGGACGAAGTGCGGCGGAGCCGTCTCTACTCAATCCCTGTGTCCCTCGGTCCCTGTGTCCCTCGGTCCCGGCATTCTAGGGTGAAGTCGGTCATCTGGTAGATGACGCGACCGTCCACGGTGAGGAAGCCGTTCGCCGTCAGCCGGCGGTTCGCCTCGTCCGCCGCGGTCACTTCGAGGAGCACCGTCACCTCGCGGTCGGTCGGCAGCACCTGCCCGCGGTACGTCCACGAATGCGGGCGGTCGAGCGCGACCGTCTGCCAGCCGGCGGGCGGGTCGCCCCAGCGCCGCCACGCCGCGTACTTGAGCAGTTGCAGGAACGACTCGAGCCCGAGCGACCCGGGCCACACCGGGTCTTGGTAGAAGTGCGCCTGGAAGAACCAGAAGCTCGGATCGGCCGCGATGCGGCCGACGACGAGGCCGAGCCCCTTCGCCCCGCCGGCGGGCAGGTACGTCTCAATCCGGTCCACCATGCGCATCATCGGCGCCGGGAACGGCGGGTCGTGCGGGAGCGCGCCGCGCTCGGCGCGGGCGAGGTCGGTGCCGGACGGCCACGGCACCTTCGCCTCGCGGATGCCGACCTGGTTCGCCAGCTGCGGCAGCGAGAAGAACCCGAAGTACGTCGTCCCCTCGTACACCGGGCCGCGGCGGTCGCTCACCAGCATGTCGTAGTGCTGGATGATCATCCCCGCCGACTTCGACACGTTCGTCATCTTCGCCCGCATCGTGAGCGTGCCGGCGGCGGGGGTGATCGGGCGGAGCTGCGTCGCCCGGCCGCCGAGGTTGCGGAACTTCAGATCCTCGTCGCTCGTGAGCGCCGAGCCGCAGTACGCCGCGAGCCAGCCGCACGGTTGGAGCGCGATTTCCAGTAGCACGCTGAACGGCATGCGGCCGGTGCGCTCGGCGTCGAAGTACCACTCGCCCGGCGGTACGTCGTACTCGGCGACGCACGCCGCCCCGGCCTTCAGTACGAACGGCTCGCCCGTGACCTGCATGACGCGGTCGACGAACGCGAACGGCGCCCGCGGGAGGCGGGCGAGCTTCCGGTCGCGGTCGAAGACGCGGTACGGCTCGCCGAACGCCTCCGACGGGTTCCCCTCGGCGTAGGCGAAGATGCGGGCCTTGTCGTAGAGCGGCTTGGCGACCGCCGGGGCCGGCGCCGCCGGGCGGTCGGTCGTCCAGATCTCCTCAAGACGCTCGCGGGTGAGCCCGGTCATCCGCAGCGACATGTTGGTGATCTCGACGATCGGTTTGCCGTCGGCGTACATCAGCGCGTCGGCGAGGCAGTACGGCTCGGGGCGGAAGCCGAGCTCCTTCACCGTCACCTCGTAGGTCACCACCTTCGTCGTTTCGAGCACCTGGCCGCGGCACTTCAGTCGGCTGTTAACCCCCGGCACCGGCTCCGTCGCCGCCTCACCGGCTTCACACACCCAGCCGAAGCGCATGAGCAGCACGCGTAGCGTGTGCAGGCAGCACTCGTACATGAGCGTGCCGGGCATCACGCGGTCGTCGACGAAGTGGCACGTCAGGAACCAGTCGGTCGGGTGGATATCGAACTCGCCGCGGACGAAGCCGACGCCGAACCGCCCGCCGGCCGGGTCGAGGAGCGGGACGCGGTCGACGAGCCGCAGCATCCCGCCGGGGAGCGGCATCGGGCGGTCGAGGTTCGCGGCCTCGAAGTACGGGCCGAACGCGCCGACGAGGTCGCCGCGGCGCAGCGCGTCCACCTGCTCGGCGTCGAGCGAGCACACCTCCTGCGGCACGAGGTCGCGCCAGTCGGCGGGCGTCTTGCCGGGGAGTTGCTGGCGGTCGAGCGCCGTCTGCACGATTCCCTTCCCCGCCGCCAGCGCCGCCGCGGTGAAGAAGCCGGCGACGCCGTTCCGCATGGTGATGAACGGCTCGCCGTTCACGGTGCCGTCGAACCGGAAGCGGAACAGCCAGGCGTCGCCCGTCTTCTCGAAGCCGTCGATGCGGATGTCGTAGACCGCCGTCTCGCCGACCCTCGGCAGCCCGCGGTGGAAGCTGACCACGGCGTCGAGGAGGCGGTAGACGGCGAGCCCGCGCGTCTCGAAGTCGATGCCGAGGAAGCCCGACAGGAACAGGTCGGCCTGCCCGGCCTCGACCGAGACCGCCGTCGGGATGCGGCCGTTCTCCAGGTACCAGCGGTCGGCGCGGACCGTGTGCGTGGTGACGACGCGGCCGCTCGTCATCGACCGCGGCTCGCCCTCGATGAGCGTGATGGCATCGACGAGTTGGAGCGGCCCGTCCGGGAGCCGCACGCGCGTCGGGAACGCGTCCGCCCCGGCGAACAGCGGCCCGAGTGCGTCGCCGACGCGCCCGGCGGCGAACGTGCAGCACTGCTCGAAGTTCAGCGCGCGGGGGACGACCGGCGTGGCCGGGATCGGTGGGACCGGCGTCCCGCCGGTCTGAGCGGCGACTGGCGGGACGCCGGTCCCAGCGGGCATCGGCGCGACCCTCTGGCCGTTCCCCGCTGCCATCTGAACAAGCGTCGTCTGAAACCGCACCACGTTCGCGGCAGCGTCGAGGAGCTTCTGATTCAGGCGCAGGAACGTCTCCTGCGCTCGCATCACCTCGGCCCGCGCGTCGCACGTTGCGGCGATGGCGGGCGACAGGTCGAACGCGGGGAGCGCTGTTTCCGTCGGAGCCCGGGGCGTGAGCGACGGAGTAACTATCCCGTCGCTCACGCCCCGGGCTCCGACGGAGGGCGACTCCGTCACCGGCTCCGGGATCGCCGGCGACGAGACGTGCCACAGGTCGGGCAGGGGTTCCGGCTCCGGTTCGGATACGACCGGCGGTTCGGGCGGCGTCGGCAGGCGGTTGCCGACCGGCACCACGACCACCGGACCGCTCACGGCCGGCGCCGCGCGGTGGCCGACGCACGCCGATTCGCCGCCGTACAGCGCCGCGGGATCGACCGGGATTCGCTCCGCCGCCAGCGCCGCGACGAGCCGCAGGATTTGCGACACCGCGTCCGCCTTGCCGGCGTGGGCGGCGCGGGCGAGGTGCGGCTTGTCGGCGAGGATGGCGCCGATCATCCGCGTACACGACGCCCCCGGGCCGACCTCCACGAACACGCGCACCCCGTCGCGGTACGCGGCGCGCACCACCGCCGGCACGTCGATCGGCCCGACCAACCCCGCCGTGATCGAGTCGGCCGCCGCCCGCTCCGACACCGGGTAACTCTTCCCCCACGCCCCGCTGTAAACCGTCACGCCCGGTGGCGGCGTGACCGGCAGCGTGTGCAGCTCGCGGTACGGGATCTCGACCGGCCGCCCGGCGTCGCAGTGGGCGAGCGTGACGCCGCTGAGCGGGAAGAACGCCCCGCCGACCGCCGCGGCCAGCTTCGCCACGTCGCCGCGCTCGCCGCCGATCACGCACTCGGTCGGCGTGTTCACGATGAGCAGGTACGCGCGCAGCCCGGGCCGCAGCGCCGCCACCACGTCGTCCGCCGACGCCGCGATCACGCCCGCCGCCCAGTCCACCGCCGTCCCGGCCGGCGTGCCCCAGTGCGTGCGGGCCGCGTCGTAGGGCGGGGCGAGGTCGGATACGAACAGCGACGACGCGCGCATCCGCCGGTACATCTCGTCGCGGCCGGGCCACGCCCGCACCCCGAACAGACCGGCCGATTCCCCGAGGCTCAGCCCGATCATGGCGTCGCACGTCACGCCGAGCGACGCGACGACGTCCGAGACGAGCGAGCCGACCGTCACCTGGCCGAACATCAAGTCGCGGTGCGGGGCGGCGTCGGCGGGGGCGTCCCAGAACAGCTCGGGCGCGAACTGGCTGCGCAGCAGTTCGTTCTCGGCGTGCTGCCGGCGCAGCACCTCGGGCCACTGCGCCGACAGGTCGCGGCCCATCCCGTCGAACTGGTTCCCCGACCCGGGGTAGACGAACGCGACCTTCGCCCTCGGCCCGAGCGGGGCGGGCGAGTAGAACACGCGGTCGCGCACCGCCGGCCGCGGGTCGGGCGGGAGTGGGAACGTCGGGTTCGCGCGGAGGTGCCCGACCAGATAATCGGTCTGCTCCGCGAGCTCGGCGGCCGACCGCGCGACAAACCCGGCGGCGACCTTCGCCGTGCGGTCCGGCGGGTTCTGGGCGAACCAGTGGCGGGCGAGCGCCTCGATGCCGCCGACCCACTCGACGGCCAGAACCGTCAGGTCGGCGGCAGCGGCCGCCAGCGCGGCGGGGTCCGCGGCCTCGACGACGAACACCGCCTCGTCGCGCGCCCCGAGCGGCTGCCGCCGCCCGGCCGGGGTCGCGTCCGCCGCGGCATTCTTCGCGTACTCCTCGACGGCGAACACGAGGCACGACCCGTCCGCCCCGCGGGCCGGCACCACGGCGCGGCGCGGGCCGGCGGCGCGGTCGTGGAGCCAGTACCGCGGCGAACCCGGGACCGGCAGCACCTCCTGGTACAGCGCCAGGCACGCCTTCGCCAGCGCCGCCGCGGCCGACGCCGCGCCGGTC
>JAFKFQ010000591.1 GCA_017308215.1 bacterium | reverse complement strand
GGAAGCCCCGGAACGCCCCGAGCAGCAGCAATTCCTAGGTGAAAGTCACCATCGGCACCGCCTTCCGAGCCGCTCCATCCCATTCGTGAAACGCCGAGGTTTCGTGCACCGGTGGGCCGTTCCGTGCAACACCGTGCAACCTCGGTGTGCGCTCGCGAGCGCACACCGAGGTTGCCGGCTCGCGCCGTTGAAGGCGGTGCGTTCGAGGGCGTCGGGGCGGGGTTCCGGACACCTCCCCGGGTGTGCTACGATCGCCGCCCCAAGCCCACACCCGGAGCGACCCGTGTCCCGCCGCCGCCCGCTCGCGCTAGCCGCCGTCCCCGTCGCCCTGGCCTCAGCCGGCGCGGCGTACCTGTACGCCCTCCAGCCCGCGGCCGCCGTGCCGGCGGACGGCCCGGTCGCGCTGCTCCTGGTCGCGTCCCGGTCGTTCTCCCCGCTCCCCGGCCCCGCCCCGTTCCCGGCCGAGGTCGATGCCTTCCGGCGGGCTCAGGCGGCGCTGGTGCGGAGCGAGCCCGTCCTCAACGCCGCCCTCCGCACGCCCGCCGCGCGGGACGCACTCAAGGGGCAGGCCGCCCCGATCGCGTGGCTCGCCGCTCGGGTGACCGCCGAGTACGCCGACCCGGCCAGTGAGGTGCTCCGGGTGCGGGTGGCCGACCTCCCGCCCCGGGAAGCGGCGGCGGTCGCCAACGCGGTCGCGGCCGCTACCCTCGACGAGTACCACGCGCACAACCGAGCGGCGCAGTCGCTACGGCGTAAGGACGTGGAGAACGCCCGGGATGAGGTCCGGCAGAAGCTGGGCAAGCGCCGGGCCGCGGTCGCGGAGACGGCCCGGGCAGCCGGGTTGCCGGCGACCGCAGATGAATACCGGGCAGCGGTGGCAGCCCTCTACCAGGAGCAGGCAGGGCTACGTGTAGCAACGGCCGGGGCGGAGGGCGTGCGTGCGCGAGCCTGCGAGAACGCGCTCGCCGACGTCGAGGCGCGGATCCGGCGAGCGGAGGAGGAGGGGCCGCGGTTGGACGCTGCGCGGGCCGAGATCGGGGCGCTGGTAGCGGCCGAGGCGACGCTGGGGGCCGAGCTGGTGCGGATCGACTTCGAGATGAACTCCCGGCCGCGGGTCCAGTTCCTGAAGCCCTCGACCGCCGAACCGCGGTAGGAGTGACCCTGCGTCACGCACTCACGGCACGGGCCGGTCGGCCGGCGGACCTCGACGGCCGTATTCAGTCCCCCGGAACGAGACCATACTGACGCAGCCACTTCCGGACGTTCGTCTGGTGTAACCCGGCGTGCCTCGCGATCTCTGCTACGGAGCGGTACTTCTCGACCGCGCGGGCGAAGTAAGCTCTCCGCAAGTTGTCCTGGTACGTCTCGAAAGGGAGGGCGCTCTCATCTCCCAGCGGGGCCGTAGCGGGGCCTGGTCGAAACAACAGGTGCTCGGGGCCGATCGGGCGGCCGTCGGCCATCGCGACGGCGGCCTCGATCAGCAACTTCAGTTGGCGGACGTTTCCGGGCCAATGATATGCGGTCAAGCTCCTGACGGCCTCGGGCTCCCATAGTGGCCGACTCCCGCGACACGCCCGCTGCGTGTAATGCTCGACCAGCGGGGGGATGTCTTCCGTCCGGTGCCGCAGCGGCGGGAGTTCGATCACGAACGGGCCGAACCGCTCGAACAGGTCGCGGCGGAATTTCCCGGCTTCGACCAGGCCGGGGAGCGGGGCGTTGGTCGCCACGATCAGGCGGACGTCGACCCGGATTTCGCGGCTCGACCCGAGCGGGCGGAGCGTCCCTTCGTCCAGCACTCGCAGGAGCGAAACCTGGACCTCCGGCGACAGGTCGGCCACCTCGTCCAGGAACAAGGTGCTCTGGTGCGCGTCCTGGAGCAGCCCCCGGCGGGCGCCCGTCGCCCCGGTGAACGCACCCGGGACGTGCCCGAACAGGGTGTCGAGTTGTTCCCCTGGGGACCGCCCGGCGAGAACTTCCTTGACCAGGGGGAGGTCGGACCGCCGGCTCGCCGCGTGGACGACCGGGGCGAGTGCCGACTTCCCGGTCCCCGTCTCCCCGAGAAGGCAGACGGGCTGGTCCGTGACGGCGGCCTTCCGGGCAAGGGCCAGCGCGGCCCGCAACTGCGGGCTCGTCCCCAACAGGGTCGCGAACGGGTCGGCGCCGCGGGAGCCTGCGGGGCGCGACAGCCGGCGGGTGGTGAGGGCCGAGGACACGACCGCCAGCAACGCCTCGCGCCGCGCCGGCTTGGCGACGAACCCGGACACGTCGATCCCGGTCTCCGAGACCGCCCGGTCGACCTCCCCGTAGGGGACCATCAGCAGCACCGGCACGTCCGGGTAGACCGCCCGGATCGGCGCCCGCGGGTCGCCGCCCGCCCGGCCGACCGCGTCGAGCAGGACAAGATCGTACAGGTCGGCCCGCGCCGCGGCCGCGGCGGCGTCGGCCCCGTCGGCGGTGTCGACCTGATACCCGGCGTCCGCGAGTAGGGCCGCCAAGCTGTCCCGACAGCCGGGGTCGGGGTCGGCCACCAATAGCCGCCCGCGGGGCGGCCGAGTCGTGTGGGCCATGCCGTCATCTCCGCGGCCTCGGCAGCCGGGTCACCCCGGCCATGTCTGGACGAGGTGGCCCCGGTTACCCCCGAGTCCGTAGTAGAGCTTGAGTGCCAGTTCGCACAACGAACTGTAATCGACCCAGAGGGTCTGGCCAAGCATCACCGGCGGCCGCTGGCTGGCCCGGGTCCGGAGCACCAGCACCGGCTTTCCGTGCGCCTGGGCGTACCCCGTCTCGACACAGACGTCCGAGTTGGGTGGGGTCCGTTCGTCCGGCGAACACAGGAAGGCGATGACCACCGCGCGGTCGTAGATCGCCTGCTTGGCCCGCCGCACGAAGTCGAGTTCGCCGTCGGGCGGGTAGACCTCGTCGGCCCGTTGGCAGGCAGTGGGCGGGAGGCCCAGTGCCTTGCAGATCGCTGGTCGGACGGCCGTGTAGTACGCGCGCCGCTCCTCCACGTTCGGGTCGAAGTCCATACTCACGAATGCCCAGAGGCCGTCGGTCGAGGGGTGCGGGAGCAGCAGTGGCTGGTACGGGCACTCTTCACGCCGCCCGGCGGCGATCTCGGCCACCCTCCAGAAGTCCTCCGCTCGATGCCGCCGGTGGACGACGTCGTGTGCCCCGAGGTGGATCAGCGTGAATGCCAAGTCCACGTCGTCGTGATCCTCGCCCAACTCCACAACCACTGGGGTGCCGGGCCAGACGTCCCGCACCGCTCGGTACGCCGGGACGACGTCCGCGACGGTGGGGAGGCCGCTCGTGCCGAGGACGACGAGGTCCGGCGGGGCGGTCTCGGCCCCGCCCGCGGGCAGGTCCGGTCCCGGAAAGGCGTCGACCCGGGAGAACGGCGTGCGACGGACCGTCTCGATCAGTTCCGGCCGGCGGGCGTCGCACCGGCAGAGGACGACGGTGGTGGTCACGTGCAGCCCTCCCCGACCGGGGCCGCCCGGAGGACCAATTCGACCCAGGTGGTCCCGTCCGCGGCCGGGACGGCACGGAGTTCCCCCTCCGCGGACCGCGCGAATTCGGCGAGCGGCCAGAGCGCCCGGGGGTCCCGGGCGGTGGCCGGGGTGCGGTCGAACAGGTGGCAGCGGGCGTCGGGGTCGGCGGCCGGGTGTGCGGCCCGGATCATGACGGTGTTCCGGCCGGTCGGGTCGACCTGGACCTCCACCCGCCCACCGCCCGGGTGGGCGGACGTGGACCGGAGGAGGGCGTGTACCGCCGCCCGGACCTCGTCCTGGTCGGCGCGGACCACGGCCGGGTCCGGGGTGTCGAGGGTGACCCGCCGGCCCTCGGCGTGGAGCAGGTACGCAGTGGCGTCTTGGGCGAGCCGGTCGAGCCGCAGGTCCGTCGTCCGGCGGAACCGGCGGGACGCCGCGTCCCGGAGCGCGCCGGCCTCCTGGACGGCCCGCTCGAGCAGATCGCCGACCCCGGTCACGACGTCGAGTATCTCGGCCGCAGGAATCCCCTCATCCCGGCCTAACCGGGCCCGGAGGAGGTCGACCCGGGACTGGGCGGCTTGCAGTGGGCTGCTGATCCGGGTGGCCACATCGGCCATGAGCACGGCCTGCTCGAGCAGGCGCTGTTCGGCCCCGTACCGTTCCCGGTCCCGATTGATGCTCAGCACGTCGGACAGGCAGTCGGCCACGTCCCGGATGAACAGCAGGTCGAGCCGCTCGGGCGCCCCGTCGGCGAACTCGAGCCAGAGCGCGCCGACGAGGGCGCGGCGGATGCTGTTCGGGCTTTGCATCTGGAGGACCGGCATGAGAACGCGGGTACGGACGCGCGAGCCTAGACCCTGGCCGGACGGGAGAGGATGCGGCGACGACTCGAGCACCGGCTGGGCCGTCTCGACGACGGACCGGAGGCCGGGCAGCTGGTCAACCTGGACGAACCGGTCGCCCGCCCGCCCGCCCGGCGCCCCGGCCGCCAGTGGACGGACCCGGGCCGTCTCCCCGTGAAACACCTCGACGTACTGAACGTAAAACTGGTCCGGGGTGGCCGCCGGGTTGAGCACGTCGCTGAGCAACACCCCAAGTTCCTTCAGCACGTCTTCCGGGGACAGCCGGAGCAGCGATTGTCGGACCCGGCGGACCAGCTGCGCCCCCAGCGCGCGGGTGCAGACCTTGTCGAGGTAGGTGATGAACTTCGTTTCGCCCGGGTGCTCGCCCTTCACCACCACCTCGTGAACCCCGTACCGGATCGCCGACATGATCGCTTGTCGCTCGGGGTGGTGGGTCAGGACGATGACGGCGGCGAACCCCGTGCGAAAGGAGAGCTCGCGGACGTGGTCGTCCCCGAGCGCCGGACGCCCGCCCACCCCGTCCTCCCACAGGCGATCGGAGATGATGACGTCGTAGTCCGGGTTCTGGAGGTGCAGGGCCGCCTCGTCTGGGTCTTTGGCCCAGGTCACGGACCACCCCAGTCCCCGGAGCTTGGCAACGTACGTTACGAAATCTTTCTCGTCGTCTTCCAGACAGAGAATACGGCCCTTGACGTCGGCGTCGACGAAGGCAGCGGATGTCATAATAACCCTCAACAGGTTGGGAGTGTGATCGTAAACGTGGTCCCGACGCCGGGGGTCGAAGCGACCCGGATGTCGCCCCCGTGATACTTGACCACGGCGTAGACCGCCGGGAGCCCGAGCCCCGTGCCGTTGCTGTGAACCTTGTAAAACGGCTGGAAGATGCGCTGGCGGACGTCCTCCGGCATCCCCACGCCGTTGTCCTGGACGATCACCTGCACGAACTTCCCGTTCGCCGGGGTCGCGGCCACCTCCACGTACCCGTCGGCCCCCTTGTCTTTGGTGGCCCGGATCCCGTTCTGGAACAGGTGCTCGAGCGCGCCGGTCAGTTGCTCTTGAAGACCGAGCACCCGCGCCTGGTGGTCGTGACCCTCCGCGAACCGGATGACCGGACCGTGGCTGTGGTCCCGGGGGTTGCGAAGGATGCGCCGGCGGGCGTCGTTGACGCAGTCGGTGATCGACACGTTCAGCCTCGGGGTCCGCGAGTCTTCGAGGAAGTAGATGAGCTTGTTGATCGCCTCCAGGCCGAGCGCGGCGTCATCCCGGACGAGTTCGTACAGCGGCGTCCGCTCCCCCTCGGGCCAGTCATCCAGGTTTGTGAGGACGCGGCTGAGCGGCCCCCGGAGGTCGTGGTGGGCGTTCACCACCATCGTCCCCAGCACACCGAGCGCGCTGATCGCCCGCTGAAGGCTCGTCTGTCGCACCCACTCACGGGCCAAGGTGATCGTCTGGGCGACGACCCCGATCTTGCCCGCGAACTCCTGGACTCGGCCGAAGCTGACTCGCTCCTCCGCGTCGTCGAAGAGGAAGTACACGGCCTGGAGGGTGCCGTCGTGGCGGAACGGGACGGCGAAACAGACCTCCGGGAAGTCGACCCCAGCTGTCGAGAACAACTCGCTGGTCCGGAACGCCAGGCAGGTGACCGCGGAATCGGCCAGAAACCCCCAGGCCCCCTCAGTGAGGGTCAGCCCGGCGGTGGCCGCGGCGGGATCGTCAGTGGGAAGCAATTGAAGCCGACCGTCGACCGCGACGGCGACCCGCCCGGCGACCGCCCGAACACAGTCAACGACTTCGACCAGGGAGTCCCGGAAGAAGTGCTGCTCGGCCCGGCGGAGTGCGGCGCCCCCGCCGGTGTCGGTCGCCCCGGAGGTGAAGAACTGCCGGAGCCACACCTCTTCCATGTCGGCGACCAACTGGTTGACCAAGATGCCCCGGTGCAACAACACCGCCCTGGTCGTCAGCCCGGCCGCCTGGCGGAGGAACTCGATCTCGTCCGTGGTGAACGCCCATGGGACGGCCTTCCGGACCGAAAGGACCCCTCGGACCCGGTCGTCCCGGTCCCGCAACGGGAGTGCGAGGGCGCTGGTTCCGGACTCGTGGTCCGGTTCGTACCGGTGCTCTCCGGTGCGCCACGCCCAGCTCTCGAGGGCGTCTGTCCTCAGTTCGAGACTCCGCGGCCGGAATGGGTTCCCGTCGGCTGTCCGACCGGTGATACACCGCAGCACCTCCACCTCGACGCCGCGGGCGTCCGGCCGCTGGTCGATCAGCCAGAAGGCCATCTCGCACCAACCGAGCACCGGGCCCACGGAGTCGAACAGGACGTCGACGATGTCCCGGGCCTTCCGGGTTGGGTCGGGCGGCCAAAATCGGCTCTGGGTGCTCTCCGCCAGCCCGACCAGGGTCGCCGTGCGAACCCGCTCGAACGACCGCTGGATGACCTCCGCGTACCGGTTGGCGGCCTGGTGCACCAACTCCTCCTCGACCGCGCTGAACCGCTCGTGCGGGGCTTTTCGGAGCCGCACGATCCCGATGACCTCCCCGTGGGCCTCCATGGTCACGAACATCGACGGGCTCTCGGTGTCGGGGGTCGGGAGGGTCGTGTCGGCCTCCCAGCTGGGGACGAGTTGGGGTGTCTTGAACTGCCGCCGCAGGTCGGTGATGCACTCTGGGGAGAGGGAGTCGAGTCGGATGACCGCCCGCTGGTGGGCCAGCGAACCGGTCAGCCCCTCCCCGAAGGCGTACGTCAGGAGTCCGGTGGCGGGCTGACCGGGGCTGCGGGACACCCCCTCCAGTTTCCCGGTCCGGGGGCTGCGGACGAACAGCGACCCGTACCGAGCCCCACCGATCTCGACGGCTAGGCGCAGGAATCCCTCGTGGTGCTGCTGTTCCGGCGGCCGCCCGCCGATCCCGCGGATCAGTCCTTCCAGTTCGTCCATGTGTTGGACCCGGTGATACCTGTTGATCGGCTCCGCGTACCGGGCGACCATCCGCTCGAGCCGGACGAGGTGGCCGTACGTCAGGCCCAGCGGCTGGGTCGAGTCGACCACGACCACGCCCAGGACGTTCGACTTCGCGCGGATCGGGATGGCGACGGTTGACCGGGTCGGGTCGTCGGTCATCCCGTTGGGGATGTTCGGCAGGTATTTGTTCGACCAGCCGCCCGGGGCGATCCGAGACACGAGCGACGCCTTGCGGGTGTGGAATGCCCGCGCGGCTACCGAGCGGCGGTCGACCAGGGGGACTTTGATCGTATCGTCATCACCGCTCCACGGCCCGTCCCGGCCGTTCATGATCAGGGTGTTCTCGTGGGGCACGTAGATCAGCGTGGCGGCCCGGTAGGCCACGTCCGGCCCGGCCTCCACCATCACCTTCTCGGCCAGTTGCTGGCACAAGGTGTTCAGGGCCTCGTTCAGCGGGAGCATGTCGACGGCGTCCGCCGGGCTGATCTCGTCCGCGTGGTCCGCGATCTCGCTCCGGACCAACGTGTGCGCGGCCCGGACCTCCAGTTGCAGCCGGTCGACGAGGTGGGGGAAGACATAGAGCCCGGCGTCATCCAGGCGGAACCGGCTGTGGAGGTGCGGGTCGTGCAGGACGAGCAGGCCGATCAGCTTGCGCTCGTCGAAGAGCGGCTGGCAGTAGCACCGCCTGACCCGAGCGAGGGTGTCCCGGGCCTGGTTCACCTGCGTCTTGTCGCACCGCGTGAGGAGCAGGTGAAGGGCACGGTTGTTGAGCCGGTCCCACCGTTTCGGGGTCAGCTCCAGGGCGGCCGGGAGGCGGTTGTCGCGGACGCGCTTATACAGCGCGTAATCCGCGGGCAGGTACTCCGGCAGAGGGGGGTATACCCCGGCAGAGGCGATCTGGCGGAGCCAGGCGGGGTCATTCGGGGACGTGATCGCCACATACCCCCACTGCATGTGCAGCAGGTTCAGCGCCTGCTGGAGCATCAATTCGATGTCCCCGCGGGGCCCGCCCGGGTGGGATTTGAGGTCGGCCCACTGCTCGGCCCACAGACCGGCCATCAACCGGTCGAACGTCCGGACTTCCCGGACGACGTGTCCGAGGACTAGGCGTGGCAAGTTCCCTAGCGGATCCCACTCATACGCTTGCGCCAGCCGACCCTCGTCCTCGAACACGACGACAGCCATTTGTCCATAACAATGGCGGACCGACAGCAAGGTTCGGTCGTCCAGCTGCACAATCGGTTCACTCGAGCTTGCACAGAACAGCGCCTCCTCCCGGGTTAACTCCGGGTCCCCGAGACGTTGCTCACCGAACCGCTGGATCTGGTCCCCGCACGGCGTCGACCCGTATAGCGCCAATCGACCTCCCCCGTAGATCGAAGAGAGATCCCGGGCGACGGTTGTCCAGAACTCTTCGGGCATGTGTTCGGCGTCGCGGTCCACCATCGCATACTCCTTCGAGTCCTCCCCGCATAATCACGTCCCGTGCCGTATCGAGAACATGGCAGGTGAAACTCTTAAGTCGTCTACCCTTGACTAGTTGCGTCATCACGCCAGCGAACACGAACAGACTCACTTCGATGGTCGTAGCGCGTATTCGCTCGTCTAACGAGTGAGGTCGCTTCGTTCGTCCGATGCGGTTCAGGCAGCCCCCCTTCGAGGGCAGCTAATCCTACAGCCGTAGTTGCTACAATCGCCCCTGCCAGGACTTGTGACAGGGGCGAGTCATGTCAGGACGACCGACACGGGCGGCGGTGGAGCGGTGGGCCGACGAGGTCGAAGCGGTGGCCGAGCGGATCGGTCCCCGCTTCGCCCGGAG
>JAFKFQ010000590.1 GCA_017308215.1 bacterium | reverse complement strand
GTAAAGCCGGTACCGCCTGTGGCGATGACGCAATCGATCTGCGAGTCGTCGATCCAACCTTTGACGGCCGCAGCAATGGCGTTCACGTCGTCTCGGACCAGCTTGCGATCGGCGACGACGTGGCCCGCTTCGGTGATGAGCTTCGCCAGCAGGTCGCCTGATTTGTCTTCGCTTGCCGAGCGCGTGTCCGACATCGTCAGAACGGCAATCCTGACCGGAATGAAAGTACGATTTGGGTCGATGCCGGCCATTGGAGAGTCCTCGCGTCACGGACGAACAGAGGCTCGGACTTTGGCCGTATGGCTGATCTTCGTCCAGCGGCGAAAGCGCCGCGTCGACCTAAAAGTTCGCAGCCATGCGTGATGGGATGGTCTCTTCGACGGTGCTCACCGGCACGCAGATATCCGAGCGCAAATCCTGGTCGGCGTAGTTGTTCGGATTGTCCATATAGATCGAAACGACCGGGCGGTTTTGATCGAAGCAAAGTCCCGGCAACGGCCGGAACCGCGTGTAAACGTTTTCGACGGTCGATCGCATCTGGTCGTAGCTTCCGGTGAGGCGGCGGCAGGCGTAGGGGCCGGCGGGAAGCGTCGTGATCCCGAACTCGGGCAGCGATCTCTCTTCGATGCTGGATCGGATTTCAACGCAGGCGTCGTATCGGCAATTCTTGGAACCGACGTCGAGCGGATTATCGTGCGCCATGCCGTAACCCCGCCCGATCGACTCGTACAGCCCGCTGTCGTCGAGCTGCCGGAACAGACGCTCCCAAGCTTTTGGTATGACATCGCTGTAGCATCCTGTCGCGCTGACGTAGATCAAGCGCGTCGGACGCAGATAGAGCAGGATCGAGTGCGGATTGTACATTGCGGCGCCGGCCACTCGGAGGCCGCCCTACTGAAAGACGTGAATTGGTCCGTATGCACCATAACGCGCGTCCGGTTTTCCCCCGGCTTAAGTCAATGTCTAAAATTTTATCGAATTTTGAGATGCGGGCCGCTTCACTGCGGAGAACCGGAAGCACGGTGAAAGAAGCATCAAATTAAAAGAACATGCTTCGGACGTTCAAAGCTTGGATCGGATCTGCAACAGATCCAGCCATGCCAGGTTTTTGGCGGCAGGAGTCCGCAACAGGTAGGCGGGATGCAGCGTCGCGAGTGCCTGGATCTTGCGGTCGCCGACCGTCCACGCCGCCCGCCGCGACTTCGCGTCCACCGACCCGTACACCGGCTCGGTCGTGTCGGTCAGCGCGTTGTAGTAGTTGCCGCGGATCACCCCCGCCTTGTTCACCGCGAGCTGGAAGATATTCGTGGACTTCGTTTCGCCCTCGCCGATCATCGCGAACACGCCCAGCGGTTCGAAGTCGTCGGTCTTCGGGTCCGCCTGCGCCGCCCGCCCGGCCTCGGCGAACTGCGTCGCGCCCTGGTAGTAGTCCGCCGCCGGGTACTCCTGCGTGCCGTTGAAGATCACCTGGTCGCCGGAGTACACGACGGTCTCGCCGTAGTCGTAATAAACCGGCTCGGCCGGGTAGCCGCAGAACGAAGACACGCTCCCCCAGACCGGTGCGGACCAGATGCGCGCGGCGGTCCACCCGGCGGCGAACCAGGCGCCGGGGTAGCGGGCGTACCAGGCGGGGGTAAAGGCAGAGTAGTAGCCGAAGTTCGACCGCACCACGCCGCCCGTGGTGGCGAGGGTCGCGCGGGAGGCGTAATACGTGCCGCCTGTGCCGCGTGCGACGGTTGTACGGCCCGCGACGGCGCCGTAGGGGCCGACGGCCGCGCCGCCGCGGGTGACGCCGCCGACTGTGCCGCCCGGTCCCGTCGCCACCCCGGCCCGGGTGCCGCCGGCTACCGCCCCGTGCGGCCCGACCGCGACCCCGCCGTGGTACGCCGAGCCGAACGACCCGCCCGGGCCGCTGCCCGTAACCACGCCGGTCCTCCCGCCGATCGCGTTTCCGCCCGGCCCGGCGATCCCGCCGGCGGTGCCGACACGCGTCACCTCGCGCCCGCCGGGCGTCGTCACCTGCACGCCGCCGACCCCGCGCCCGGCGGTGACGCCACTGGGGCCGGTGGCGCTCCGGCCGGCGCCGGCGTAGTCAATCGTCGTGCCGCGGTTAGTCGTGTACGACCCACTCGCGGTCCCGGCGCTGCGCACGCCGCCCGCGGGACCGACGACCGTGCCGCCGGACCGCGCGGCGGTGCCGCCCCCGCCGTAGGGGCCGGCGACGGTACCGCCGCGGACCGCCCCGCCGCCGAAGGAACCACCCCGCGCGCCGCCGATCGCTCCGCCGCGCCCGCGCTGGGCGTGCGAGTCGTGCCCCGCCGCGAGCAGCGCCGCGGCCGCCACCCCGAACGCCATCGTCGTCCGTCGCATGGCTCGTCTCCTGGTGTGGGGTGGCGGGTTATTGCTTGTCCGTGACGCGCGTGACGCGGACCGGCGGCAGGTCCGGCAGCGGCTCGCCGTCGAGCGCCCGCTGGACCGGGTGCCACAGGAACGTGTCGGCGTCCACCGGTGTCAGGAGGTTTGTGACCGTCAGCACCCGCCCTTCGGCGGTCGTCCCGCGGGCGGTGAAGACCCACTTCTTGCCGTCGCGGGTGACGTCGGTGTCGCCGATGCCACCGTTGTCCTCGAACGTCCATACCCGCAGCACGCCCGTGGCCGGATCCTTGCCGATCATCTGCACGCCGCCGACCGCCTTGCCGTCGTGTACGACCGAGAACTGACAGCGGATGAACGCCTTGTTCGCGGTCCACTCGTACCGCGTGCGCACGACGGTGCCGCCCTGCTTCGACTCCCAGGTGCCGACCAGGAACTCCAGGTCGCGGAGCGAGAGCCCGTCCGACGGCCACTCGCGGAGGATGGCGATGAGCCACTTCCCGTCCTCGCGGGCGTAGAGGAGGCTGCACTTGCTCACGACCAGTTCGCCCTTCGCCCGGCGGAGCTTGAAGTGCCCCTCGACCACGGCCGTGTCGCGCGACGGGAAGCGGACGGTGTCGATCTCGACCTCCAGGCCGTTCCCCGGGTTCTTGGCGAACGCCTCGGTGTACTCCTTCTCCAGCGCCGGCCGGCCGTGGAACGTCGTCCCCTCGTCGTCCACGTACTCGCCGTCGGCGGCCCAGTGCGCGGCCACGGCCTTCGCGTCGCCCTTCCTGAACGCGGCGGCGAGGCCGTTCACCGCCGCCGTGACCGCGGCGCGGTCGGCCGGACGCTCCGCCGGCGCGGCGGCCGGCTGCGCTGCAGCGGTCGGGGTCGGCTGCGCTGCGGCGGTCGGGGTCGGCTGCCCCGCCGCCTCGCGGCGGTCGGCGGCGAATGCGGCCGCGAGGGCGATCGCGGCAACGGTCAGGACGACGGCCGGCCCGCGCCGGGTACGTGTCGGGCTCATGACGAACCTCCTGGTGCTGCTGGAGAGGGGCGAACGGGTTACTCTTCCGCCGCGAGTTGGGCGCGGGCCGCGGCCAGCCGCTTCCGGTCCTCGTCGGTCACGTCGGGGTAGCGCGGGTCGAGACCGCGGATCGCGGTCGTCACCACGTCCGCGACCACCGCCCGCGTCACCCACTTGTGGTCCGCCGGCACCACGTACCACGGCGCCTCGTCGGTGCTGGTGGCGGCCAGTGCGTCCTCGTAGGCGTCCATGTACGCGTCCCAGTGGGTGCGCTCGGCGAGGTCGGACGCGGAGAACTTCCAGTTCTTCTCCGGCCGGTCGAGGCGCTCCAGGAACCGCCGCTTCTGCTCGCCCTTCGACAGGTTCAGGAAGAACTTGAGGATCACCGTGCCGTTGCGGGCGAGGTGCCGCTCGAACGCGACGATGTCCTCGTACCGCGCCTCCCAGAACTTCTTCCCGGGCTTCTCGGCGCCGGGCGGCAGTTGCCGCCCGAGCAATTCGGGGTGGACCTTCACCACGAGCACGTCCTCGTAATACGACCGGTTGAAGATGCCGATCCGGCCGCGCTCCGGGAGGGCCTTCACGTACCGCCACAGGAAGTCGTGCGCGAGTTCCTCGGCGGACGGCTTCTTGAAGCTGGACACCTGGCAGCCCTGCGGGTTGACCCCGCTCATCACGTGCTTGATGGTGCCGTCCTTCCCGGCCGCGTCCATCGCCTGGAGGACGATCAGCACCGCATACCGGCCGTCGGCGTACAAGCGGCCCTGCGCCTCCGCGAGGTCGGCGAGGTTCGTGTCGAGGATCGCCTTCGCCCGCTCCTTCAGTGCGTCCTTGCCGAGCTCCTCGAACTCCTCGGACTGCTTCCAGCCGGGGTTGTGGTCCTTGAGGCGGAACTTCTTCCCGGGCTTCACCCGGAGTAGGTCGATGATGTCGGGGCGGATCATGGTGGGTTCCTCCTCGCGGCTACCGGACGCAGCGCGCCAGCCGCGGGTCGTCGGCCAGGTGCCGCTCGACCTCCGGGAGCACGTCCCGGCTCGACAGCACGGTGTAGAAGTTTTCCTTGACCGCCGGCGCGGCCCGGACGGCGGCCAGCCATTCGGCCTGGTCGAACGGGTCGGCGGCGACGGCGTCCCAGAACCCGGTGGCCTCGAACAGCGCGGCGATGCGGTCGGCGTTCTCGCCCTGGAGGAGGGCGATCAGGTAGCTGGCGACGCCGACCTGGAGGCCGTGCAGCCGCGGCCGGGCGGCCGTGGCGTCGAGGGCGTGGGAGATCAGGTGCTCGCTCCCGCTCGCCGGCCGCGACGACCCGCACACCTCCATCGCCACCCCGTTCATCAGCAGCGCCGTCGCCAGCAGTCGGACGCCGTGGGCGTCGAGCACCGGGTGGCTCTGGAAGGCGTGGATCGACCCGTCCGACATCAGCGCCGCGAAGTCGTCCACCGGCTCTCCGACCGCCGCGAACGCCAGCTTCCAGTCGGCGACGGCGGTGTATTTCGCCACCAGGTCGCCGACGCCGGAGAGCGTGAGGAGCCGCGGGGCCTCGCGGCACACGGCGGTGTCGATCACCACCCCGAACGGCAGCGTCGCCGGCAGTGACCTCCGCTTCCCGCGGACGGTCAGGCTCGACTGCGGGCTGCAAAACCCATCGTTCGAGAGCGAAGTCGGTGCTGCGTAGTACGGCAGCCGCCCGAGGAAGCCGACGTACTTCGCCACGTCGAGCGCCTTGCCGCCGCCGACCCCGACCACCGACGACACCTTCGGCAACTCGGCGAACAGCCGCGCGGCCGACTCGATGTCGTTGTCCGCCACCTCGATCCACGCCGCCGGCTCGACCGCGTGCGCGTTCAGCGCGGCCGTCACGCGGTCCGGCAGCGGCGCGGCGAGCCCCTTGCTGACGAGTACGGCCACCCGCCGGTGCCCACCCCGGGCGAGGTACAGCCCGAGCCGGTCGAGCGCCCCGTCCTTCACCCGGACGAGCGTCGGGATAGCGATCTGCGTCGGGCGAATCACGGTGTCTCCTCCGACCGCACCAGGGCGCGGGCGACATCGGACCAGACGGTGAACGGGCGGAACGGCAGCCCCTCGCCTGCCAGTACCCCGGCCAAGTCGCCGCGGGCGAACCGGAGGTCGCCGGGCACCAGCCTGGCCGCAGCGGCGTCCGGGAACCCGTCGCCGGCGAACGCCACCACGCGCCCGGCGTCGAGGTGCGACCGCACCACCCGGGCCTTATCCACGCCGAGGTTGTCACACCGGAACGGCGAGTCTGCCGGCATCTCCATCAGCAACCCGCGGCCGGTCTCGAACCGCCCCGGGTTCGCGTGAACCTCTACCTCGACCCCGGCCGCGGCGAGGAGTGGGCGGATGTACCAGTCGCACCCGGCCGAGGTGACGACCACCTCCCACCCCGCCCGGCGCAGGTCGGCGACCGCAGTCGGCAGCTCCGGGTCGAGCTCCATCCGGTCCACGAGCGCCAGCACCTCCGCCTCTGGCGCCCGGATCGCCGCGAAGTACCGCCGCAGCGCCTCGAAGTGAGTGATCGCGCCCGCCCGGTACGCCGCCCACTGGTCCGGCGCGTCCGACGGCAGCAGTTCCTCGACCGCGAGCTGGTAGAAGTCGTGCCGGGTCATCGTCCCGTCGAAGTCGCTCACCAGCACGCGGGTCGCGGTCATCGGCTCACCCCCGCGGTTTCCGGTTCGGCCGGCATCTCGCCCGCCGCCGGCCGCGCCCACACCCGCGCGGCGGCGAGCAGCACGACGAGCCCGGCGAGGGTCGAGACGAGGAGCATGACCACGATACCAGGGTCGGCGAAATTCTGCGTGGCGATCACGAGCGCGGCGGCCACGTTCCGCTGGCCGGTGCCGACGCCGAGCACCGACCGCGTCTCCCGCGCCGGGCCGCCGAGGGCGTACCCCGCTGCCGTGGCCGCCGCGACGAATACGGCCGCGGTCAGTGCCGCCCCGCTCCCGAACGTGGCGAGCATCGCGCTGGTGTTCAGCCCGACCAGCAGCAGCACCGCCGCGATCATGCTGACCGTGGAGGTGCGCTCGACCGCCGGCCGCACCCGCCCCGCCCACCCCGGCGCCCACCGCCGCAGCCCCATGCCCGCTGCGAGCGGAAGGAGCATGGTAAACAGGAGCGGGCGCAGGAGCGGCCAAGTATCGGCCTCCAACCCGGGGATCAGGAGCGGGAGTGCCACCGGCATGAACGCCACACTCCCGACCATGAGCACGAGCATCAGCCCGACCGCGAACGCGGCGTCGCCCCGCGCCGCGGCGGCGAGCCGCGGCAGGAACGGCGCCCCCGCCGCCCCACCGAGGAGGATCAGCCCGACCGCGTGCGGCTCGGCGAGCGGCACGACCCGCGTCAGCGCGAACGCCACGGCCGGCGAGACGACGAAGTTCGCCGCCAGCGCCCCGGCCACCAGCCGGCCGCGGCGGAGTGGGGCGGCCACGGCGACGGCCGTCAGCCCGAGCCCGGCTGCCGCCATCCCGGTGACGACGAACACCAGCACGGCGAGCTTCGCGGCGGTGTCGAGGTACTCGCCCACGCTCACCCCTCCGACCCGCCGACGCCTTGTTGGTCGCCGACCGCCGCGCGCCTCCGGTCCGCCTCGTCGGTGAACCCGCGCTCGACCGCACGGTCGAGCAGCACCAGTTCTTCGCGCAGCGGCGGGTGCCGCGCCGCGGGCAGCTCGCGGATCAGGTGGTCGAGCAGCGCCCGCAGTCGCCGGTCCACCTGGATGCTGCCGGCGCCGTAGTGGCGGATCTCGCTGACCGCGAGCGTCACGAAGTCCGGCCAGTCCGGCGTACCGTACACCGCGCGCACGGTCCCGGCCGCGTCGCGCACCACGCCCTCGTCGAGCCGCCGCCGGCCGAGGAACAGGAGCAGGCTGGCGATCTGGTCGAGCGCCAGGACCGCGGTCGTCGGGTCGTTGATCGCCGGCGACAGCGCCTTGTTCGCCACGTCCACTAGGACGCGGAAGACGAACCGCGGGTCTTGCTCCAGCGTCCGCTCGGCACCGACCGCTACGCACCCCCGCACCGCGGCCGCGTCGAGCGGCTTGTCGCCGGCGATCCGGGCGAGCGGGTCACCGGGGGCGAGGAAGTCGCCGACCTGCGGGACTAGTTCCACCACCGCGTCGGCCGCGCCGGCCACGCGCGCGAGGTCCGCGGTGCTGACCGCCAGCACCGACCCGGCGGGGCCGGTGTACGGCGCCACCCACACCGGCCCCGCCGGGAGCGGCGCCCGCGTCGGCCCTTCGGGCCGGGCCGGGTCGTAGCCGGTCGGGTACACGTCGGCGATGACCGCCCGCCCGCGGCCGGCGACCAGTTGCAGCATGGTGCTCGGCCGGAGCGCCGCCGATAGCCGCTGCGCGAACACGAAGAAGCCGACGATGCACCCCAGGTTCAGCACCACCGCGACCCCGACGTGCAGGTCCGGCACCCGGTCCTCGACCCGGGCCAGCGCCGCGAGGGTGTAGGTGAGGGTGAAGGTCAACGCCGCCAGTGTGACCTTCACCAGCGGCAGCGAGAACACGAGCGCGATCACCCGCGGGGTCATCTGCCCGGCGGCCAGCTGCACCACGATCAGCGTGGCCGACAAGACGAACACGATGAACGACAGCATCGACCCGGCCAACGTCCCGAGTATCGCCCTTGCCCCGTCCGGGGTGTACCCGAACACCTGCCACCCGGTCGCGGCGTCGAGCGCGCGCACGGCTGGCGCGGCGACGAGCGCCGCGGCCAGCGCCAGCACCGCCCACGGCACCAGCGAGGTGCGGGCGGCCAGCCACAGGCGGTAGCGCTGCTCCCACGTCATCCGTCACCCGTCGGTCGGTTTGCCTCACGCCTGGCGCGCCACCCAGCGGGCGTGGTGCTCGCGGACCGCGGTGACGATCGCCGGGCCGTCCGTCAGTACCTGGGGGATGTCGAGGTCGCCGGGGCTGACGAGCGGGATGTCCGGCCGGAGCATCGCCACCTTCGCCCAGTCGATCAGGCCGTCCCAGAAATGGCCGGCGAGAATCAACGGCGTGTCGCGCAGGTGCCGCACCTGGAGGAGTTGCCACACCATCAGTGTTTCCAGCACCGTACCGATCCCGCCCGGCGTGACGATGAACGCGTCCGACACCAGGACGAAGTGGTGCAGCCGGGTAAAGAACGTCTTGTGCTCGTAGGCGTCGGTCACGAACGCGTTCACATCCTGCTCGAACGGCAACTCGACGCGGATGCCGACGGACTTCTGGTGCGTGCCGTCCGGGTCGGCGAGTTTCACGCCCTCGTTCGCCGCCTGCATCAGCCCCGGACCGCCGCCGGTGACGATGTCGCACCCGAGCCGGGTGAGCTCGGCGGCGACGTGTCGGACCGCGTCGTAGACCCAGTGGGTCGGATCGACGCGAGCCGAGCCGAAGATGGTGACGCGGTAGCGCTCCCGCTTCGTCGGGCGGAGGCGTGTCAGGTTGTTGACCGTCTCCCACAGGCCGAGGACGGACTTGGCGATCACATCGAGCGCTGCTCGCTCGTCCGAGAGTGGGACAAGGCCGGAGTCATGGGGCGGGGTGGGTGTACTCACAGCAGATTCTCCGATTAGTACGGCCCAAAGTCCTACTGTCCCCAAGTTCCCAAATTCCTCATTCCCGCGGAGCAGAGGGAGTCATCTAGAGTCATCTTTTTCCGGCTTGGTCAATGGTGCACACGTTAGATTATCCGGTCCGTTCATCCCCTGGCGAACGGCCGGCGTGAGCCGGCTGGTGGTTGGTCCGGGTGCTTGCGATAGCGACCGGTCAGCCGGG
>JAFKFQ010000589.1 GCA_017308215.1 bacterium | reverse complement strand
GGTAGCGGGCGATGCGGGCCGGGTCGAGCGCACTGAGCAGCGTGGCGTGGTGGAGGAAGTAGCGCCGCTTCCGCCGCTGGGCGCTGCCGGACACCTTGCGGCCGCCCACCGCCAGGTCGCCGCTGCCGGCGAGCGCGACCCCCGGCACGGCCGGCGTCACCGCGTCGCGAAGCTTCCCCATCACAAACGCGGTCGCCCCCACGAGGTTGTCGAGGCCGAGGCGGTCCATCCGCAGTACGACCGACACGCACAGGCAGCCGGGGCCGATCAGGACTGTGCCGCCGCCGCTCGTCCGCCGCACGATCGCCACGCCGTCGGCGGCGCACGCCGCCCGGTCCACTTCGGCCTCGATCGACCCGCCGGCGCCGACGATCACGGCCGGGACCGGTTGCTGCCACAGGCGCAGCACCTCGCCGCCGGCGTCCTCCTCGGCGGCGAGTAGGAGGGCGTCGTCGAGCGCGACGTTTTCGGCGGCGGTGGGGAGCGACAGGTCGAGGAGGGTCATCGGGCCGTTGACGGGGCGGGGGCGGGGCATATCGAAACCCCGTCCGGTCACACTACGCCTCTCCCGCCGAGGTCGCCACCGATGCCCGCCACCCGCCTCGCCCACAACGTCTTCTTCAAGCTGAAGGACCCGACCCCGGCGAACGTGGACGCACTCGTCGCCGCGTGCCACAAGTACCTGAACGTGCAGGCGGGGATCGTGTTCTTCGCCGCCGGGCCGATCTGCCGCGAACTCGACCGCCCGGTGAACGACCGCGACTGGGACGTGGGCCTGCACCTCGTCTTCGACACGAAGGCCAGCCACGACGCCTACCAGGACGACGCCACGCACAACCAGTTCATCGACGAGAACAAGCCGACGTGGGCCGGCGTGCGCGTGTTCGACTCCTACGTGTGACCCGCGGCCCCGCCCGACCCCCGACCCCCGGTTTGCCATGACGCCGCTCCGCGCGCACGAACTCGCCACGTTCCTCCGTCGCTTCCGGCTCACCGGCGGCCGGGTCCGCGGGGTACGGGTCCGGTACACGTCCGAGCGCGAGACGGCGGTCGAATTCCGGCTGGTCGTGCGCGAGGCGATTCAGGACTTGGGGACGGAGCCGCGGACGGTGCAGTTGCGGCTGCGCGTCGTCGGCGTGGACGAGTTCCGCATGCAGATGCGGCCGGGTCAACCGCGGGTGAAGGTGGCGGACGCCCGTATCAGCCACATCAACGGGCTGTTCTGGGTGAACTTCGACGACCTCGGCCTCGACACGACCGAACAGCCCCGCCCGCACGACTTCCGTGCGAGCGAGACCTACGCGGCGGGGCGAGAGCTGCTTTGGGAAGAAGTGCGACCGGCCGTTCGCCCGGCGCAGACGACTACCGCGCCACGCCGAACTTGTACACCGTCGTCTGCCGGTACGTCTCGCCCGGGCGGAGGATCGGGTTCGACCGGTCTCGCCACTCCGGCTTGTTCACCGAGTCGGGGAACTTCTGCGGCTCCAGGCAGAACCCGTTGTACTGCCGGTACACCGCCCCGCCGCGGCCGACGTTCGTACCGTCGAGGAAGTTACCGCTGTAGAACTGCAAGCCCGGCTCCGTCGTGTACACCTCCAGTGTCCGCCCCGACTTCGGCTCGGTCACGCGCGCCGCGAGCTCCGGCCGGTCGCTCGCGCCCTTGTCGAGTACGAAGTTCAGGTCGTACCCGACCGGGTCACCGCCGGCGGCCTTCAGATCCTTACCGATCGCCTTCGGCGTGGTGAAGTCGAACGGCGTGCCGGCGACGGGCGTGATCTTCCCCGTCGGGATGAGCGTGTCGTCGGCCGGGGTGTAGTTCTTCGCCATCGCCTGGAACTCGTGGCCCAGAATGTCGCCGCTGTTGTGCCCGGCGAGGTTGAAGTACGAGTGGTGCGCCAGATTGCAGACCGTCGGCTGGTCGGTCGTGGCGCGGTAATCGACGACCAGCTCGTTGTTGTCCGTCAGCGTGTAGCTCATGGTCACGGACAGGTTGCCGGGGTAGCCCTCCTCCTTATCCGGGCTGCGGAGCGTGAACTTCACCCCCGGGCCGGTCGCGCCGAGGAACGGCTCGCCGCGCCACACCTTCTTGTCGAACCCGGCCTTGCCGCCGTGCAGGTGGTTCGGGCCGTTGTTCGTGGCGACCGCGTACTCCTTCCCGTCGATGCTGAACTTGCCCTTCGCGATGCGGTTCGCGCAACGGCCGGCGTTCGAGCCGAAGTACGGGTGCCCCTTCAGGTAGCCGTCCAGCGTGTCGAACCCGAGCGCCACGTCGGCAACCTTGCCGTCTTTGTCCGGCACGCGGATCGAGGTGACGATCGCGCCGTACTCGATGGCCTGGACGGTGACGTTGTTGCGGTTGACGAGCGTGAACCCGGTGACGGTGGTGCCGTCGGGCAGCTTGCCGAACGGCGCCTGGTCGAACGCCGGGCCGGTCTTGGCGGCCTTCGGCTGGGCCGCGGTCGGCGCCGGGACGAGGGCGACCGCGGCAGCAACGACCGCGGCGGGGAGAGTGAGTCGCATCGAAGCACCTCCGGGGAAACGGGTGACGACACCATATCCGCCGCCCCGCTACCGGGCAGGTGCCGCCGCCGCGATAATGAAGAGGAACGCAAACCCGGAATGGCCGCAAGAAGGCACAGAAGGCGCAAAATAAAACAGGATTTCAGTTTTGTGCTTTTTGTGCCTTTTTGCGGCCATTCCCTCTGGATTCATACTCATGCCTCTCTCGCTGCTCGAGCCGTCGGACCCCGCCGCCTACGAGATCGTCACCACCACGCGCGGCCCGGTCGGGCGCCTGCCGCTAACGGCGGACCTGCTCCGCCACGCCCCGAGCGGCGACCTGTTCGGGTGGACGCAGAACGTCGGCATGGGCTGGAACCCGGGCCGCCTCGGCGGAAAGGAGTTCCTGATCCTGTCAACGCACGGCGGCCTCCGCGCCGAGGACGGCACCCCGGTCGCGCTCGGGTTTCACTCCGGCCACTGGGAGGTCGGCCTGCTCGTGAAGGCCGCGGCGGAGGAACTGGGCCGCCTCGGGTGCGTGCCGTTCGCCGGGGCGGTGACAGACCCGTGCGACGGCCGCTCGCAAGGGACACCAGGCATGTACGACAGCCTGCCGTTCCGCAACGACGCGGCGACGGTGCTGCGTCGGCTGATGCGCAGCCTGCCGACGCGCGCCGGGGTGCTCGGCGTGGCGACGTGCGACAAGGGGCTGCCGGCGATGATGATGGCGCTGGCGAGCCAGCACGACTACCCGACCGTACTCGTGCCCGGCGGCGTGATGCTCGCCGGCGAGGCGGGCGCCGAGGACACGGGGAAGGTGCAGACGATCGGCGCCCGCTTCGCCCACGGCGAGATCACGCTGGAGCAGGCGGCGGAGGCCGGCTGCCACGCCTGCGCGAGTCCGGGCGGCGGCTGCCAGTTCCTCGGCACCGCGGCCACGTCGCAGGTGATCGGCGAGGCACTCGGCCTGTCGCTGCCGCACTCGGCGCTCGCGCCGTCGGGCCAGCCGATCTGGCTCGACATGGCGACGCGCTCGGCGAAGGCGCTGCTCCACCGGTCGAACCGCGGCATCACCACGAGACACGTCCTCACCGAGGCCGCGTTTCGCAACGCGCTCGCCGTGTTCTCGGCGTTCGGCGGCAGCACGAATCTGCTCCTGCACACGCCCGCGATCGCGTTCCACGCCGGCGTCAAGCGGCCGACCGTCGGCGACTGGACGCACTTCGCCCGGGCCGTCCCGCGGCTGGTGGACGCGCTGCCGAACGGCCCGATCGGGCACCCGACGATCCGCGTGTTCCTCGCCGGTGGCGTGCCGGAAGTGATGCTCCACCTGCGTGAGCTCGGCCTGCTCGCACTCGACGCGCTGACCGCGACCGGCGAGCCGCTCGGCACCGTCCTCGACTGGTGGGTGAAGTCGGAGCGGCGCGAGCGCGTGCGCCGGATGCTCAAGGAGCGCGACGGCGTGGACCCGGACACGGTCATCATGTCGCCGGCGCAGGCGAAGGCCCGCGGGCTGACGAGCGCGCTGACGTTCCCGTTCGGCAACCTCGCGCCGCACGGGTCGGTCATCAAGTCCACGTCGATCGACCCGTCCGTGGTGGACGCCGACGGCGTGTACCGCAAGACCGGCCCGGCGAAGGTGTTCACGACCGAGAAGGCGGCAATCGCGGCGATCAAGGGCGACGGCGACAAGAAGGTCGTTCCCGGCGACATCCTGGTGCTGTGCGCCCGCGGCCCGATGGGGAGCGGGATGGAAGAGACGTATCAGGTGACGAGCGCCTTGAAGCACCTCAAATGGGGGAAGCAGGTGGCGGTGCTGACGGACGCGCGCTTCAGCGGCGTGAGCACGGGGGCGTGCATCGGCCACGTGTCGCCGGAGGCGCTGGCCGGCGGCCCGATCGGCCGACTCCGCGACGGCGACCTGGTGCACATCGCGATCGACCGCAACACGCTGGAGGGTCACATCGACCTGATCGGCGACGCGACCGGCGAGCACGGCTCCGAGTGGGGCACCGCACAATTGGCCGTGCGCCCGCCGCGTGAAGGCCTGGCGCCCGACCCGGCGCTGCCGGACGACACGCGGCTGTGGGCGCTGCTCCAGAACGCGAGCGGCGGCGTGTGGGGCGGCTGCGTGTACGACGTGGATGCGATCGCAGCACAGATGGGTACGGTACGAACGTGAGCCCTCGTTACTGGGAGTTGACCGCCGAGAACTGGCCTGACGCGGACCTCTTCGAGTACGGCCGGTTCTTTACCTATGACCGCAACCCACAGCCCCCGACGCCCAGAAAGCTTCGGCTGTTCGTGGCGGGCTGTTACCGCCAGGTTTGGAACCACATTCCGGAGGGTGCGTACCGAGGTGCGGTCGAGGCCGGTGAAGCGTTCGCTGACGGCGGGCCGATCGAGGCGGCGCGGGCGGCTACGGACGCGGCGGAGGATCTGGCGGGAGAGGACCTGTCGTGGTGGGGGCGCAACCTCAGTTGGGACTTCACCGCGATCCCGGCCGACCCCCTGGAGGAATGCCCCCGGCACTACCCTGTCTGGGTGCAACTCGTCGCTGCTTTGGAGCGGGCGAGCGGCCCCACCTCGCCACCCGCCCGCAGCAGCGACGAGGCGCAGGCACTTCACCTCACGCTGTTCCGCGACGTCTTCGGCAACCCGTTCCGCCCGGTCGCGTTCGACCCGGCATGGCGCACCGAGGCGGTCGTCGCCCTCGCCCGCGGGATGTACGAGTCGCGCGACTTCGCCCCGATGCCGGTCCTCGCCGACGCGCTCGGCGACGCCGGCTGCGACCAGCCCGATATCTTCGCGCACTGCCGCGGCCCGGAGTCCCACGTCCGCGGATGCTGGGGGGTCGATCTGGTGCTTGGCAAGGCGTGAGGCTACGGTCTCGAACAAGGCGATCCTGTAGCTTCCCGTAGCTCGACTACAATGCCCGCATGGCCGACGACCCCCCGCCGAAGAAGAAGCGCCGGCCGTTCTGGCGGAAGCGCATCCGCCGGTCCACCGCCGCCGGCGAGCACCGACCCGTCCTCCTCGCCGAAGTCCTCGACGCGCTCAAGCCGCAGCCCGGGCAGACCGTCGTCGATTGCACGCTCGGGTTCGCCGGGCACTCGGTCGAGTTGCTGAAGGCGGTCGCGCCCGACGGGCTCCTCGTCGCCACCGACCTCGACCCGGCCAACCTCGACCCGGCGCGGGCGAAGCTCGATGCGGTCGGCGGGCTGTACACGCTGCACCACACGAACTTCGCCGGCCTCCAGTACGCGCTCGCGGCGGAAGGCGCGGCGCAGGTTCACGGCCTGCTCGCCGACCTCGGCATGTCGAGCATGCAGGTGGACGACCGCGGCCGCGGGTTCTCGTTCATGCGCCCCGGCCCGCTCGACATGCGCATGGACCCGACCCGCGGCCGTACCGCCGCCGACCTGCTCGCCGCACTGCCAGAAGACGAACTCGCTTCCGTGTTCCGCGACCTCGGCGACGAGCCGCGCGCCGACCTTATCGCCGCCGCGCTCGTCCAGCGCCGCGCGACGCAGCCGGTGACGACGACGAAGGAGTTGCGGGAGTTCGTCGAGGCCGCGGCGCCGGTGACGATCGACCGTACGCCCGGCGCGCCGACGGAGCGGCGGCAGAAGCTCGCGCCGGTCACGCGCGTGTTCCAGGCGCTGCGCATCCGCGTCAACCGCGAGCTCGACAACCTCAAGCAACTCCTCCGCGTGCTACCCGACATCCTCTCGCCGGGTGGGACGGCGGCGGTCATCAGCTTCCACAGCGGCGAGGACCGGCTCGTGAAGGCGGCGTTCCGCGACGGGCTCCGCGCCGGCGTTTATGCCGCGGTATCGGACGACCCGATCCGCCCGACGTTCGAGGAGCGCAAGGCGAACCCGCGGTCGCGGTCGGCGAAACTGCGGTGGGCGCGGCGGGCATAAACTACCGTTGCCATGCACGACGACCGGGACGAACGCCTCGCGGTGATTCTCGACGGGCTCGCCGCCGACCAGAGGGCCGGGCGCCACCCCGACCTCGCCGCCGCGGCCGCCGCCCACCCCGACCTCGCCGCCGAGTTGAACGACCTGTGGGCCGTCGCCCAGTTCGCGCAACTCGCCAGCCCGCCCGCGCACACCGTTCTCTACGACCCGCCCGATCCGACCAACCCCGCCCCCGACCGCGTGGCGCCCGCCGACCCGGCCGCGCCGCCGCGCGCGTTCGGCGACTTCGAGATCGTGAGCGAGCTCGGTCGCGGCGGGATGGGTGTGGTGTATCGGGCGCGGCAGAAGAGCCTCGACCGCACCGTCGCGCTGAAGATGATCCGCGAGGCGCACCTGGCGACGCCGGAGGACGCCGCGCGGTTCCGCACCGAGGCGGCAGCTACAGCACGGCTCAAGCACCCGAACATCGTGACCGTGTACGAGGTCGGCACGGTCGGCGGGCAGGCATACCTGTGTATGGAATACGTGGACGGCCCGACACTCGCCCAGCGCGTCGCGGCCGACGGCCCGCTCCCCCCGCGCGAGGCGGCGCGGCTCGTCGCCGTCATCGCCCGGGCCGTCCAGCAGGCACACGCCGAGGGCATCCTGCACCGGGATTTGAAGCCGTCCAACATCCTGCTGCAAGGGGCGAGGAGCGAGGGGCGAGGGGCGAGCGAAGACCGGACATCCTCGGTACTTGCCCCTTGCCCCTCGCCCCTTGCCCCTGCGACACCGAAGGTGTCCGACTTCGGGCTCGCCAAGCGGCTCGACAGCGGCGGCAGCCTGACGCGCACCGGCGCGGTCGTCGGCACGCCGGCGTACATGAGCCCGGAGCAGGCCGGCGGGCGCAAGGATCTCACACCCGCCGCCGACGTGTACGCGCTCGGCGCCATCTTGTACGAGCTACTCACCGGTCGCCCGCCGTTCCAGGCGGCACACCCCGTTGACACGTTGCTGCTCGTTCTGGAGCAGGAACCCGTGCCGCCGCGCGACCTGAACCCGACGGTGGACCGCGAGCTGGAGCTGGTATGCCTGAAGTGCCTCCAGAAGCCGGTGGAGCTACGCTACCAAAGCGCCGCGGCGCTGGCCGCCGACCTGGAGGCGTACGCGGCCGGCGAGCCGATCGCCGCGCAGCCGAGTACGCTGCGGTTCATCCTGTCGCGCGTGTTCCGCGAGACGCACCACGCCGAGGTGCTGGAGAACTGGGGCAAGCTGTGGATGTGGCACAGCCTCATGATCTTCCTCCTCTGCCTCCTCACCCAGGTCATGCAGTGGTCGGCGCTGACCGAACACGTCTACTACCTCGCCCTGTGGTCAGTGGGGCTGGTAACGTGGGGGACGATCTTCTGGCAGCTCCGCCGCCGCGCCGGGCCGGTGCTGTTCGTCGAGCGGCAGATCGCGCACGGGTGGGCGGCCGGCGTGTGCGCGAGCATCACCATGTTCGTGATCGAGTGGCTGGTGCCGCTGCCGGCGCTGACGCTCTCGCCGGCGGTCGCGGTCGCGGCCGGGATGGTGTGCGTGTTCCAGGCCGGGATTCTCTCGGGGAAGTTCTACCTGTGGGCCGGGCTGAACTTCGGCGCCGCGGTGGTGATGCCGCTGGTGCCGCAGGCGAGCATTCTGCTGTTCGGCGTCGTGTCGGCGCTGTCGTTCTTCGTCCCGGGTCGGCAGTACCACCGCCAGCGCCAGGCGACCGCCGCCCGGCTGGCCCGCGCCGCGTGAGGAAACCATGACACGGGTTCGTCGCTGGGTGAAGCGCCTCGCGCTCGGTGCGGGTGTGGGGCTTCTTCTGCTCGTCGGGCTGTTCGCGCTGAACGGGCTCGCACTCGCCGACCGACAGACGCCGCGGGTGCGCCACCTCGCCGACGTGGAAGCGGTGCCGGCGGCGTCCGCGCCGGGGGAGGTGACGGTCGTCGCGTACAACATCGCCAAGGGGTTCGCCCACCGGGGCGGGCTGCGGTTCGACTCGCGTTCCGCGGTCGAGGAACGCATCCGCAAGATGGCCGCGGTCGTGAAGGCGGAGCGGCCGGACCTCGTGTTCTTGTCGGAAGCGATGACCGAGTTGACCCCCTGCCCCGTCGACCAGGTCGAGTTGTTCGCGCGCGCGTGCGGCCTGCCGCACGTCGCCACCGGCGAGAACTACAACCTCGGCGTGCCGGGCGTGCGCGTGGTCGGCGGGAACGCGATCCTGTCGCGCCACCCCCTGACCCCGGTCGCCAACATCGACCTCGCCGGCCGGCAGGCGTTCTGGGTGTCGAAGAACAACCGCCGGGCGCTGTTCGCGTCGGCGCAGATCGGCGGCAAACCGGTGCTGCTCGGGGCACTACACAACGACTCGTTCGACATGCGCAACAACGCCGCCCAGGCGCGCCAGCTCCTCGACTTCATCTGCGACCGGCCGTGCGTCCTGGCCGGCGACTTCAACAACCGCCCGGGCGAGGAGTCGATCCGCCTGTTCCGCGACAGCGGCAGGTTCGCGGGCGCGTTCGACGGCCCGCCGACGTTCTTCGAGGGGAAGCGTACCGAGCGCCTGGACTACATCTTCGCCCCCGCCGGCTGGGAGCTGATCGACCACCGCGTCATCGCCGACGACACATCTGACCACCGCCCGGTGGTGTGCCGGTTTCGGGTGAGGTGAGGCGAGCCCGAGCGACCGGCCGGCGTGCGCCGGCTGGTGAAGGCCGCGAACTATGGACAGGATAACCGGATGAACAGGATC
>JAFKFQ010000588.1:5729-15454 GCA_017308215.1 bacterium | reverse complement strand
GTCAGCCGTACCCGCCCCGACGAGGCGTTCAACCACGACTGGCGCCGGCTGATGATGCGGGAGACGGTCGGGGACTGGCGGGTCCACGCCGCCGACCTCGCCGCCGGACGGTACGACGCGGCCGGGGTGAACTGGTGGTTCCGGCCCGATTCGACCCACTTCTCGGGCAACATCTGGATGGCGTCGGCGGCGTGGCTGCGGCAGCTCCCTAGTCCCGACCAGCACTTCCGCGACCGGTGGAGTTGCGAACGGTGGGTGGGGTCGGTGCCGGGGTGCCGGGCGAAGTCGTTGGCCTGCTCGGACCGGAAGTTCTGGGCCGAGGACCAGGGGCTCCTCGCCGAACTGCTCCGCGGCTGAGCCTCGTCCGGGCAGGCAACGGCCGCCGGTAGGGTTTGGGCTGCTGACCAGCCCGCGACCTGACCCAGCCCGCCGGAGCCGAGCCGATGGCCGACCCCACGCCCACCCCGCCACCCGTCCCCCGCTGGCAGGCCACCCTCGAACGCGTGGTCGCGGCCGTCGCCGTGCGAGTGCTGGGGCGGTACGCCACCCCGGCCGTGATCGCGATCGTCACCACCGTCCTGGGGAGCATGGCGACGGCCGCCGTCACCTACGTCACGGTGCCGCGGGACACGGTCGTCGAGACGAAGACCGAGGTGGTGGAGAAGACGGTGGAGGTGCCCGCCCCGGCCCCGCTGATCGACCGCACCCCGCTCGACTACGAGGGCCACCGCTTCGACGGCGGTCACGCGGACCACCACGCCCACCCGCTCCCGCTGGTCGGCGACCCCCTCCCGGCCCGGTGGCCCGGCAACCGCATCACCTACTCGGTCGACTACGCCAGCGCCCGCGGCCTGAACCCGCCCCTGCCGGACACCGCCATCCAGGCCGCATTCAAGCAGGCGACGGGGTGGTGGGCGGAACAACTGGAACTCGACTTCGTGGAGCAGCCCGCCGGGACGGCAGTGATGATCCCGATCACGTTCGCCAGGATCGACGGCCCGCAAGGCGTCCTCGCCCAGGCGTACCTCGCCGACGGCACGACCCGCCCGAAGCCGCTGACGATGGACAGCTCGGAGCGGTGGACGGCCGGGGCGCCGGCGTCGGGGTTGGTGTCGATTCCCACGGTCGCCTGTCACGAGCTGGGGCACTCTCTCGGGCTCGACCACGACGCCCAGAACGCCCCCGCGGTGATGCGGCCGACGTACACGGCGAGTCTGCCGCGCGAGCAGGCCCGGGACATCGACCGAGCGGTCGGCCTCGGGTACACGCGCCGGGCGAAGGTGCCGCCGGCGGCGACGGACGTGCTGACGATCCCGGTTCAGCTCAAGACCGAGGACGTGATTCAGGGGCTCCGGGGGCTCGGGTACTCGGTGACCAAGTGACCGCCCGGCCCGCACCGCCGTGGCAGGTGTTCCTGCTCGTAGTCGCGTTCGTGGCGATCCTGTCCGGGTTCGTAATCGCGGACTGGCTGTTGAGCGGGAAGTGGTGAGACGCGGGCGATCGCCCCACTTCTGAACGCGCGCGCACGTCAAAGGGGGCGGCCGTGTTCACTACGGGCCGTGGCAACAGGCTGCGGATGTGTTACTTGGAGCGGCGGTTCTGCGTCGGCTCCGGGCAGGATCCGATACACCGCGGTCGCCAGCCCCCGACACGACCGCGGTAAGAATCCCCGACGCCGCTGAGACCTGATGACCCGCCTCCTCCTACTCCTGGCCCTCGCCCCGGTCGCCCTCGTGGCCGAGCCCGCGCCGATGCCCCGGCCCGCCGGCCCGGTGACGTTCGCCGACGTGGTGAACGCCGCCGCGGCGGACGCGAAGTCGCTTCCCCCCGGCGAGTCCGCACTGACCCGCTACCTGGAAGCCAAACACCTGTCCGCGGAGGACCGCCGCGAGCTGTACAAGGTGGTCAGCTACCACGTCAACGGCCTGTCGCGGGAGAGCAAGCGGGCCGCCCCGCGACAGGTCACGCCCTGGCTCTGGGCGGTGCGGCTGGACCACTACCGCTGGTCACCAGAGACGTGGAAGAAGTTGGCCGAGAAGAACGTCTACTACACAGTGAAAGCAAAGGTGACGGTCCCCGGGCCGGTCGTCACGAAGCAGCGGCAGGTACTCCGCAGCGGGTACTACGTCACCGAGTCGTACACCGAAGCCGGCCCGGTGGTCGAGCGGGAGGAGGTGATCGTCGGCCCCTGGCTCCCGCCCGTACCCGCGGCCGAGCTCGTCTCGCTGACCGGCTCCCGCACGCCGGTCGTCCGCGCCGACCAGTTTCTCCACCTGACCTTCGCCCAGGTCGACCGGGCCGGGCACGGGTACTACGACTGGCTCGGGCTCAAGAACCGGGCCGACGCGGAGCATTTGGCCGCCCTCGACCGCGCGAAGGCCGCCGCGCTCTACCGCGAGCTGGCGGCGATCATCCCGGTGTCGGGGGTGACGCCCCAGAACCGGCAGGTGTTCCGGTACGCGACCATCACGGGCGCGTGGTGGGAGAGCCGCGACGCGAAGACGTCGGTGGGCGGGCAGAACGCCCACCGCAACCTCCTGGAGCAGTACAAGCACGACGCCGAGGAGGTGGTGTTCACGCTCCCGAACGGCCTGCCCGGGTACTACCTGAGCGACGCCGCGGGCAAGCAGGTGGACGCCGCCCCGGACTTCATCGCCGCCGACCACCGCGCGACCAACAACGACCGCCGCGTCCACGTCGGGTACTCGTGCGCCGCCTGCCACCAGGACGCCGGCCTCAAGCCGGTCCGGGACTACGCCCGCAAGGTGTACGGGAACCCCGACAAGACCGGCGTGAGCCTGGCGCCCACCGCCCTCGACCCGGCCCGCGCGCGGCGGCTCGAGAGCGTGTACCTCGGCCCGCTGGAGCGCGCGTACGCGCGGGACGTGGCGGACTACGCCGAGGCCGTGGCCGACCTGACCAAGCTGACGGGGCCGGACCTGTCGCGGGCGGTCGAGCGGCAGTGGGGCCGCTACCTCGACGACCCGGTGACGCTCGGCCGGGCCGCCGCCGAGTGCGGGGTGACGCCGGCCGAACTCCAGGTGGCCCTCCGCCGCCACGTCCGGAGCCGGGGCGGGGCGGCGGATCTGGTGCTCGCCGCGTTCCTGATGGACGACGGCCCGCCGATTCGGCGCGAACACCACGAGGAGGCGTTCGCCCTGCTGATGCTCACGCTCGGGGGTGGCGCTCCATGAGCCGCGTCGTCGCCGCCCTCCTGTTCGCCGCCGTGGCGGCCGTCGTCGCCGGGTCCGCCCGGCCCGGCGCGTCCCAACCCGGCGCGTCCCAGCCCGGCGCGGTCCCGAGCCAGACCGCCCACTACCAGCCGCCGGTCGCGCTGTCGAAGGCGGACGCGGCCCGGCTGGACCGGGTCATCGAGCTCCTGGAGTCGATCGAGCGGAACACCGCCCCGGCGCGGGCGGTGAAGGCCGGGCCGGACCGGCCCGCCGTGGCGAAGACCCGCTGTGCGGGCTGCCACACGCCGGCGAAGGCGGACAAGGCGGGGGGCGGGTTCATCCTCTTCGGGGATGACAAGGCCACCACCCTGAAGCCGTTGAGCGCCCGGGAACGGACCCGGGTGAAGGAAGCGGTCGAGAGCGGCGCCATGCCGCCCGACCGGGCGTTGACCCCGGCGGAGCGATCCGCCCTGACGCAATGAGGTGCCCCGTGAAGACGCTGTTCGCCGTCCTCGCCCTGGCCGTGCCCGCCGCGCCGGCCCTGGCGACCCCGCCGTGTGTGGTGGCGCCGGCCCAGGTGGTCGTGCAGCCGCAGGCCGTCGTGGTGCCGCAGACCGTGGTCGTGCCGCAGGCCGTCGCCGTCACCGTGGCCGTCGTCACCGTGCCGAGCGCCCCGCCGGTCATCATCCAGCCGCAGGCGGTCGTGGTGCCGCAGGTCGTGGTCGTGCAACAGCACGTCGCGGCGGTGCGGGTGCAGGCCGTGAAGGTGCAGGCGGTCACCGCGCCGCAGCGGGTCGTGCAGCGGAGCGTGGTCCGGGTCCGCTGACCAGCTCGAACCCGTGAAAGGGGGTGGTCAAATCTCGACGACTCAGCCCGCGCGGTTCTCGACGCTACGGGGGCAGATCGCCCGGGAGACAACCCACCCCATCCAGCAACCGAGCCGATCGACGGCCGCGGAGAGGCACCCCCCGCGCCGTCGATCATCTACCCGAATCAGATGCGCCATACCCCGTTCGTCCCGAAGCTGGCGTAGACCGTCAGGTCACTGCTGATCGCGACCAGGGTGGCCGGAAGCGCGCTGACCCTCACCCAGGAGTTACTCGTCACGGAGTACCGCCACGTCCCGTTGATGCTCGGGTTGGTGGACGGCGTACTGATCACGATGTTGCCCGTGGCATCGACGGCCAGGGCGGTCGCCTCGGCGGCGATGCTAGTGTACCCGGTCGCGGTGGTGTACTTGTAGACCCCGTACCCCGGCATGTTGGCGACCGCCGTCCCGTCCGACGCCACCCCCAGGAGGTTGACCGGCGCGCTCGCCGGGAGGTCCACCCACCCGCTCCCCGGGGTGTACCGCTGGACGTGGTGCTGCCCGTCCGACCCGAGGTACCCCGGCGAGTACAGCGCGATCACCCCGTTCGGCGCGACGGCCAGGGCGGACGCCTCGGCGGCGATGTTCTGCCACCCCCCGGCCGGGGTGAACTTCCAGACACCGTAGCCCGGGAAGTTCCCGACCGTGATCAGGCTGCTCCCGCTGCCGGCCGACACGAGCAGGGAGGCCGGCGCCGTTTGGCTCGTCCACCCCTCCAGGACCGGCGGGAAGACCGTCCACCCGATGTCCTTCAGCCCGGCGTAGTCGAGCCGCGAGAACGGAATTCGGCTGCCGCGCTGGGTGGCTACGTCCATCGAGACTGGCTGCCCGCCGACCGTAATCCCCTCTTGCCAGTGGGCCGTACCCGAGACCGGCACCGCGCTGCCGTATACGGCCGTCGCGGTCGTACCCGTGAATACACCCCCCGAAACGAGACTCGTAAATTGTGGCGCCGAGCCGAATCCGAGAATGTGACCAATCTCGTGGACGGCGACCGAGTAGAAGTCTACCTGGGTTGGCCCGATCCCGCCTGCCGACGCGCCGAAGTACCAGCCCGGAGTGCTTGTATCGACCGACAGCACCCCACCCCACAGGCCGAACCCCGGCCCGCGGGACTGGATTGTGTCGACCCACGCAGTCGAGCCGGTGACCCCATTGTACCCACCATACCCGCCTACAGCGCCCACGTCTCCCGGGTGATCCCGAGCTCCGGCAAAGATCACGATTGTGTTTGCCGGGACCGACAGGTTCGGCACGACAGCGAGCGCTCCGGTCTCAGGGTCGTAGAACGATGGCTGCCAACTGTTCCCGCCACCCGGAATGATGGCCGGGAGGTTTGTATCCAGACGGGCCGCTACGTCGTTGGCGGCCTGCTGGAGGATCGCACGGCGGGCCGGGTCGTTGAAGAACCCGTTGGTGTCGTCGAACGAGTAGTCGATCTGGATCGAAATGGCCGGGCAGTCCCGATCCTCCAGCCCCTCTATCCGAAGCCCTACCGTCCGACTGTCTGAACGACTGACGTTATGGTCCGCCCCCACCCGCCACCAAAAGATGCGACCGAACATATTGTTACCCGAACACTTAGCCCTGCGGTCTGGGCTATAAATGCCGCCGGGAGAGTATGCGACTGAACAGCACAATCGACAAGGGTGGTATTACTGCGTCCCATGTGGGGAATACTCCCCTTCACGCAGCGAGTGACACGCCCGGCAAGTCTGTCTGTCGGATGAACCCACGGAGCAGGTCGGGGCGGAGTTTCACCTCGACCAACTGGTCCATCACCCAGCCCAACAACTCGTCCGTGTCCTCGGCCGCCAGGTTCGCCAGCCGCCCGTACTTGGTCCACCCCCACACGCCCTCGTCCGGGTTCAGGTCCGGGACGTACCCCGGGAACTTCTCGGTCACCACCCCCGGGTGAGCCGCCAGCCATGCCCGCACGACCCTCGCCTTGTCGTGGATCGGCCCCCGGTCCCAGACCACCGTGAGCGGCCCCAGCCGCCGGTGCAGGTCGGCCAGGAAGCCCACCACCTGCTCGCCGCGGACGGCGTGCGGGTACACGTCGAAGTACAGGTTCGGGCGGGCCGCCGCCGGGCTGACGGTGATCGCGCTGATGGCCGACAGCCGGTCCCGCCGGTCCCAGGCGTCGAGCACCGGCGTCCGCCCGCGCGGGGCGAGCGTCCGGCGGACGGTCGGGGTGAGGAAGAACCCCGACTCGTCGAGGAACACCAGGTACGCCTTCCGCCCCCACGCCTCCCGGACGATCCGGGGGAACTCGTCACCGACCCACCTCGCCACCTCCTTGTCGTCCCGCTCCCTTGCCCGGCGGCGGGGCTTCTGGCTGGTCCACCCGAGCCGCCGCCGGAGGATCACCCGGACGTGCTCCGGGTGGTAGGAGCGGTGGAACTCCCGCTCGATCAGGCGGGCCACCCGGGCGGCGGTCCACAACTCGTTGTGCCACCCGTGGGCCTTGGCCCCCTTCGCCAGCAGCCCGCCGAGCCGACGCAGGTCGTCGTCGGTGAGGCCGGGTGTCGGGCCGGGCTGGGGCTTGGCGTCCAGCCCGCCGGGCGTCCTGGCGGCCCGGACCCAGCGGGCGACGGTCTTGTAGTGGACGCCGAGGACCGTGGCGACGGTCGCCCGAGGCGTACCGCCCTCGACCGCTCGCACCGCCTGTCGGCGGCGGCGTTCCAGTTCGTCAGCCGTACCGCGTGGTCTGCTCATACCCGGTTAGAAGGCCGTGGCGGCTGTTGGGAGCGTTCCCCACCCTGAACTCAGTAAAGTGAGCAGCACGGGGTGGCTACCCCGAACGGCCTGCGACAGAGTCCTGGGGCGTCGCAACCACGGGCTCAGCCCGACCTGTGGGAGCTTCTTGCTGCCGCCCGGCAGTGCGGCGCCGGCCGGCGGCTCTTTCAGAATGTGTGTGCGTCCCAGAGCCGGACGGGTTCGTCCAACGATTGCGCCACGGCGGGGGGATGAGCCGGCCTCCCGGGCGCGCCGCGTCCTCCTCGCACCGGCACCCCCACAACCCCGCGGTCCCCGTGACGTCCGGCTCGACGGGCGCGTCAGCGCGCGGCGCGCGCCGCGGCCGTGTCGAACACGACCGCGGTCGTGTCCCCGAACCCCACCGACACTCGCCGCCCGGTACGGTCGAACGCGACGGACTCGGGCGCGGCGGGGAGGTCGAGCCGGCCGGCGTCCGCCCCGGTCGCGGCGTCGAAGAACCGGAGTGCGTGGCCCTCCCGCCACCGCGCGGCCGCGTGCACCACCACCCGCGAGCCGTCGGGCGTGAATCCGACCCGGGCCGAGGGGTCCCCGGTCACCGTCCCCGCCCACACCTTCCGGGCGGTGGCCGCGTCCCACACGGCCAGGTCCAGCGTGTACGCCCCCTCGCCCCTCGCGCGGCTTTGGGGCCAGTCGATCGTCGCCACCCGGCGGCCGTCCGGCGACCAGTCGAGCCGGATGAGGCCGTCCGACCGGATCGGTAGCAGCCCCCGGTCGGCCCCGGTCGCCGGGTTCACCAGCCGGATGCCGTCGGCGGCGGCGTAGGCGAACGCTGCCCCGTTCGGGCTGACCGCCGCCGCCGGCGCCCACGCCCCGATCCAGGCCACGCGCTCGGCGTACTCCTCCGTGCTGAACCGGTCTTCCTTCGGTCGTGGGGTGCGCGTGGGCAACTCGGTCAACTGCCGGCCCGCCCGGAAGTCCCACACCCGGAGCGTCAGGTCGTCGGCCCAGGTGACGAGCCGCGCCCCGTCGGCCGTGAACCGCAGCCGGCGGGTGCCACCGGTGTCGGCGATCCGGAGGTAGTCGCGGTGCGGCTCGACCCCGCCGCCGAACGACCGGAGCGGGTTGCCGGTCTTCGCGTCCCACACCAGGACCGTGCCGCGGAGGTCGAGCCCGGCGACCACCGACCCGTCCGGCGCGACGGCGAGGTCGCGCACCGCGTCGTCGGTGGGCATCACCCGGAGGGGCCGGCCGGCCGCGTCCCACGTCCGCACCGTCCCGTCGTCCGCGGCGGTGAACAGCGTCCCGTCCGGAGTGAACGCCTGGGCGCCGACGGGCGCCTCGTGCCCGTCGGCCTCGGCCCCGACCGGCCGGCCCGTCTTCGCGTCCCACACCCACGCCCGGTACGGCGTCAGGCCGGCCACCCGGCCGCCGTCCGCGGACCACCCGAAGTCCATCAGTGGCACCCGGCCGACCGGGATCGCGCGGACGTCCTGGCCGGTCAGAGGGTCTCCCAGGTGAACGGCGAACCGACCCGGGGCGTGACCGCCCGGCGCGAACGACACGGCGGCCTCCCCCGGCGGGAACGACAACCGGTTGACGAGTTCCACGACCTCCCGTTCAGCCGTCCGCCGGCCGGTGGCGAGGTCGATCGTCACCAGGGTGGTAGGTCGGGGATGGCCGGGGTAGCCGCCGGTCTTGGACACGACCAGGCTCCGCCCGTCCGGGGTGAAGGCGAGCGTGCCCCCGGCCCGGGACAGGAATCGGGTCACCTCCGCCGGCTCGCGCCCCTCCGCCCACCGCCAGACGAAGATCACATCGCTCCCGAACGCCAGCGTCCGGCCGTCCGGGGAGAACACGGGCGCGGGCGCGTTGCGCGACTCGCGCCGGGCCAGTTCGGCGCCGGTGGCGGCGTCCCACACCCGGAGGTGCTTGTCGAACGCGGCGGCGACCCGCGTCCCGTCCGGCGACAGCCGGACCGCGCCGCCCCTTCCGCGGAGGTCCACCCCGGGAAGGTCGATCCGCCGGAGCACGCCGCGGGTGGCCGTGTCGATCACCCACACCGCGGCGTCGGCCCTCGCCCCGGCAGCGAACCGGTGGGTGCCGATCACCGCCAGCCGGGTGCCGCCGGGGTTCACGTCGATGTTCATCCCGTAGGTCCGCGGCAGGTCCACCGCGTGAACCACGCGGCCGGTCCGGACGTCGAGGAACCGCCCCGGCTCGTTCCACCCGCCGAGAACGATCACGTCCGGGTCGCGGGTGAAGAACACGCGGCTGTTCGCGGGCGGGCTTCGGAACAGGGTGCTGCCGAGGCGGTGGAGGCCGCCGGGGGGCAGCGGATCGACCGGCCGCGGCGGCGGGGCGACCGCGGCGGCCGGCGGGGCGACGCCAGCCGCGCGGCAGAGCCGAAGACCGCCGTCCCGGAACGCGCGAGGGAGGTGGCCGCGGCCGACACGCCTTCGGGCGCGCGGCCGCGCGCGACCGCGACGGCGGCACCCGGCAGCGGGTCGGTGGTGCGCGCCGGGGCGGGGGTCGGGTGGGCGAACAGCGGCACCGCGAGGACGGCCGGGAGCTCCACCCCGCGGCGCGTCAGCCGGGCGCGCAGCACTGCCCGGCCGCGCGCCACCTTGGCCTTCACCGCCCGCGCCGACCACCCGAGCGCGGCCGCCGCCTCGTCCTGCGTCAGGCCGTCGTAGTAGCACAGCAGCAGCGGCGCCCGCAGCGTGTCGGGGAGGGCGGCGAGCTCCTCGTCGAGGGCGGCGCGGAGCTCGGCCTGAACGGCGGCCGCGGCGGGATCGACGGCGGGCGGGCGGGTGAGCCGGTCCGGGTCCGGGGTGCGGGCGCGGCGGCGGTGCGCCCGCCCGAGCCGGACCGCAACCCCGAACAGCCAGCTCCCGACCGACGCCGCCCGCCGCACCCGGGCGGCGTCGCGGGCGAGGACGAGGAAGGTGGCCTGGAACACGTCC
>JAFKFQ010000588.1:0-5713 GCA_017308215.1 bacterium | reverse complement strand
CACGCCCCAGATGACGGGGCCGTGCCGCGCGATCAGCTCGGCGAACGCGGCCGGGTCGGCGTCACGGGCGAACCGGGCGACGAGCCCGGCGTCGGGGTCGGCGAGCCGGGCCACCCGGCGGGCGGCGGCGAGCAGGGGCAGCGACATCGGAGCGTCCTCCCGCGGGGTACACCGGGGTAGTGCGCGAAGCGGCACCGGGGGACACAGATTGTTGCCCCCGACCCCGAGCGGGTCGCGGGCGGCTCGGCTGTCTCTGGTCCGCAGGTGGTCTGCGCCGCGGTGGCCCCTCGGACTTCGCGGCAGGTGGTGCCCCCCACCCCGCCGCGAAGCGCGGCGACCCTCCCCCTCAAAGGGGGGAGGGTGGGGGCCGTCCGTCGGCCCGCTCAGGTGTCGGACTCGTACAGGCATCCAGGATCGCGGCGAGCACGCCGTCGAGGTTGTCGTACACCTCGGTGTTCCAGAACCGGATCGCCCGCAACCCGGCCGCTTCCAGGTACGCCGTCCGGCGGGCGTCGTGCTCCTCGCGGCCGACGTGCGAATCGCCGTCGAGTTCGACGACCAGGTGCGCGTCGGCGCAGAAGAAGTCGGCGACGTACGGGCCGACCGGCTGCTGGCGGCAGAACTTGAGCCCGCGCAGCCGCTTCCCGCGCAGCTCCCGCCACAGGATCGCCTCGGTCGGGGTGAGCGGCCGGCGGAGCGCGCGGGCGAGCCGGTAGGCGTTCGGGTCGTGCCGGGACGATGCGTGCTCCGACATCATCACCTCCGCGATGTGGAAACGATCGACCTCGGCCCGGTGCCTCCCACCCTCCCCCCGTTGAGGGGGAGGGTCGCGGCGCTTCGCCGCGGGGTGGGGGGCACCACCTGCGACGGGAACCGGGGGCCACCGCAGCGCAGACCGCCTGCGCACCACTCGCCCCATCACCCCCGGTCGCGGAGCCACTGCCGCATCAGAGGAACCCGCAGCCGCCACCGCCCGCCCGCCGCCTCGACCAGCAGCCGGCGGCGGATCGACCGCTCCACCGCCTCGTCGTCCGGCGGGGGCTGGTCGTCCAGCTTGCGGAACCGGGTCAGGTACTCCCGCTCACCGGGCGACTTGACCTCCCCCAGCAACAGCTGGCGCAGCACCGTGTCCCCGCGGACCACCGCCTTCTCCCGCACCCGCCCGTACATCTCGTCCGTCACCCCGGTGGCGCCTTCGGCGTTCACCACGTCCACCGCCGTCTCGGCGAGTAGCTGAACCAGGTGAGGCCACCCGCCGGCGTCGGCGTGAATCCGGTCGATCCCGTCCGTCCCCCAGAAGTCCGCGGCGAACCGCGGCCGCTTGGCCTCGTCTTGCCACAGTCGAGAGTGCCGCATCGGGTCGGTGAGGAGCTGCCGCGTCTCGGCCGGGGTGAACGGCAGCACCTCCACCGTGCGGGCACTGACCAGGTAGGACGACCATTCCGCGTGGGTCAGTTCGGCGATCTCGTGGCTGCCGGCGAACACCCACGTCACGTTCCGGTGCAACTGGATCGACTCGCGGAAGGTGGCGAGCAGGTCCGGACCGAACACCCCTTCGCCGATCTTGGCGTCGATCATCTCGTACTCGTCCAGGGCCAGCACGAGACGCTGCTTGGCTCGACCGAGGTGGTCATCGTACCAGCCCAGGACGCGCATCAGACCCGGCAGGTCGGCAGGCTCGGCGGACGGGTCGGCGCCCCACCGCGCCGCGACCCGGGCCGCCCCGGCAATCGTCCGGCAGAACCCCTCGACCGACGTGAACGCCTGGGGGTTCTGCATCGACACGTACCCGACCGGCACGCTCGACGGCAGGAATCCGATGAGGTTACGGAGGACGGTCGACTTACCCGTCCGCCGCCGGCCGTACAGGATCAGGCCCGGGCAGCCGGTGGCGAGAAAAACCTGCTGCTGTAACTCGGCAACGACGGCGGTCCGGTAGACGAACGCCTCCTGCTCGCGGCTCACCGGGTCGCCGGCGCGGAATAGCTGCGTCGTCGTGTTCGTCTGTGTGCCGAGGGCGGCGGCGAACGGCACGCGGGCGCGATCGAGCCAGATGGATGCGGCTTGGCGGAACTCGGTCCGAAGCGGCTCCTCGAACCCGGCGATCTGGTCGCGGAAGTGCTCGATCTGCTGGACGAGCAGCTCGGCCAATTGCTTGCGCACCGTGGGGTACGTCGCCTGATCAAGCTGCTGCTGCCGTTCCGCGATCACGGCGGCGAGTTCCCGCAGCCGGGGAACCTGTCGAAGAAAACCACTGTCGCCTTCGGGCAGGGCGGCCAGGACTACTGGCAAGTGGGTCAGGTCCGCGTGCTTGGCCGCGTCGCGGGCGACAATGGCCGCATTCGCCTTCAACGCCGACCACTGCTGGCTAGGATAAGTGTTGATTAGACGCTTGATTTCTGCACGCGCGGCGTCCGGGTCGTGTTCGAAATACGCAACCAGGAGCCGATCGAGCCCGGGAAACGGAATTCCGCACATCTGATCCCACGCGACCGGGTGCCAGGGGTACCACCGCCCCCAGGGTCGGGGCCACACCATCCATCCTGCTACCGGTAGATAGTAAGCACGAGAAATGGCGGTCCCGGCGGCGATCCCGGTGACGATCCCAATGGCGGTCCCCTCGGCGATCCCGAATACGATCCCTTCGTCGAACCCAAAGACAAGTCCAAAGGTGATCCCGACAACAATCCCGACAACGATCCCAGCGGCGATTCCTCGGGCGACTCCGGTGGCAATCCCGAATACGATTCCGGCAGCGATCCCGGCGGCGATCCCGGCAGTGGCGATCGCGGCGGCGATCCCTTCGGCGATTCCGGTGGCGATCCCGATCGCGATCCCACGGGTGATCCACTCGCCATGAGCCCAAAAAGCGCCACCTGAGTCGCTATAGAACGATCTCAGTTCCACGAACCCGGACTCGAAGAGCAAGAGTCGTCCGACGACACACGTGAAGATCATCCACGGAACGGCGTGGATGTAGCTCACGAACCCGGCAAGTAGTTGCTGCCACCCCGGCAACTTGGCCAGGCTTTCCTGAAACTCCTTCGGCTGGCGGTAGAGGAGGAACAGCCACCACAGGGCCGACCAGTGGCTCCGCCAGCCGAGCCCGATCTGATCGAGGGGGAGGACCGTCATGACGTGGGCCGCAGTTCGACCGTCTTGATGTCCAGAGTCGAGAGGGGGTGGTCGGTCGGCAGGAGGTCGCCGAACGGCCGGCGCGACACCAGCACCAGCCCGAGCTTCTTGTCGGTCGTCGTGTAGTAGCGCAGGGCGTGGAAGAAGTCCATCTCGTACTCCTCCCGCCGCTTCACCGCCGCGAACACGTCGCAGTGGGTGACCACCAGCCGGGCGTAGCGGCCGAGCCGGGCCACCTGCTCCCCGAACTTCGGCATGTCGTGCGGCTTCTGGGGCAGCAGTGGGACCGACACCCCCAGCGCCCGCAGGATCTCGCCCAGCAACCCCGGTCGCGTGAACGTGACCGGGTTCTCCAGGTCCACCACCGGCAGGCCGAGAGGACCGGTCAGCTGCTCTCCCACCGCCCGCCCGTTCGCGCCTTGCGGGAGGACCAGGTTCACCGACACGCGGCGTTCGAGTAGCGCCGCCACTTCATCCAGCCCGACCAAGGCTTGGGCCGATTCGGGCTCCGGCTCTGTCGGTACGTCTGCGGCCAACAGGCTCTCCAGACCCACTTCCAGGGCTTCTGCCACACTCCGGCACGACGCGGGGTGGCAACTTCCGCCGTTCTCCATTCGGGAGATCGTGTTCAGGGCAACCCGACTTTCGCGCGCGAGGTCACCCTGCGACCACCCCATGTGTTCCCGAAGTGTTCGCAACTTTCTCCCGTCTATTCGCAGGGCCATCGCAACAGCTCGGGTGACAAGAAGTGGGGGGTATTTGGCACCGCGGTGGGACAGAAATCGCCGGACCGATCGCCAAGAATCACGCTGTTGCCCGGCCGGACAACGTGGCTCAACGGTCTGCCGAACCGATTTCACCAACGAGGATATCAGACATGCTCACACCCGCCCAGAACGAACCGACCCCGCCCCAACATGCCGCCGCGGCCCCGCCCGCGGCGCCCCGCCCGTCGCGCCTGAAGCGGTGGTACGCGGCCCTCCGCAAGACCGCCCGGGAGAAGCTGGTGGAGTACACCGTCCGCGCCGTCGTCGCCCTGCTCTTCGGCTGGCTGCTGCGGCAGCTGAAGTTACCCTTGTAGGTGACGATCGCGGCGTGCCTCACGCCGGTCCGGGAGGGCTTCGGCCCTCCCAGGTCCGGCGACCGATCAGCCGGACCTGGCGGCGGCGGCGCGCCCGAGATTGGTAGCCGCGGGCTTCAGCCCGCGCGACGCTAGCGCGGGCTGAAGCCCGCGGCTACCAGCCGGTACGGCCCCTCCGAACCGACACGAATGGGGTCCAGCGCGGCGCCGGGGGATACGGGTTTCCGCCGGTCAGTGCCCGGCCAGGATGTGCATGATGTCGGCGTCCTTCACCACGTAGGTCTTGCCCTCGGTCCGCATGATGCCGCGGGCCTTCGCCTCCTTCTCGCTCAGCCCGCAGGCGATGAAGTCGGCGTAGCCGATCACGTTCGCGCGGACGAACTTCTCGCTCAGATCCTTGTGGATGCACCCCGCCGCCTCGACCGCGTCGCACCCCTTCGGGATCGACCACGTGCGGCACTCGTCCTCGCCCACCGTGAAGAACACCTCGCGCCCCACCCCGTAGAACATCGCCCGGATCACCTCGGCCCGCTTGAACGAGGTAATGCCCAGGTCGGTCATGAACGCGGCGCGGTCGGCCTCGTCCATCTCCATCAGCTCAAGCTCGAGCTTCACCGGCGCCTGCGCCGCCGTCGGCGCCAGCGCGAGCAGGTCGGCCGGGAGGGGGTCATTGAACCCCGAGTCGCCGCGGTTCACGAACACGATCTCGGGCTTGAGCGTCAGGAGCTGGAAGCTGCGGAGCGCCTTGTCCTCGTCGGCGGTGAGGCCGAACTGCGACGCCGGCGTGCCCGCCTCCAGCCCGGCGACCACGCGCCTCAGGAGCGCCAGCTCCGCCTCGTCGGCCTCGCGCTCCTTCTGGGGTTTGGCCTTCTTCAGCCCCGCCTCGACCTTCGGGACGCGGTTCGAGACGACCTCCAGGTCGGCGAACAGGAGCTCGTCGCGGAAGCGCGCGAGCTGCGCGGCGAAGTCGGCGCGGGTGAAGCCGTCCAGCACGACGACGAGGCCGTTGGCCTCGCGGAGGATGCCGAGGCGGCGGGCGTTGTCCTTCTTCTCGTCGAGCATGAGGCCGGGGGTGTCGAGCACCGCGACCTGGGTGTAGGTCGTCTTCTTCGGCTTCATGGCGGCGGCGATGCCGGCGAGGCGGTCGTCGGGCACGTCGGCCATCGCCGTCTGCCCCTGCTGCACCTTCGCCGGGTCCGGCTTGGCCCCGGTGAGCCACTCGAAGACCGTGCTCTTGCCCGACCCGGCGTAGCCGACGAGGCCCATTTTCATCGGGGAACCCACCGCGCGAGGAGTGACCGGCGGACGGGGATAGCATACGGCGCGCGGAAATCCGAAATCCGAAGCACGAAATTCGAACCGTGCGGATTTCGAATTTCGGATTTCGTGCTTCGAATTTTCACGCCGGCGGTCATTTCCGGCGGCGGGGTGCGACTCTGTTGGTGAGCGGGAACGATCTCCGCGGCAGGCCGCCCCGGGTTCCACCCGGGGCTACAC
>JAFKFQ010000587.1:1829-11044 GCA_017308215.1 bacterium | reverse complement strand
CCGACGCCGGGGGCGGGGCGTGACCCTCACCACCCGGCTGCTGACGTTCTCCCTTGTCACCCTCGGCGGCGTGCTGGCCGGGTTCTCCACGGCCCTCTGGTTCCTCGCCCGCGGCGACCTGCGGCGCGAGGCGGACACCCGGCTGGAGGCGGCCGTGAACACGCTGGTGGCGGCGTGCGAGGTCGGCCCGCAGGGCGTCGAGTGGGAGCCGCACGAGCGGGCGCTGGCGCTCCCGGCCGGCGGCGCCGTCGTCTGGGCGGTCCTCGACCCCGACGGGAGGCCGGTCGACCAGTCCGGCGCCGGCGCCGCCGACCGCCTCGCCGGCGCGGCGGACCGCTGGCGCGTCCGCCGCGCCCGGCTCGACACCCCGCCCGCCACCGGGCCGGTCCCGTCCGTCCCGGCCGGGGAGGTGCGGTACCCGTTTCTCGACGTGGTCGTCGGCGCGGACGGGGCGGCGGAGGCGGCGGAGCTGCGGCGGCTGGCCGCCGAGCTGGCCGGGCTGTCGGCCGTGGTGTGGCTGGTCGCCCTGTTCGCCGGGCGGGCGGTGTGCCGCTGGGCGCTCCGGCCGCTCACCGCGATGGCCACCGCGGCCCGGGCGATGCCCGCCGACCCGACCGGCCGACTCGCGGTCGCGCGGCCGGCAGACGAGCTCGCCGACCTGGGGCGGGCGTTCAACGACCTGCTCGACCGGCTCGGGGCCGCCCACGAGCGCCAGCGTCGGTTCGCCGGGGAGGCGTCGCACCAGCTCCGCACCCCGCTCGCTGCCGTCCTCGGTCAGGTCGAGGTCGGGCTGCGGCACGACCGCACGCCGGAGGAGTACCGGCGGGTGCTGGGGGTCGTCCGCGCCCAGGCCGACCGGATGCGGGGGCTCGTCGAGACGCTCCTGTTCCTCGCCCGAGAGGGGGCGGACTCGGCCCTCCCCCCGCCGGAGCCGACCGACCTGGCCGCGTGGCTCCCGGCCCACCTGCGGACCTGGGACGGGCACCCGCGGGCCGCCGACCTGACCCTCGCCGGGTGCGGCGCCGGCCCGGTGTGGGCGGCAACGAACCCGGTGGCGTTCGGCGGGCTCCTCGACAACCTGCTCGACAACGCCCTGAAGTACAGCCCGCCGGGCACCCCGGTCCGCGTCACGCTCGATGCGCCGCCTGCCGGCCCGGTCGTCATCGACGTCGCGGACGCCGGCGTCGGGATCGACCCGGCCGACCACGGCGACCTGTTCCGCCCGTTCTTCCGCTCCGCGGCGGCCCGCCGGCTCGGCGTCCCCGGGTCGGGCCTCGGGCTGGCCGTGGCCGCCCGACTGGCGGGGGCCGGCGGGGCGGCGGTGGGGCTCGCCGAGAGTACCCCGGGCCGGGGCAGTCGGTTCCGGGTCACGCTGGCCGCGGTCCGACCCGCCCCGCCAGCCGGCCCACCACCCCGGCCGCCAGGTGCTGAATGAGGTTGTACGCGAGCACCGGGAGGAGGGCGTCGGCCGGGAGCGCGAGCGCGGTCGCCGTCACCAGGCCACTACCGTTGTTGCTCATCCCCAGCCCGTACGCCAGCGACACGCCGGGCGGTGCCCCCGAGCCCAGCCGCCGGCCGACCCACCACCCGGCGGCGAACGACCCGCCGCACAGGCCCAGACACGCGGCGGCGGTGACCGCCAGGAAGTCCCAGTCCGGGTGCCGGGCGACCTGGGGGAGCGCCCCGGCGGCGTTGACGTAGCAGAGGAGCAGGACGGCGGCGGCGGCGAACGCCCGCATGCCGTCCCGCCGGCGGCCGGCCCATCCGGCGCCGAGGGCGGCCCGCACGGCGAGCCCGGCGGCCGTCGGCACCACGACGAACGCGACCAGCGTGGCCCCGGCCGGGCCGACGGCCTCGGCCGTGCCCCCGACGCCGGCCAGCGTCGCGGCGGCCGAGAGCGCCAGCGGGGTGGTCAGCGGGCTGAGGAGCGTGGAGGCGACCACCAGCCCGACACTCAGCGCCGGGCACCCGCCACCCCGCCCGGCCCAGGCGACGGACGACCCGGCGACCGGCATGGCGGCGACCAGTCCCAGCCCGGCTACGACGCACGCGACCTCGGCCGGGTTGTGCCACCCGGCCAGCAGCCGGGCGGTCAGGGCGACCAACCCGAGCGGGACGAGCAGTCGGGCGAGCAGCCCGGCGAGGAGTAGCCGCGGCCGTCGGGCGACGTCGAGTACCGCCCGCGGGCAGACCCCGAGGCCGGCGGCGAAGAGGAGACCGGCGAGGAGCAGCTTCGGGACCGGGAGGGCCGGCCGGCCGGGCAGAAGCCCCCCGGGATCGAGTCCGGCCAGCACCAGCCCCGGGGCGGGGCACAGGGCGGCGCCAGCATAGGTCAGGACGACCAGCCCGAGGAAGTGGTGGTGGACGAACTCGGCCGCCCGGCCGAGGGGTGATCGGGGTGGACGCATGCGGCCTCCGGTTCGTGGGTCGGGCCACGACGACGATACCGGACGCGGGTAAGCCGCCGGTGAACCGGGGATGAGATGCCGCTCACGCTGGAGCGCGTGGGTGCAATACCAGGGAGGGTTGTGGGATGACGCGCCGGCGGTGGATCGTCCTCGGGTGCCTGCTCGCCGGCGTCGCCGGGCTCATCCCCTCCCTCTACACCACGCACCTGCGCAACTTCCGGGCGGTCCGGCCGGGCGTGCTGTACCGCAGCGGCCAGCTCTCGCCGACGGGGCTCGACCTGGTCCTGCGGGCGTACCAGATCCGCACGGTCGTCACCCTCCGCACCGTGCGCGACCCCGGACACCCATACCCGGACGCCTGGGAGGCGGCGGCGTGTGCGGCCCGCGGGGCGCGGCACGTCCGCATCCTGCCTCGGTCCTGGCTGTCGGACGAGACGGGCGTGCCCCCGGCCGCGGTTGCGGTCCGAGAGTTCCTGGCGGTGATGGACGACCCGGCGAACCACCCGGTCCTGGTCCACTGCTTCGCTGGCGTCCATCGAACCGGGACGCTGGCCGCGGTGTTCCGGGTGGAGTTCGAGGGGTGGGACGCGGACGCTGCAATCGCAGAGCTGGAGAAGGGCGGTTTCGCGCCGGGGGCGGCCCGCCGCCCTATCGACGCGTTCGTCCGGGGCTATCGCCGTCAAGCCGGGCGGCAGTGAGAAGGCTGGGTTCGAGTCGCTTGATCGCACATTCCCGTTGGCCGTGACTCGGCGAAAATGCAGTCTAGTGCTGCAGATCCACGAACTCTGCGGGAAAACCACTTCTGGTCGTTGCCGAACCACGCTGGTTGTTTACAATGCAGTCGTTGAGATTGAGTCTCAACAGTAGCCCGAGCACGCTCCGCCCCGCCCGTGCGCCTGCAGCGCACCTCAGCCAGCAACGCGGCTCCCACCACCACTCCGCCCACTGGAGACCGGCCATGCGCCGTGGGGTCCGTCGCGCCTTCACACTCATCGAGTTGCTGGTCGTCATCGCCATCATCGCCATTCTCATCGGCCTGTTGTTGCCGGCCGTCCAGAAGGTCCGCGAGGCGGCGGCGCGGATGAAGTGTGCCAACAACCTGAAGCAACTGGCCCTCGCGTTCCACAACTACGAGAGCGCGCACGACGGCTTCCCGCCCCCGCAGATCGCGACGCCGTTCACCGGCTGGGGGAGCATGATCCTGCCGCACATCGAGCAGTCCGCGGTCGGCAGCCTGTACCAGCCCGCGTTCGACTTTTACGCCCCCGAGAACCAGACCGCCGTAAACGTCCGGCTCGCGGTCCACGTCTGCCCCTCCGTGCCCTCGTCCGACCGGCTGCTCAAGCCGATCGGGAACGTCGCGTTCACCGACCGCACCGGCGAGGCCGGGGACTACTACGTCGCCCGATCGTACCAGGAGTTCCGCAACGACCCCGCGGGGGAGTGGTTCGGGGCCCTCGACTTCACCACCAACGCGCGGACCAAGTTCGCCGCGATCTCCGACGGCACGTCCAACACCCTGCTCCTGTACGAGAGCGCCGGCATCCCGGTCACCTACCAGAAGCGTACCGCCGTCCCGTGCACGAACTCGCAGAACCCGAGCAACTGCAACCGGCACTGGTTCGCGGCCTGGGCGTCGTTCCACAACAGCCGCATCTACTCGTGGAAGGAGGACGGGTCGGACAGCGGCGGTACGTGCGTGGTCAACTGCAGCAACGACCTCGCCTACGGGGTGTACGCGTTCCACACCGGCGGGGCCAACGCCGCCGCGTGCGACGGGTCGGTGCGGTTCATCCGGGCGGGCGTCTCCAAGGAGCAGATGAAGGCGTTCGTCAGCCGCTCCGGCGGCGAAACCGTCGCGATCGACTGACGCCTTCACCCACGCGGAGACCGCCATGCCCGCCCCCAGAACCCCTCCCCTCGTGGGGTTGCTGCTCGGCGTCACCCTGCTCGGCCCCGCCGGGTGCGGTACGCCGGACGGCCGCCTTCCGCTCGTCCCGGTGAAGGGGAAGATCACCGTCGGCGGGCGCGCCCCGGTAGACGCACGGGTCCGCTTCCACCCCCAGGACCCGGCCACGGCTGCCCACGGCGTCAACCCGTCGGCGCGGGTGCGCGCGGACGGGACGTTCGAGGGCGGGAGCTATGTCAAGGGCGACGGGGTGCCGGCCGGCGAGTACGTGCTGACCGTCACCTGGGACGAATCGACCGGCCGGGACGGCGAGATGGTGGACCGGCTGGGCGGGCGCTTCGCCGACCCCAAGAAGTCGCGGTGGCGCGTCCGCGTCGAGGCGCCGGCGACGGAACTCGAACCCTTCAACATCCCGTGACGGAGTCAACCGCCGTGACTGTTCGCAATCGTCGCTCGTGGTCCCGTGGGTGGGTCGGTGCCGTGCTGCTCGCGTGCTCGACGGCGGGTGCGGCGGGCGCCGGCGGCCCCGTCGTCGAGTACCCGCTCCCCGGCGAGGGGCAGCGGCCACAGGCCGTCGTGGTCGGGCCGGACGGGAACGTGTGGGCGACGGAGGTGCTCAAGCGGCAGATCGTCCGTGTCACCCCGAAGGGGGAGGTGACCCTGTTCGCGGTGCCCGGGAAGGACGTCGGCGTCCTCCAGGGGCTGGCCGTGGGGCCGGACGGGAACCTGTGGTTCACCTCCCGCGAGGAGAACGCGATCCGCCGGGTCACCCCGAAGGGGGAGTTCACCGGGACGTTCCCCATCCCGTCGAAGGCGGCGACCGGGAACAAGGTGACGACGGGGTCGTGGCCCCGGGGGATCACGGCCGGCCCCGACGGGAACCTGTGGTTCGCCGAGATGGCCGGGAACAAGATCGGCCGGGTCACCACCAAGGGTGAGATCACCGAGTACCCGGTACCGACCGCAGATGCCCAGCCGTACGGGGTGGTGACCGGGCCGGACAAGATGATCTGGTTCACTGAGAGCGCGGCCGGGAAGGTCGGTCGGCTCGACCCGAAGACCGGGAAGGTCGACGAATTCGCCCTGGCCGACCCGAAGGCGCGCCCGCGCGACATCACCGTCGGGCCGGACGGGAACCTGTGGTTCAGCGAGAACGGGTCCGATCGCATCGGGCGTGTCACGCCGAAGGGCGAGGTCACCGGGTTCGACCTGCCGAAGGGGACGCAGCCGATCGGGATCGCGGCGGGGGGCGACGGTAACGTCTGGTTCACCGCGTTCAAGACGCACAAGGTCGGGCGCATCACCCCGGCCGGGGCGGTCACCTGGTTCGGCCTCACTACCAAGGACGCCCAGCCGTTCGGCATGACCGCCGCGCCGGACGGGGCGGTGTGGTTCACCGAACAGGCCAACCGGATCGGGCGGATCGACACGAAGGCCGCCGCCAAGTAACCCGTAACCCACCCGGACTCCCGCCGTGAACACGCCCGAGTTGTCGCCCGCCGAGCCGGCGGTGCCGGCGGTCCGGTCCCGCCGCCGCCCCCTCCGGGCGGCCGTCCAGGTGCTCCGCCGCGGACACCTGTACGCGGGCCTCCTGATGCTCCCGTGGGTGCTCCTGTACGGGGCCACCGCGTTCCTGTTCAACCACCCGACGTTCCTGCCCGACGCCCCGTACGTGGGGTTCGACGGGACGACCCTGGCGGACACCCCGATGGCCGTGCCGCCCGCGCCCGCCGCCACCGCCGCGGAGGTCGTCGCCGCGCTCCAGGCCCGGGCCAAGCCGGGGGTCCGGTACGCCCTCGCGGAGCCCGAAAAGGCCCGCTACACCCGCGAGGTCGCGACGGTGACCGTGCGGTCCGGCGGCCGCGACGTGACCGTTGCGTTCGACCTGTCTGGAACGGGGGGGACGGTGCGGAGCCGCCCGCCGGCCCCGAAGCCTGCCGACCCCGCGCCGTTCGCCGTCCCCGAGCGCCCGACGGGCAAGGCGGGCCCGGGCGGCCCGCGCGCCTCGGCCGCACCGCGGGAGGGGGTCCGGCTCGAAGCTCCGCTCCACGACCGGGCGCTGGCCGCAGCCCCCGTCGTCCTCGAGCGGACCGGGTTCGCGGCCGGCGAGGTGACCACGTCGAACGCCCCCGACCTGACGTTCTTGATGGAGGCGGACGGGGTGGTCTGGCAGGTCACGTACGCGTTCCAGACCGGCTCGGTGTCCGGCCGGCGGGCGGACGAGGTGTCCCCGGAGCCCCTCTCCGCCCGCCGGTTCCTGACCCGGTTACACCTCGCGCACGGCTACCCCGGGGAGTCGTCGGCGCGGCTGTTCTGGGCGGTGGTCGTGGACGCCATGGCGCTGGTCATGGTGTTCTGGGGTCTGTCCGGCGTGCTGATGTGGTGGCAGATCAAGGCGACCCGCCGCGTCGGGGCCGTGGTGCTCCTCGTCAGCCTGCTCGCGGCCGCGGCGGCCGGGGTCGGGATGCACGAGGTTCTGTCCGCCGCCCAGGCCGCACGCACCGGGTGACGATCCGGTGTCAGTCGTCGTGCGTGGGCAACCGTCGGCGCGTTCCGCACTGGGGTCCGGCCGCGCTCCGTGGTACGCTCTTCTTCACCGCCCGACCCCGGAGGCTCGCGCCTCCGGCGTGCCGACACGCTCGTCACGCCCACATCCCCGGGAATGCCGCACGCCCCCCGCACATCGCGCATTCGCCGGCCGGGAGGAGAGACGCATGAGGAGGCTTCTCGTTGCCGTTGCGCTGGCGGCCGTCGTCGGACCGGCCGTCTGGCCGTCCGCGGCCGACGGTGAGACTGTTACGGGCACCGCGTCGACCGCGGGCACGCGGCGTACCATCAGCGGCGAGGACGGCATCGTCATCGAGAGCATCCGATCGGTCAAAGCGGACCCCGGCATCAAGGCTCCCGCCGCACCGAAGCGGCCGGGGTACAAGGTCTACGACCACGTCGTCAAGGCCACGCCGCCCGCCACGGGCGAGCACAGGTTCCGGCTGGTGGTGCCCGACGGCCTGGCGGTGGTCCGCGGCATCCTGGTGGTCGGGCCGTACTCCGGTGGCGACTCGCGGGACTACCACCGACAGGTCTGGTACTGCGAGTTCCTGACCCTGCACGGGTTCGCGTTCCTGGGCGCGGCGAATTACTACCTGCACGACTACGCGGTGATGCAGGCCGCCCTCAAGCAGCTCGCCGCGGACTCCGAGCACCCGGAACTGGTGAACGCGCCGTACGCCGCCACCGGCTTCTCGGCCGGCGGCGGGTACACACGGCAGCTGATAAAGGCGGCCCCGGACAAGGTCATCGCGGGGGTGGTTGTGGGCTCGACGATGAAGCTGCGCGGCGAGCTCACAGACGACCACCGGCGGGTGCCGATGTGCGTCATCAACGGTGACCTGGAGCGCGAACCGGGCGAGGCAGGCGGCCTGGCGAAGGCTCTGGAGCCGGTGCTGGCCGAGCACCGCCCGAAGGGGGCGCTCTGGGAGTGGCTGGCCGTCCAGGGCGTCGGCCACGAGCTCGCCGGGTAGGAAGTCCTGACCATGCCGATCCTCGACGCCGCGGTCCGGCTCCGCTACCCCGCCGACGGCGACGTGCGGAAGGGGCCGGTGAAGCTCCGGTCCGTCGACCCCGCGTCCGGCTGGGTCGCCGACAACACGACCTGGAAGAGCGGCCTGACCGCCGTCACGCCTGCCGAGCGGTTCAAGGGCGATGTGGCCAAGTCGAGCTGGTTGCTGAACGAGGACGTCGCCTTCATCTACCGGGCCTACGCGACCCACGACCGGCCGCTCGCAATCACCTCGCCGCGGAACGGGTCGGCCCGGGACGTGGTGCTGGACGCCGGAGCCGGCGTTCGAATCGTCGCGGACGACTCCCGGTTCGCGGGTTGGAAGAAGTTGGAACTGTACGACGGGGCGAGAGTTGATCGCCTGTGTCAGCCGTGGGCACCCGCGGCCAGCACTCGGGAAGCCCGTGCGCTCCGGTCCGGCCTGGTTCGTGGCGATGGGTCGCCCGGATCCTCGGCCTTCGACTGCTTCTTCCGGCGCTCGTACTCTCGCACCTCGGCCCGGTGCGCCTCCAGGGCCAGCCGGTGGGCCTTCATCGCCCCGACCTGAAGCGCGACCATCGGGGCGACCGCCCGCTTGTACGGCGGGGTCTTCAGCGTCCCCGAGTCGCCGACGACGACGGCCCAGATGACGGCCGGCTCGCACCACGACGCCTTGAGCCGGACGGTCCGGGTCATGCCGATCATGCCGCCGCACACGGCCAGGGCCGGCAGCGCGACGAACGTCGGGTCGCACCGCATGGCGGCGGCGACGGACTCGACGAACCCGCGGACGGCGGCCGGGAGGTGCTCGGTCGGGAACGGCCGCCACGGCGGGAGCGGGGTGTACCGCACCGGGCTGCCTCCGCCGGCCGGCCTGACCCCGCTGGCGGGCGGGGGCGGGACGCGGTCGGGGAGCCCGAGCCAGTCACAGACGCGGGCGACGACGGCGTCGGCGTCGGCGGCCGACAGGGCCGGGTCGAGCATCTTGTGGAGGGCCGGCAGCCCGGTCATCGGCTTCCCGTCCCGGAGCCGCTTGCGGGCATCGGCGACGGCGTTCGCGCCCTCGCCGCGGAGGACCTTCTCCAACTTGTCGGCGTCCTTCATGGCCGCGAACACGGCGGCGATGAACTTCACCACCGTGTCGCCGTCGGTCCAGCCCGCACGCACGCCGAGGTTGGCCAGCAGCAGGACCAGGTCGTGCCGGACTTTGGGCTTCGCGTACCGGGCGACCAGCACCGCCGCCCCGACCCGGCGGACGGCGGCCACCAGGTCGGCCCCGGGGACCGCCGCCGGCGTCCCGCCGCGCGTCCACGCGAGGGTCGCCCCCTTGTGGAGGGTCGCCCCCTTGTGGTGGAGGCTC
>JAFKFQ010000587.1:0-1821 GCA_017308215.1 bacterium | reverse complement strand
GAGTACCGGGTCGCGGAGCTGGGCGAACGCCGCGGCCCCGTCGGCGACGGTGTACAGGTGGTGGGTCTCGGCGTTCCCGCGGCCGAACGCGGCCGGGGTCGGCGGGAGGAGGTGCGGGGCGGCCAGCCGCGCCTCGGCGCAGTCGAGGTCCACGTCGGCCAGGTCGCCCGAGTCGGGGCCGAGGAGCACGCCGACGTTGCGCCCCTCGAACGCAGCCGCGTCGGCCGACCCGCCCGGCCAGTGGCGGGGGTCGGGGTGCTTGCCCGGCTTGTCGCAGTCGGGGCGCCCGCACGTACACGTGCCCGTCTCGGCGCCGGGGCGGTGGACGGGGACGGTCTTCCAGCCGGCGGCCCGGTAGCGGCCGACGGCCTCAGTCACGGCGGTCATACGGCGCCTCCGGTCAGCAGGTCGGTGAGGTCGGCGGTCGCCCAGCAAGACGTGCCGTCAAGGGCGATCAGCTCGGCCGCCCACGGGCAACACACCCGGACGAGGGCCGGGTCGATGCCCAGGGCGACGAGGTCGGCGGCGGTGAGGTAGTCGTCGGGCACGAAAGCTCCTCCTGGGCGCGCACCCCGGACGGGCCCGCCGGCGAGGGCGGGTTCGGCGCGTGCGGCCGTCACGGCGTCAGTGGTGAGTCAGTCGGTCAGGCGGCGGGCTCCGAAGGCCGGGCGGCGTGGGCGACCCACTCGACGGTGAAGCTCTCCTCCCCGAACTCGCGGCGGAGGAACCCGGTGAACAGCTTGGCCAGGTCGCGCCCGGCCCGGGTGCCGGCGGCGATCACCGCCACCCGGGCCGCCGGGTCGAACGCGTACGCCAGGTCGAGCCGGGCGGCCGCCTCCCCGCGCAGGCTCTCGGCCGCGACCGCGGCCAGGGCCAGGGTCAGCCCGACCTCCTCGGCCGGGACGTGGGCGGCGAACGTGTAGCGGTACGCGGGTCCGGTCATCGGCAGCTCCCTGGGGGCGGGCGGCTTCGTCCGCGCCCTGTCTATTACCCGCGCGCCCGAAAAGTGTCCGGCGCGCCGGGGTGATAATCCGCCAGCCCCGCGCCGCAGAGGGCGGCGGCGAGGTCCGCGATGCGGTGGTACACCGTCTGCCGCGACACCCCGAGCCGCCGGGCGACCTCGGCCGGCTTCCACACCCGGAGCGCTTCGGCGAACGGCCGCAGCTCCGCCGGGAGGGCGGCGAGGGCGGTTGTCAGGTCGACCGCTAAATCGATCCGCACCGCCGCCGCCGTTCCGCCGGGGAGGGTGGCCGGGTCGGCCGGCGGCCACGCCAGCGGGGTCACGCGGCCGGGGTGGCGGCACGGGGCGAACCGGCCGCGGGCGAGCTTGGCCGCCGCCCGGTTCACGACGGCCCGAACGAATGCGGCGGCGGTGCCGCGGGCGGGGTCGAACCCAACCCGGGCGGCGAGTACGGCCAGCGCCAGGTCCTGCTCGGCGTCGGCGGTGTCGCCGCGGGGAATGACGCCCCGCCGGGCTAGCGCCCGGGCCTTGGCGCGGATCAGCGCGGCCTCGGCCGGGTCGAAGTCGGGCTGCGAGTCGGTCGGCACGGGTGCGCTCCTCCCCGGCCGGGGGGAGCGGAGGGCGCGGGCACGGCGGGGCGGCGAGCGGCGCGGGGCGGCCGGGACACCGGGCGGTGCCCACGATCGCCTCCGCAGCGCGGCCGGACGATGGTCGGGGGTGGGACAGAGCCGGCGTCAGCCGGCGACCTCGGCCTGGAACGGCAGGCCGTGCTTGCAGGTGAGGACCGGGATGACCCCGTCCCCGACCCGGTCGAGGAGCCGGAGGAGGTCGGCCTGCTGGACCTTCAGCGCGTAGTCCCC
>JAFKFQ010000728.1 GCA_017308215.1 bacterium | reverse complement strand
TAGACGCGCCGCGGCCTGCCCGATGTCGGTGAGCGCGCCGCCGCGGACGAGGCCGAGCTGATCGAGCAAGCGGTTCGCCTGCTCGATCGCCTCCGGGCGCGGGCGGTCGAGCCAGGGGAAGTTCGACACGTCCGTCTCGCCGAGCGCCAGCAGTTGTAGTGCAGCGCCGCACACGTCCACGCGGCGGATTTCCGGCTCCGTCTGCTCCGGGCGCGACCGGTGGCCGGGCTCGTCCCACAACCGCAGACACACGCCGGGCCGCGTCCGCCCGGCGCGGCCGGCACGCTGGTCGGCGGCGGCGCGCGAGATCGGCACGAGGCGCAGTCGGTCCATCCCGACCGCCGGCTCGAACTCCAGCTGCCGCGCCAGCCCCGTATCGACCACCGCCGTCACGCCCTCCACCGTCACCGACGTTTCGGCGACGTTCGTGGCGAGCACGACCTTGCGGCGGTCGAGCTTCTGCAAGGCGCGGTCCTGCTGCTCGGGCGGCAGGTCGCCGTGGAGCGGCAGGATTTCGGCGTCGAGGCCGGCGAGCTCGTCCGCGGTCTGGCGGATCTCGCGCAGGCCCGGGAGGAACGCCAGCACGTCGCCGTCGGTCAGCGCCAGCGCCTCGCGCACGCCGGCCGCGGCGGCGACGGGGGGCGGCGTGTCGCGGCGCGGGCGGTACAGAATTTCCACAGGAAAACTGCGGCCGGCGCTGTCCACGACCGGCGCGCCGCCGAGGTACGCGGCCACCGGCCCGGGGTCGATCGTCGCCGACATCACGACCGCGGCCAGGTCCGGCCGCACCGCCTCGCGGACGAGCTTCACCATCCCAAGCGCCAGGTCGGCGTCGAGCCCGCGCTCGTGGAACTCGTCGAACACCACGGCGCCGACGCCCTCCAGGAACGGGTCGTCGTGGAGGCGGCGGAGCAGCACGCCGGGGGTGACGACGAGGACGCGCGTATTCGGCCCGGCCTTGCGGTCGAAGCGTACCTGATAGCCGAACACGTCGCCGAGCACGCTGCCGTGCTCGACCGCCATCCGCCGCGCCGCCGCCCGCGCCGCAACCCGCCGCGGCTCGAGCATCACCACCACGCCGGCAACGACCTCCAGCAGCGCCGGCGGCACGCGCGTCGTCTTCCCGGCGCCGGTCGGCGCGCGCAGGACGGCGGCGCGGGAGTCGCGGACGGCGGCGAGCAGTGCGGGGAGGGCGGCGTCGATCGGGAGCGGGTCGCGGGGCATGGGGGAAGTGTATCGTCGTGTTTGGTGTTTCGCGGCCCGGTCCGCGCCCAGGCGATGAACGCGCAGACCGAACACCAAACACGCCTTCGCACCCGTAAGATCCATCGAGGCGAGTGCTCGTGGGTTTTGACGTGGCGAACGGTCGGCGTGAGCCGGCCACAGTAGGCGGCACACGCCGTGTGCCGTTCTTCCGCACGGCACACGGTGTGAGCCGACTACTGTGGTCGCCCCGGGCGGGCGCGTGCAGGCAAATGGGCCGGTAGAGTGGGGTTGAGGTGTCGGGT
>JAFKFQ010000586.1 GCA_017308215.1 bacterium | reverse complement strand
GCAGCCCGAGCGTCGGGTTGGCCGCGGAGGCGAGGTCGAAGACGGTGCGGAGGGCCCCCTCGACGTCGTCCTGGGCGGGCCGGGGGAGGGTGCGGACGGCGGCGAGGATGGGGTCGACGTCGCGCTCGGGGAGGCCGTCCCAGGGGACGGGGAGGTCGGGGTGGCCGAGGCGGGCGAGGAGGTGGCGGGTGAGGGCGTGGGACGTCTGGCGGAGGACGAGGGCGGCGGAAAAGACGCGGGACATCGGGCGGGCCTCGGGATGGGCATTGTGTACATATTTCCACTATTTGGAAGCGTACACCACCGGTCTGCCCGGCGCCATCCCCGATTCCGGGATTTTCTCCCCGACCGTCACCCGTTCGCCCCGGCGCCGCGGGCGGCCGTGAGCTCGCGCCACGCCCGCCGCTGCCGTCGCCATTCCCGCAGCTGGGTGATTGACTGGAGATCCTTGAGCGTCAGTGGCTCCCGCCCGGCGACCGGCGGGAAGAAGAGCAGTGTCTCCTGGAGGTCGGGCGCCAGCAATGTCAGGTTGAGCACCTGGGTGACCCGCGCCCGGGTCACCCGCCCGAGCCGGGCCAACTCGGCGTAGTCCTTGACCACGCCGGCGCGCACCAGCCCGTCGAGCTTGATGGCGAGCGCCATCAGCCGGGCGACCCGCGGCACCCGACCCGGCGGCGGCACCGGCGGGGCGTCGCCGTCGCGAAGTTCCTTCCGCCCGCCCCGCCCGCGGCGGCCGACGTGCACCGTCCCCTCGACCGTCAGCGTCCCCTCGCCCGTCGTCGCGCTCATGCCACCTGCTCCTGTTGGCGCTGGGCCAATTCGGCCGCCAGCGCGGTCAGCCCGGTCGGCCGGAAGGTGACCGCCACCTTCCCCGCCGCCCCGTCGTAAGCCACCCGCTCCACCAGCAGGGCGATGACCCGCGCCCGCTCGGCCGGGGCCAGCGCCGCCCACACCGGGTCGAACCCCGCCAGGGCGGTCGCCGCGTCCACCTCTGACACCGCCGCCGCCTTCACCGCCCGCTGCTGGTCCCGGAGGCGCTTCACCCGGTCGTCGGCGAGGCGGACCTTCTCGTGCAGGGCGGCGAGCCGGCGGACGACCTCACCGTTGTCGTCGCCCGGCCGGAACCGCGCCGACTCGAGCGCCAGGTGCCGCTTCAGCCCGACCAAATCGGCCGCCAGCCCCGTCTCCTCGGCGGTCAGCTCCGCGAGCCGCTCGCCCTGCTGGCGGCGGGCTTGAGCGACGACCTGGCGGAGCAACTCCGGGTCGCGGCCGGCGGCCCGCACCCGGTCGACCACAAACCCCTCCACCGGCCCGGCCGGCACCGGCTTCGACGGGCAGGTCCCGGCGCCCTTCTTGTGCCCGGCGACGCACGCGTAGTACCGGTAGGTGCGGGTGCCCTTCGTCGTGCAGGTGGGGGTCATGGCCGCCCCGCACGGGCCGCACCGGAGGACCCCCTTCAGCAGCGCCCCGTACCGGTCGGGCGAGCCGGGGCCGGCCCCCTGCGCGCCGTTCTTGCGCAGGCGGTCCTGGACGCGGTCGAAGGTGGCGGGGTCGACGAGCGCCGGGTGCTCGCCGGGGTACACGTCGGCCTTGTGCCGCACCCGCCCGGCGTACAGCACGTTGGTCAGGAGCTGGTAGAGCGACGTGCGTGTGAACGGCTTCCCGCCGGTCACCCGGCCGGTCGCGTCCGCCCACCGCTTGGTCACCCACCCGCGGCGGCCGAGCTCCCGCACCACCGGGAGGAGCGACCCGTGTCGGAGGTAGAGCTGGAAGATGGCGCGGACGCGCTCGGCCTCGTCGGCGTTGATGACCAGCCGCCGTCCGCCGGGCTCGCGGTCGTACCCGAGAACCGGGCGGCCGCCGCCCCACTTCCCCTTCCGCCGCGTCGCGGCGATCTTGTCCCGGGTCCGCTCGCCGACGATCTCCCGCTCGAACTGGGCGAACGACAGGAGCACGTTGAGGACCAGCCGGCCCATGCTCGACGCCGTATTGAACTGCTGAGTGACGCTCACGAACGACACGCCCTTCTGCTCGAACCGCTGCATGAGCTGGGCGAAGTCGAGGAGGCTGCGACTGAGTCGATCCACCTTGTAGACGACGACGCAGTCGATGCGACCCGCCTCGAGATCGGCCATGAGCCGGCGGAGCCCGGGGCGGTCGGTGTTCCCGCCGGTGAACCCGCCGTCGTCGTACCGGTCGGGCAGGACCACCCACCCCTCGCCCGACTGGCTGCGGACGTACGCCTCGCCGGCGTCCCGCTGGGCGTCGAGCGAGTTGAACTCCTGGTCCAGCCCCTCCTCGGTGCTCTTGCGGGTGTAGATCGCGCACCGGACCAGCCGGACCGCAGCCCGGGCCGCCAGATTCCTCACGGTCATGCGGCACCTCCTCGGGTGAGGCGGAAGAACAGGAACCCGTTCGTGTGCGTGCCGGTGACCGCCTTGGCCACCGCGCTGAGGGAGCGGTAGAGTTCGCCGGCGTACTCGAACCCGTCGGGCTGGACCTTCACCCGCACCACCCCGCCCTTGTACGTCCGGGTGAGCACCGTGCCGACGGCCGGGAGCCGCGGGTCGAGGGCCACCACCGGCGCCGCGGCCTGGGCGGGTGCGGCGGGCGGCGTGGGCCGGTCGGCGGGCGGGGTGAGGCGGAGGTCGGCGTCCCGGGCCAGCTCGGCCGCCCGAGCCCTTGCCCGTTCGCTCAGGTCGCCCTCGGCCAGCGCCTGCATCCGCCACCCGACCCGGCGGAGGAGCCACGCGCGGTTCCCGGCGGCGGTCGGCTCGCCGAATACGGCCGCGAACTTCTCGCGGAGCTCGGCCGTGGTCATCCGGTCGAGGGCCGCCAGCTCCCGGGCGAGCGACGGTGGCGGTTCGGTCTTGGCGGACATGGGTCTCCTCTCGCGTCTCGGGGTCGTTAACCGGCATGGACAGTAACGCTCGCACCGGGGGAGTGTTCAAGTCGATTCGCCTGGAATTTCCTGAGAATTCGGACTGGCGACCGGTGGCGGGAAGTGCTCGGGGTGGAGGCGCCGGAGGAGGCCGGCGGCGAGGAGGGCGGCGACGGCGGCAGCCCGCTCGGCCGGGGTCATCTCGGACGGGTGGAGGTGCGTGAGGTGATCGATCACGGTGTTCCCTCGGGCGGGGGCCGCCACCGCGGCCGTCCCTACCAGGGAACTACCCCGGACGGGGGAGAAGTGTTCGACGTCGGCTGGCGGGAAGGACGTGGTGGGGGCGTAGCGATCACGTGTGGGCACCTCGGGAGTGTCGCCCACAGCGATCTTCGGCGGGACCGGCCGGCGGCTGTCTGGCGGGAGTCTCGGGAGTGTGAAGTACCCGGTCGGGGGAGGAAGTGTCGGACCGAAGCAACGGACGCCGGGCGGCCCACACCAGCGCGACTGCTGGAGGAGAGATCTGAAGTCGGGCGGGGTGGTCGCGCGAGGGTGGACCTCGGGCACGGCCGGCGTGTGCCGGCGCCCCGATGAGGGAATTACCCCGGGCGGGGGAGAAGCGTCGGAGGTCCTCGGCCCGTTGCTCCTCGCGGCTACGACGGAGAGGAGCTAAGCCGGCCGCCGGCCGTCACCCCCTCCGAGCGGGTCCGGCGGCCGGCCGTGTCCGTGGCGGCGACTCCTTCGGGGCTGCCCGTCCAGGAAAACGGACGGGCCGCTCGGAGGCGGACACAGAATCCGACCGGATCTTCGAGTCGGATCAGAACCGGAATGCCCTAACGACCGACGAGGCGGGAGCGCGAGCGCCCGGTACGGCCGACTGATTGGCCACGTCCCGAACCATCGCCGACGTGTCCCCGTCTTGATCTGGTACGCCGCGTCTCGGTCGGCAGCGGGTCGTCCTGTTCGGCGGGCTGTCTCACCGGGCCCGATCGGTGAGACCCCTCCACTAGCCGGCCGCCAGGCGGATCAGCCCCCGCAGCCACCCGGCCTCCGCCGCAGCCCGTGACGTGGGTCCGGTGAATCCCGGCGCGGGACACACCCTCCAACCGATGGATCTACTGGGGTTGAAGCCGCCGAACATGACGCTAGGATAACCTGGCTTACCTCCGTGCGGGTTCCGCCCGCGTCTGTGTCGGCTTTCCTACCCGATTGCGTTTCTCATACCCTCTCCCATTTGTCTGGGTAATCCATGAGTCATCGTTTCCCTCTCCCGGCTCGTCGCGCGTTCACCTTGATCGAATTGCTCGTCGTGATCGCGATCATCGCCATCCTGATCGGCCTCCTCCTGCCCGCCGTCCAAAAGGTCCGCGAGGCCGCCGCCCGGGCCCAGAGCACGAACAACCTCAAGCAGATCGCCCTGGCGTTCCACAACTACCAGGACGCCAACCGGAAGCTGCCGCACAACGGCACCCAGGAGTACACCTGGTGGGCGTTCGGGCCGCCGTGGGCCGCCAACCCGCCCCGCCCGCAGATGATGGAGGGGACGAGCTGGGCCTACCGGATCCTGCCGTACATCGAGCAGGGGAACCTGTACAACGCGTGGAGCTTCACCACCCCGATCAAGACGTTCCTGGACCCCAGCCGCGGCGGGAGCGGGCTGGCCGTCGACCCGTACAACGCCGGCGGCGGGTGGGACGGGATCTGGAAGGCCGGCCCGGTGAGCGACTACGCGGCCAACGCCATGGTCATCGGGTCCGGGCAGAACACCACCCCGAACGGCAGCGGCGGGTACGGCCCCGGCGCGTGGAACGCCAACAACCCGGCCCAGTGGACCACGTTCAACCGGCGGATCGAGACCATCTCCGACGGCTCGTCCAGCACCGTGCTGGTCGGCACGAAGGCCATGGCCACGCAGGTGTACGGCAGCCGCGGGGCCGGGCAGTTCACCATGTCCAACGGGTCGCTGCGGGACAAGCTCGACGAGCCGATCACGGCCTCCGGGATCTGGGCCGGGTTCGGCCTGATGCGGGCGCACGGCCCGGACACGATCGACTGGATGGCCGGGGCCGGGGCCGCCGAGGCGGGCGACCCGTACGCCAACTTCGCCGGGGTGACCCAGTACCCGACCGGCCAGAATTGGCTCCGGTACACGTTCGTGGTGGTCCAGGACAAGCCCGACCTCGACGCCTACAACCGGTGGGGCAGCCCGTACGCCGGCGGCGCCCTGTTCGGCATGGGCGACGGCAGCGTCCGGTCGTTCCGGCACACGGCCAACTACCGGGAGGTGATCCCGTTCATGACCCCCGCGGCCGGCGACATCATCACCGCCGAGTGACCGACCCGACCCGCCGGCCCCGGTGTGGGGCCGGCGGCCCCAATACGGCAACCACGAGGTGACCGCGATGCGACGGATCTGGAGCCTGGCTCTGGCCGCCGGCCTGGGGCTAGCGGCGGGCGGGTGCGGACCGGGCAAGCCGTTCGACGGGCCGACGGTGGACGCGTTCAACGGCCGGCTCGTCCGGGGCGGCCAGCCGGTCGCGTTCCCGGCCGGCGAGAAGGTGCAACTGAAGCTGTTCCACGCGAAGGGCGAGTCGTTCAACATCCCGGTCAACGCGGACGGGACGTTCAAGATCGGGTGGATGCCGGTCGGCAAGTACTCGGCCGCCCTGGTGCGGGAGGCGGCCGAGCCCGGGAAGAAGGGCGCCGCCCCGAGCCGGTACTCCCTGCCCGGCGGGCTGACCATCGAGGACGGGAAGACCGAGTACCAGATCGAACTCGGGAAGGACTGGAAGCCGGCGTAGCCCGGTCCGGGTCGTCCGCGAGACCCCGACACGGCCCGGCGCTTGCGCGCCGGGCCGTCGTCTCACGTCGGGTGAGGTTGCGGCGCGCCTTGTTCTCGGTCGGAACCCGTCTGGTCCCGAAGAAGCGTGGGCCGACCCCGAACCGCAGTACCGGCTGTGCCCCAGGCCGATCGGCCCCGCCGGCTCGCGTGGGAGCGCGGGCTCGACCGCTCCGTCGGAGGTCCGCGGCTCGCCCGCACGGCATCGCGGAGCTCGGCTTCGGTCACCCGTCCGCGGTCCGTGGCCGAACGCGTCACTCACCGGCAACGGTCGTTCAATGCGTTGCGGGTCACGGGAAGCGTATCAGCGGCCGGCGTCAGGTGCAGCGCGGGGTTCGGCCCACCACCACACCCCGGCCAGCCACGCCTCGACCCACTGGAGGAAGTCGCGGCCCGGCTCTTGCGGGCAGACGCCGACATCGGCGTGCGCCCAGACCTGCCCCCGCATCGCCCCGGTGATGACCAGCAGCCAGAAGAGCCCGCAGCCGTCGTGCCCGAGGTTAAGGGTGCCGTGCCGGGCGGCGTCCCGCCGGGCCTCATCGTACTCCTCCCCTTCCCAGACCCACGCCTGCGTCAGCGGGAACGGCTTGCCGACGTGCGGCAACGCCCGCCACTCCTCGGCCCACTCGGGGACCAGGTCGCCCGGTGCCTCGCCCAGCCGCACCAGCCCGTAGGCCGGCGGCCCGTCCCCGCCGTTGCCGACTACCGACAGGAACTGGCGGTAGCCCTCCGGCAGCTCGACCCGGTGGCGGACCTCGAACGCTCGAATGTCGGCCTCCGGCAGCGGCGGCCCGAACGCGTATCCCCTATCCGCAGCACTCGCCCGGATGGCGGCAAGGCGCTCGTCCATCGGTGCGCCCTCTCGTGGCCGAACAACAAGCTCACCTGCTGCGGGGGCAGTAGGAAGCGGTGAAGTTTCAAGAAGCAGTCCCGCCCCCGCAGTCAGGTGCAGCGCCCAGTTCGGCGTTTTCAGCGCGTAGCTCGACCAAGTTGTGGCGTGCGTGCTCAAGGCACAGCTGGCAAACGTCCTCCGCGCGTTGGGCGCAACGCAAGGCCCATTGCATTCGCTTTCTCTGCCTTCGGGGTGGCACCAGATCGCGGTATTCCCGCCAGCGAAGCTCCGCGTTGTCGGGAATCGTCCCGGACGGAAACAGCGACGCTAAGTCGGTCAGCACGCCAGCCGTCCGTGGCGCTCCCACCTCTCGCAACGCTGCTATCATCGGCATGATGCCTAACGTCCGGTCCCACGTGATGAGCGTTTCATAGCCCCCTTGTGCCATGTCGCCGTCGTACCGCTGTACGAGGAAAATAGCCCGCCCCGGTCTAGTCAGGGACTCGATCCCCGAACGCACCACCTTTGCATCCAACCACTCGTACAACTCGAACATCGGGGATAGGCCGTAGTCCTCCCTCACGTTCGCGAGGATAGTGGTTAGCGACTTCATCGCGCACCGTGCCTCCGTCGCCGAACATTGAGCTCAGCAGCCGCGGCCCTGAGCGCTATACGTCACAAATCGCTGGTGAAGCCGCGGTCTGCTGCAGCGCGGGGTTCGGCCGGCTGACACTAGCCGACCAGCGACCGGATCCGAGCTTGGATGCCGCCCGCCGCTCCGGCCTCCTCGGCCGGGTCGCAGTAGAGGGTGATCCCGGTGACCGCGGCCCGCAGCTGCTCGACGCCACCCGCCTCTAGCCCGACAAGCCTCCACACCACGACCTTCAGCGGCGGGGGCAGGTTGAGGTACGGCTCCTCGTAGAACCGGGCGGCGAAAGCGGCCAACCCCGCTGGAGGGGACGTGACGACCTCCCACAGCAGCTGGTCGTACGCCCGGTGGAACGGCTCCAGGTCCGGGGCCGCTCCGCGCTCGGTCCAGGCCCGGCCGCCGGCGTCGGTATAGGTCCGCTCCGAGCCAGGCGGGCACCACGCCGCCAGCAACTCGTCGGCCGCCTCCCACAGCCAGCGCCGCTCCGCCATCCACCCGCCCTCCGGGGCCGAACATGCAGCTCAGCAGCCGCAGCCGCGACACCAGTCAGCGACCACTCAAACCGGTGAGCCACGGACATCAAAATGCGTGGCCGGGTCCGGTGCAGCGGCCGGTTCGGCGCGACCGCCTCGGCAGCCATCGAGGGACCGCCTCGCGATAGCGGGCGTACGGCTCGCCGAAGAGCCGCCCGAGGGTCGGCTCCTCATAGTACCGCACGAAGAGGTGGTAGCCGACGGCCATGAGGGCGGCGTAGCCGAACAGGACGACCATCCCGGTCAGCAGCGCTTGGCCGACGATGACCAGCACCACGCCCACGTACTGCGGGTTGCGGACGTACCGGTACAGGCCGGCGACGACCAACTCGCGCGGGGGGTCGTAGATGGCCGGCGTGCCGCGGCCGCGGCGAACGAAAGCGGCGAAGCCGCGGAGGATCATGAACAGGCCCGCCAGGAGCGGCACGAGGCCCGCGTAGCGTGCCGGGCCCGGCTCGATCCGCGGCCCCAGGCCCAGGTAGACCACGACAAGCGGGAGCAGAACGAGTTCCGTCCCCGGCACCAGTATCGTGAACAGGATCGTCCGCAACCAGAGCATCCGCGCCCTCCGGCGGCCGAACGAACATCAAGCTCACCTGCCCGGCCGCGCAACCGATGCGCAACATCCATAAGCCGTAAGCAACGAAAATCGAATCACGTGGCCGGGTCAGGTGCAGCGACCGGTTCGGCGTCTACGTCCACCCATCCGGGGCTACGCTAAACATCTCTGCAGCCGCGGCTTTCGCGTCCTCGACGCTCTCGTGCCACATGTCCGCTGTGAAACAGCCCGCAGGAGTCATCACGAGATGGTATCCGTTCGTGGCGTCGCCCTGAATCTCCAACACTACCTCTCGCTCCCGCACACTGGCGGGCGGGTCAGACGGCTCTGCCACCTTCCAAGAGTTGCCCGAACCGCGGATCGGTACCACGACGACTGCCTTCACGCCTACGCCCTCCGGTGGCCGAACACCAAGCTCAGCTGCCCGGCCCGCCGTGTGTGCTACGGGTAGCAGACGCGCTGAGGCGGGCCGGGTCAGCTGCAGCGTGGGGTTCGGCCCCTTGGTCCCACGCCAGGAGCCGCAGCCCGGCGGTGTCGGCGAGCACACGCCACGGGTGAGTGTACCAGATCGACACCTGCTCCAAGTACCCAGCGTGGCCGAGCGCCCGCAGCTGCTGGAGGTACAGCCCTCTCGTGCCGCGGAGGTAGTACACATGCCGGCGTTCGTTGCCCTCGCCGATGAGAGTCGAGATCTCGTGTAGGTGCTCGGCCTCGACCGGGCAGAACTCCGACTGACCGCCGTGAGCGTAGTTGCGAAGAAGGACCAACCCGTGATGAATGATGTCGAGGTACGCTCGGTCACGGGGCGTCAGCACGTCGCCCATCCTCGCGCTCTCCGGTGGCCGAACATCAAACTCAGCAGCCGCGGCCAGTGTAGCTGGGCCAGTCGGACTCGCTACCGGGGGCCGCGGTCTGCTGCAGTGTGGGGTTCGGCCGTGCGTTCCTGGTCCCCTACTTCCCGGCCTCTCCGCGGGCATCCTTCTGGGCTCG
>JAFKFQ010000585.1 GCA_017308215.1 bacterium | reverse complement strand
GGGCTCCTCCGAGGCCGAGGAGCATTCCCACCGACCACACGACCGCGTGTCAACCCCAACGATGCGACCAACTGGAAGGGCTCACGCCGGCCGTTCGCCCTCAGCGCGGTGCCGGACCCGGTGTGGGCGTCGGGAGGCCGAGCGGGAGGCGCGTCGCCGCGTCCCAGTAGCGGAAGGTGCCGTCGGGGTCGGCGGTGAAAACGAACCGGCCCGTCGGGTCGGCGCCGGCGGCGGTCACCGGGCGGCTGCGGCGCACCGGCCCCACCCGCGGCCCCGGCCCCGACTCGTGGTCCAGGTCGCCCGGCGGCGCGGAGCCGGTCTTGCGCTCGAGCGGGCTCGGGACGTACGGCCGGGCGCGCGGCACGCCGTCGGTGCCCGCCGCCCATAGCACCGGCGGGTCGGCGGGGAATGACGCTGTGGTGAACGCCACCACCCACACCGGCCGCCCGCCGCCGATTTCCACCGGCTGCGCAGCGGGGACGGCCTCGCCCTTCTCGGGGAGCTCCCACACCCACACCCGGCCGTCGGTCGTGCCGGCCGCCGCGTACCGCCCGTCCGGGCTGACCGCCAGCGCCGCGAACCGCCCGCCCGCCGGCTCCTTCACCACGCACGCCGCCTGCGCCCGCCCGGTCGCCGCGTCCCACACCACCACCCGCGGGTCGGCGGCGGCGGTGAGGAGGCGCTTGCCGCTCGGTGTCAGCACCGCCAGCCGCGGGTGGTAGCCGGGGTGTGCCGGCCCCGGCGGCGGCACCCACCCGGTCACCTGTGCGTCGGCCTCGGTGAGGAACGCGGTCGCGGCCGCCTTCACGTCGTCGTCCAGCTGCGGATCAGCCGCCACCTGGCGGCCGAGAGCGGCGGCCTTCGCCACCGCATCGGCCCCGTCCGGGTCGCCGTCGTCTAGCGCCGCGATGCCGCGGGCGAGGGCGACCCGGGCGTCGGCAAGAGAAGCGGCGGCGGTGGCCCGGTGGGCGTCACGCCCGGCGGCCTCGGCCCTCGCGTCGGCCTCGCGCACCGCCACCGCCTGCTGCCGGACCTTCGTGCCGAACGCGACCACCAGCCCGAGCGCCCCGGCGACGCCGACGAAGAGGTACTTCCCCCACCGGCCGAACGGGCTGTCGGCCGTCGCCGGCGCCGGTGCCGGCGGCGGCAGTTCGGGGGCGTACTGCGGTTCGGGGGTGGGGTCGTGGTGGTGCCCGAACAGGTCGGCGACGGCGTCGAGGTCGTCGAGCCCGCGGAGGGCGTCGGTGCAGGCCGCACACTGCCCGGCGTGGCGCAGAACGGCCGCCGCCTCGTCGGGCGGCAGTTCGTCCTGCGCCAGCGCCGCCAGCACGTGTGGGGGCGGGCAGGTCGTCATGGGGCGCCGGTTCGGCTCGGGGCGTGCGGCGTTCGTGTGGCAGGCGGCGTTAGTGTACGGGGCGCACCCCGGTTCGGTGGAACGGCGGGACGCCCGCCAGTCCCACCGAACCGGGGTGCGGCCGTGCGGCGCCGGCCTTCATTCCCGTTTCCCCGCCGCTGAGGTAAGATGATCCGGCCGCCGGAGCCGGAACCGATGCCGGACGCCCCGTCCAACCCCACTGCGCCGACCGACGCGGCCCACACCGCCGCCGAGCCCGCCGACCTCACCGGCCGCACGCTCGGCGGGTTCCAGGTCGTGCGCAGGCTCGGCACCGGCGGCATGGGGCAGGTCTACCTCGCCCGGCAGCTCTCGCTCAAGCGGCCCGTCGCGCTCAAGCTCCTCAAGGCCGACCTGACGAAGAACCCGACCGCCCTCAAACGGTTCGAGGCCGAGGCGCACGCCGTCGCCAAGCTCAACCACCCGAACATCGTCCAGGTCTACGAGTTCGGCGAGCACGACGGCATGCGCTACATGGCGCTGGAGTTCGTCGAGGGGCGCAACCTCCGCGAGTACCTCGTCCGCAAGGGACCGCCCGAGCTCCCCGTCGCCCTGAGCATGATGCGCCAGGTGGCGACGGCGCTGGCGAAGGCCCACGAGCAGGGGCTCGTCCACCGCGACATCAAGCCGGAGAACATCCTCGTCACCCGCCGGGTCGAGGTGAAGGTCACCGATTTCGGCCTGTCGCGGTTCTTCGCCCCCGGCGAGGCGCTCAACCTCACGCAGAGCGGCGTCACCCTCGGCACCCCGCTGTACCTGTCGCCCGAGCAGGCGCAGGGGCGGGCGGTGGACCACCGCAGCGACCTGTACTCGTTCGGCGTCACCTGCTACCACCTGCTCGCCGGCGAGGTGCCGTTCCGCGGCAGCACGGCGGTCGAGGTCGCGCTCAAACACGTCACCGACCGCCCGCAGCCGCTCGCCGACCTCCGCCCCGACCTGCCGCCCGACCTGTGCGGCATGGTCCACAAGCTGATGGCGAAAGACCCCGCCGACCGCTACCAGTCGGCGCGGGAAGTCCTCCGCGACCTGGCGAAGGTACGGGAAGGGCTGTCGGTCGGACTCCCGGCGCGGCCGCCGGTCCCGCCGACGCCGTCGAACCCGGCCGCGCTCGTACCGTCGGCGGTGAGCGGGTCGGCGCCGACGATCGGGGCTTCGGGTGTGATCCCCGCGCCACCGCCGCCGCCGGTGCGGTGGGGGCGGTGGGTCGGCGCCGCACTCCTGGCGGTGCTGGCGGCGGTCGGCGGGGTCGTGGGGTACGTGGCGCTCCACCCGCCGCCCGAGCCGCCGACCCGCCCGACCCCGCCGCCGCTCGTCGGGCTCCCGGACGTCCGCCCGCCGGACAAGCTCACGACGGCGCGCGAGCGCGAGCTGGTCGCCGTGCTGAACGCCCGCACTACGCCGGCCGACGACTGGAACGCGGCCGGGATCCAACTGGCCCTCCTGTACCTCCGGGAAGGCCGGCTCGACGAGGCGGCGGGGCGGTTCGAGGCGCTGGAGAAGGCGTCGCTCGGCCCGCCGCTGGCGCCGCAGGGGCCGCCGCTGGCGACGGCCGAGGCGTCCCTGTTCGGCCGGCTCGGGAAGGGCGTCGTGCTCGCCTACCGCGACGGCGACCCGCGCCACCCGACCGCCGCGAAGGAGTCGGTGGACGCGTTCACCGCGGCGCTGGCCCCCCAGTCGTTCCCCGGCAACCTGGTGAAGGTGAAGTTCGAGACGGGGAAGGGGAGCCCGTCGCAGATGGTGCAGTGGGCGCAGCTGGTCCTGTCCCGCCACCCGGACCTGGCGCAGGCGGTGGCCGAGGCGCTGGCCCGCGACGCCGCCAACGGGGTACGAATCCCGCCGCTGCTGGAGGTGCTGCGCACCCCGCGCGTCCTCGGCAAGAAGGACTGATACCGGATCGCGTGGATTCCTTGCCGTCGGAGCCCGGAGCGTGAGCGACGGGGGCGCGTACCCCGTCGCTCACGCTCCGGGCTCCGACGAACCAGCGTTACCGTTCCACGCGACTCGGTACGACCGGGCGCCGGTGTCACTTCGTCACGTCGAACGCGAGGGGCGGGAACGCCACGGTGTCGCGGGTGATCTCGACCGGGATGCCGAACCGGCCCTTCGCGCCGTCCTTGAACCCGACCTTCTCGTGCCAGTACACGAGCCGGTACTTCCCGACCGGTGCGTCGTGCAGCTCGAACTTCCCTTCTGCGTCCGTGGCCGCGTGATACGGGTGCTCGAAGACGCGCAGGTAGCCGACCGCCTCCGGTACGGCGTTGGACTTGTACCCGATCGGCGGCGACTCTGCCGCGAGCGCGGCGGGCCCCCTGAAGAACTGCCCGGCCGGGATCACCGCGTTGATGTTTCCGTTGTTGCCGCTGGTCCAGAAGAAGTTCGCCGGCACCTGGGCCTGGTTCTGGACGATGAGCGTGTCACCAACGCGGGTGTTCAGCACCCGCGGCTCGAACGTCAACAGCGGGGTGAACCGAATCAGTTGCGCCCGCGGCAGCCGCTTCGCGTCGGCCGGGTGGATGTCGGCCGGCGCGAGCTTCGACTTCGGGTTCTGGTCGTCCGAGCGGAGCCAGACGACGACATTCTTTACGCCGCGGGTCTTGGCGTCTACGAGTATGCTCTCATCCGCGGCGCCGTTGGGCAGCAGCTTCGGCACCGGGAGCGGCACGTCCGGCGGAAGGACGACCTGGCCGCTCACCGTCACCCACGCTTGCGGCGGGCGGGCGTCGGCGTCGGCGCCCGCGGCGGCGAGTGCGAGCACGAGCAGAACGGACGTCGTGGTGCGCACGGAGCGTTCCCGTAGTGAGGACCGCGGTAAGCGGACCAAAAGCGAAACCCGATCGGGCGGATTCGCGCCCGTCGGACGGGAACGGATTGCCCGATCGGGTCCGGTATGACTACTTGGCCTGCAGGTTGAAGTTGAACTCGTTCGGCCCGGCTTCCGTCACCTCCTTCTCGATCTTACTGTCCGTGCTGTACCGGGCCGGGAGGATGTTCTCGTCCACCTGCTGGTCGTACCCGGGGCCGTCGAACCCCATCTTCTCCTTCATCGACATCTTCCGGAACGAGGTGATCATCACCTTGGTCTTGCCGACGGGCGCCATGCCCTCGTAGCTCCCGTCGAGGATGCTCAGGCTGCCGGGCGCCTCGCCGTTGGCGGCGTCGAACGTGATCGTCCCGCTCGGCAGCGGCTTGTTGTCGAGCGTCACCTTCCCGGACACCTTCGCCCGCTTCGGCGGGGGCACCGACTTGGTGCACCCGCCGAGGACGGCGGCCGTGACGAACAGGGCGAGGACGCGTGTGGTCGTCTTCACGGACGGATCTCGCAACGGGGAGAGGCGGGCGCGGCCCTCGGGTTAGAAGTCGTTGATCGGCTGGCCGTCGTCCCGGATCGACAGGCGGCCGAGGACGTCGAGGGCGATCGAGTCGCGGACGAACCGGACCGACCCGTCCCCGAGTACGACGTTCACGCCGCCCGTGTGGGTCGAGGTCAGCGGCGCGTTCGACGACGAGTTGTCGCACACCCCGGTGCTCGCGCAGTTGCCCGGGGCATCCGGCCACCCCGTCTTCTGGTTGATCCGGTACCGGACGGTGGTGTGGTTGAACTGCCGGCGGTCGCCGCCTGCCCCCGCCCCGGGCGTGTTCGAGTGCCACCCGATGATGATCCCGTGCTGCGCCGAGCCGAACCACGCCTGCTTGGTGCCGTTCGCGGTGACCAGGAAGTCGGCCTGCTCGCTCGCCAGGATGGTGTTGCTCAGGCCGTCGGTGGCCTTCGCCATCTTGACGGACTCGCCGGACGGGAGGAGCCCGCCGGTGTCGGCGAGTCCGCCGCTGCAGCAACTGGCCGACCCGGCCCCGGCGACGGTGCGGGTGCTGGTGTACCCCGGGATGATGGAGTTGCCAGACCCCGAGACCGCCCCGGAGATGCCGACGTAGGAGGAGGCCATGCACCGCGAGCTGTTCGTCCGCGACCGGGCCCAGTCGTCCAGCGTCGTCGACGGGCACCGGTACGTCTGGATGAGGACGTTGTTCACCGCGGCGTCGGCCGGGGCGCTGCCCCAGCCCGTGTTCCCGCTGAACGGGATCTTGGAGTAGAGCGAGCCCTGCTCCACGTCCGCCAGGATGAAGATGAGCCACGACGCCCCCCAACCGCCCCCCGTCCCGTACGGCGCGAGGTCGGTGTGCCCGCCGGCGGGGAGGTAGCCGCTGCGGTCGTGGAAGCTGTGACAGGCGATGCCGATCTGCTTGAGGTTGTTGGAGCACTTGGCGCGGGCGGCGGCCTCGCGGACCTTCTGGACGGCCGGGAGGAGCAGCCCGATCAGGATGGCGATGATGGCGATCACGACCAGCAACTCGATCAGCGTAAACCCACTCCGGCCGACCCGTACCCGACGGAACGAGGTCATCAGAGTTCCTCCGGAAGAGAGAAGGAAACGGTATGGATGCGGTTCCAGACGATTCCAGTCGACTGGAACCGATTGCCGCTCAGCTCACTTCTGTTCGAGACGACGATCCACTATGCCGGGCGGTTTGCGAGTCGTATCCGCCCCGTCTGGCCACGGGATTGTGAACCGTGAGGCCACACGTGGGGCACTACCGTCACTTGGTTGAGCGAAATCGAGTGCGAGTCGATTTGTTGAGATGCTAAGCGGCTTTCATGTGCAACGCAAGAACAAAGCGCACCGTTTTTCATCCGCAATTCACACGCCGCCGGGGGCACGACGTTGTGCGGCAGCACCACCTGACCTGCCACCGTCGCCTGCACCGCGGCCGGCGGGCCAAGGACTCGCACGGCGGCACCGCCAGCGCCCCCGGCGCAACCGGACCCGTCCGCCGGGTCGGTCCGTGCCCACCGGCCGGCACGACCGACGCCACGCCACCCGGGCGCAGGGAAACCACGTGCCCGGCGGTGCGAAACGGCGAGCGCCCCCGGCCGCGGACGCCGAACCGGATCAGGAGCCGCCCGGAAGCGGCATCGCCCCGTCACGGAAAGGTGGATCGCCATGCGTCTTCGGATTTGGGGCCGGCTGGCCGTTGCGGCGGTCGGCGCGGCCGCCCTCGCCGCCCCGGCGTCGGCCCAGACCCCGGTCGTGATTCCGCAGCAGGTGGTGGCGCAGCCGGCGCCCGGGCCGACCACCCCGACCGTCCCCCCGGTCGGCGCCACCCCGATGGCCCTGCCGGGCACGGCCGGCGGCCCCCCCGCCGCCGCGGCCGCGACGCCGGTCCCCCCGGCGCCCGGCGCCACCGTCGTCACCGGCAACGGCGGCTGCACCAACTGCGGCCCGACGGCGGGCACGTCGCACCGCGGGTTCGTGATGAACGCGAGCGGCGGCTACTTCGGCACGAACTGCCGGAGCGGCGCTCCCTGCAACAACGGCTGCGGGTCGTTCCGGGCCGACGCCGGGATGCTGTTCGGGTCGTGCCGGTCGTTCTTCTCGCCGTGCGGCGCGTCCGGGCTGTTCGGCAAGCACGGCGGCACCTGCAACAACCCGGTGCTGAACGGCGGCCTGAGCGGCCCGTTCAACCCGTGCGTCTACGACAGCTACCTGAACCACTAAGCCACGACCACGTCGCGGGTTAAGACCCCGGTCGGTTGTCCACCCACACCGGGCAGACGACCGACCGGGGTCTTGGCCTACCGGCACCCACCGGCACGCGGTATGCTCCGTCACTTTGGCGACATAGTCCTGATTCTGATCCATGGCGGCAACATGGCAGACCCGGATGGCACGTCGACGTCCGACCTCGACCGCGCGGCCGAAATCCACGCCGCGGAGGCGGAGCTGCTCAACCGCGCCCGCGAGGTCGGGCGGCGGATCACCGAGCGCGTCCGCAAGGTGCTCGACGACACCAGGCCCGACCAGGCCGCGCTGAAAGACCCGACCGCCGAGACGCCGCCGCTCGGCTGACGTTCAGCCCGGCGGCGTCGGGATCGCCTCCCACTCGACCGCCAACACGCCGGTGCGCAACTCCAGCTCGGCCTCCAGCGCCTCGACCGCCCGGTCGTCCCGCGCCGGTACCGTCACCGTCAGCACCATCGACGCCCGCTTGCGCCGCTTCGAGTGCTTCACCTTCAGCGTCCCCGCCTTCCACCCGGGCCGGGCCTCGACGCGGCGGCGCGCCTCGTCGCGGACGTCGCCGCGCAGCTTCCCGACGCACACCACCCGGAGCTGGTACGTCGTCTCCCCGGCCGCCGCCGCCCACACGTCGACCCGGCGGGTGAGCGGGCGGACGCCGACGTTGATGGCGAGGATGAGCGCCGCGCCGACCGCCGCCTCGCCCGGGAAGCCCATCCCGGCGAGCACCCCGACGGCGGCGCTGCACCACAGGGTCGCGGCAGTGTCGATCCCCTTGACGTGGAGCCCCTCGCGGAGGATCACCCCACCGCCAAGGAACCCGACCCCGCTGACGACGTAGGACGCGACGCGGGTGGGGCTGTTGGTGTCACCGGTCAGCCGCGCCACCGCCACGAACAGCGCCGCCCCGAGGCACACCAGCGCGTTCGTGCGCAGCCCGGCCGGGTGCTGGCGGACCTGCCGCTCCAGCCCGATGAGCGAACCGAGCAGCAGCGCGACGGCGGCGTCGCCGAGGAACTCGGTCGTGGTCATGGACACCAGGATACGCGCCGGCCGCCGGCCCGGCGCTACTCCTGCGGGGCGGGTGAGGTCGCGTCAGGGTACCGCCGCGAGACGAGCCGGGTGATATGCGAGTTCGGGCGCCGAGTCCGCTGACTGCCAGCGATTCGGGCATTCGGGCCGGGCCGCGCGGCACACGATGACACGAGTCATCCGGCCGCCTGAACAATTTTTTAAACCGCCATCCTGTTTCTCACGTATTTTACGTTTGACAACAGCAGAGCCGGTCGGTTTGAAAGTTGCGCGGCACGCCTGTTGCCTTCACCTCCTCACTCTCTCCGCACCCCTACTAATCTCCCCTACCCGCTCCCGGGCTGTCCCGCGGAGGCGTCCGACTTTTCTTCATCACCGGGTTCATACTGATGCATCGCCGCGGGTTCACACTGATCGAGTTGTTGGTCGTCATTGCCATCATCGCCATCCTCATTGGGTTGTTGCTGCCGGCCGTGCAGAAGGTCCGCGAGGCCGCCGCGCGGTCGAAGTGCACCAACAACCTGAAGCAGATCGCCCTGGCGGCGTTCAGCTACGAGTCCTCGAACGGCGTTCTGCCCCCGGGCTACCTGGGCCAGAAGCCGGTCGCGCAGATCCACGCCAGCTCGGACGAGATGTGGACCGCCGGGGCGAACGCCCACTGGATCGGGGTGCTCCCGTTCCTCCTCCCGCACCTCGAGCAGGGGGCGATCTACAGCCAGCTCCAGTTCAACTGGGACGTCAACGGCGACGGCCCGGTGTGGACGTCCAACGCGACCAACTGGACGATGGCGATGGTCCGGGTGTCGACGTTCCTCTGCCCGTCGGACGACCCGTACGCCCCGGCCAACGTCGGCAGCCGGATGGGCACTCTGGCGACCGCGTCGAACAACGGGACGATCTCCCTCCGCGGGTACGCCAACACCGGCACCCCGGCCGGGCTCGGGCGGACCAACTACGTGGGCGTGGCCGGGGCGTTCGGCAAGATCGGGTCGTCGTTCGACAGCCGGGAGGGGGTGTTCACCAACCGGTCGAAGACGTCGATCACCGCCATCACCGACGGGACGAGCAACACGCTGATGTTCGGGGAGACGCTCGGCGGACACCCGACGGACGGCACCCGGGCGTACGGGTTCAGCTGGATGGGGATCGGGATGAACGTGACGAACTGGGGCATGGCGACGACCGACATGAGCTGGCGGAACTTCAACTCCAAGCACACCAACCTGAGCAACTTCGCCCTCGGGGACGGGTCGGTCCGGTCGATCCGCTACGGGGTGGACCGGGTCGCGTTCGTGTACTTCTCGGGCATCCGCGACGGGGTCGTCGTGGACACCAGCAACTTCTAGTGGTCCGCGGTGTTAGGCCGGGGCGCAAGCCCCGGTGGGCCTCGGGACGTCATCGACACC
>JAFKFQ010000584.1 GCA_017308215.1 bacterium | reverse complement strand
ACTCCGCGTGCCGTTCTTCGGCGCGGCACACGGAGTGTGCCGACTACCGTGGGAACCCCGGGCGGCGCGGGCAGGCAACGCGGCCGGTACATTGCGGGTGAGGTGTCGGGTGTGGCCCCACCGTCCCTGTTCGCGGCCCGGACCGCGGCGGGAGCTTCGGGTTCGGCGCACACACCCGGACTGTGTCTTCCTCCCCAGTCCGTTTGCCGCGCGGGATGCACTGTGATGGTGCGTCCGCGGGGGCGGTCGTCCGGGCGACCGAGCAGGGTCACTCCTGCGACCCCCGCGGCACGAGCGGCCGGCTGGGGCACCGCGCCGGAACCCGACACCCGCCCACCGGTGACCGCCGGACCGCGCCTCACCGCGCGGCCGACGGCCGCCGCGTGGTGCGTTCCACACCGTACACCGACGCCGGACCTCCTCTCCCGCCGGGGACTCGTTCGATGCGCCATCCCCTCCCACGCCGCCGCGCTCGGGCTCGCCGGGGCCGACGTGGATCGGTAGCGGCACTACTACGGGCGGCGCGCGAGCGCCCACTCGAAGAACGTATAGAGCGCCGCGTTCGATTCCTCGCTCGGGTCGTGCTTCGGCCGCGTGGTGAGCGCCACGCGGTTCTCGGCGCCGAGGAGGCGGTTCACGGCCACGCTGTGGTTCAGCGCCTTCCAGCGCTCCACCGGGTCTTCGGCGCCGCCGGAGGCGAGGAACGGCCGCGGCGCCATCAGCGCGTGCAGCTCGTGCAGGTCGCGCTTCTCGGCCATCATTCTCTTGTACGACCCGGTGCGCGGGTTCTTCTCGCTCGGGATGCCGCGCGCCCGCGGCTCCTTGCCGTTCTCAAATCCAAGATACCACGGCTCCCAGTAGTTCACGTTCGAGCGGGTCTCGTCGAACACGATCCCGGGGTCGGACCACGCTCCGGCCGCGAAGCGGTCGAACAGGCATGCCGCGAACATCGCCCACTTCCCGCCGTAGCTGTGGCCGGTGATGCCGACGCGGGCCGGATCGACGAACGGGAGGTTTGCCAGAATCTGGTAGCAGTTCGCGGCCTCGTAGGCGTGGAACGAGAGCGGCTGGATGCGGCACGCCTCGCGGGTCGGGTAGTACGTGTTCGGGTCGCCGCCGACGGACAGCGTGACGAACCCGCGGCGGGCGAGCTGGATGGCGAAGTCGCGGAGCGGTCCTTTCCCTTTGCCGATCGCCGTGTTCGCCTCGTAGAAGACGACCACGACTGCCGGGAACGGCCCCGGCCCGTCGGGCACGAGAAGGAAGGCGTCGTCGATGACGCGGCCCGGAGCGGTCTCGATCCTGACGTGGTGCTGTGTGACCGTCTCGCGCCGCTCCTTCTCCAGGTATCTGCCCGTGCCAGTACGCGAGGATCTCGCCGCGCCGCTTGGCCCAGTCGGCCGGCGTGCGGACCGGCGTGCCGTCGTCGAATAGCAGCGGCGAGCGGTAGGCGCCGAAGTCGTTCTCCAGCGCCGCCGGCGGGCGGAAGTATTTGGCGATCGACGCGGGCGGTTCACCGGCCGGCGGCCGCGCCGCGGCGGGGGTCAGCGCGACGACCGTGGCGAGGAGCGCGGCACGAGCGGGCATGGGGCGCCTCTACAACTTGCGGGCGAAATGAACCTGCCGCGCCACCTCGACGAACCCGCACGCCGGGTAGAGGTGGTTGCCGACCGGGTTCTGGGCCATCGTCTCGATCACCGCGTAGCTCAGGCCGAGGGCGCGGAAGTGGTCGAGGGCGTGTTCGATGAGCCGGCGGCCGAGGCCGAGGTTGCGGGCGTCGGCCGCGACGGCGAGGTTCGGGATGCGGCCCTTGCCCGTGTCGCGGTCGGCCCGCGTCGAGACGTAGCCGACCACTCGCCCGTCCGCTTCCGCGACGAACACGCCGGCCGAGTCGGCGGCGACGTCCTCGTCCACGTGTCGGGCCTTCCGCCACATCCAGTCGCGGCCGTTCAGCACGCCGAGCGCGTCCTCGACGTTCTGCTCCAGCGTCACGCCGTCGAACGCCGACACCGTCAGCTCCCGCAGTGCCGGGAGGTCGTCGGGCCGGTAGGGGCGGATGACCACGTCCACGGTGCGACTCAGAGCCTGACTTGAGAGTAGTAGGCACACACCGTGTGCCGTTGCTTCTTTGACGGCACACGGTGTGTGCCGACTACTGTGCAGACACACTCAGGCGAGGATGTCGCGGACGACCTTTCCGTGAACGTCGGTCAGGCGGTAGTCGCGGCCCTGGAAGCGGTACGTCAGTCGGGTGTGGTCGAACCCAAGGCAGTGGAGCAGGGTGGCTTGCAGGTCGTGGACGTGGACCGGGTCGCGGCCGACGCGGAAGCCGAGCTCGTCGCTCTCGCCGTGGACGTGCCCGGCCTTGATCCCGCCGCCGGCGAGCATAAGCGAGAAGCAGTCCGGGAAGTGGTCGCGGCCGAGCACCTGCCCGCCGGCCGTGCGGCCCTCGCGGAACGGCGTGCGGCCGAACTCGCCGCCCCAGATCACGAGCGTGTCGTCGAGCAGGCCGCGGGCCTTCAAGTCCTTGATGAGCGAGCCGACGGCGCGGGCCGTCACCGTCCCCTTGCGCGTCAGCCCGTCGCGGATGTCCTCGTTGGGGTTGGTACCGTGGAAGTCCCAGCCCCAGTCGAAGAGCTGGACATAGCGCACGCCGGCCTCGACTAGCCGGCGGGCGAGGAGGCAGTTGTTGGCGAACGTCCCCTCGCCCGGCTTCGCGCCGTACGCCTCCAGCACGCGGGCCGGCTCGCGGCCGATGTCCATGACCTCGGTGGCGCTCATCTGCATGCGGAAGGCGAGCTCGTACTGCGCGACGCGCGTGGTCGTCTCGGGGTGGCCGAGCTCGGCGGCCTGCTGCTCGTTCAGGTCGCGGAGCGCGTCGAGGCCGAGGCGGCGGGTGTCGCGGTCGAGGCCGGGCGGGTCGGACAGGTACAGCACCGGCTCGCCGCGGGAGCGGCACTGCACGCCCTGGAACACGCCGGGGAGGAACCCGCTCCCCCAGCACCCCTGGCCGCCGCTCGGCTGCACGCCGTTCGAGATCAGCACCACGAACCCCGGGAGGTTCTGGTTCTCGCTGCCGAGGCCGTAGGTCGTCCAGCAGCCGAAGCTCGGGCGGCCCTGGCGGGCGAAGCCGGTGTACAGTAGCAGTTCCGCCGGGGCGTGGTTGAACTCGTCCGTCTTCATCGAGCGGATGACGGTCACGTCGTCGGCGACCGCGTGCAGCCCGGGGATGGCGTCGGACATCCACACGCCGGCCTTGCCGTGCTGGCGGAACGGCTGCTTGGTGCCGAGCAGCTTCGGCACGCCGGACGTGAACGCGAACCGCTTGCCGCGCAGGTACACGTCGGGGCAGTTCTCGCCGTCGTGCTTGACGAGCTCGGGCTTGTAGTCGAGCAGGTCGAGGTGCGGCGGGGCGCCGGACATGTGCAGGTAGATCACGCGCTTTGCCTTCGGGGCGAAGTGCGGCGCCCGCGGCGCGAGCGGGCGCGCGGCGTTGATCGGGATGTCCTGCGCGCCGGCGATGTCGGCGAGCGCGAGCGCGCCGAGTCCGAGACCGGTGCCGAGGAACTGGCGGCGCGTGGCGGCGAGGGAGGGGTGCATGGTCGGCCCGTCGATGGCACCAGAGGCGGGAATTAATGGACAGGATAACAGGATGAACAGGATGAACAGGATACCGAGCCAAAGACAAAGACTCGGCTCGGCATCCTGTTCATCCTGCTATCCTGTCGAAAATCGGGTGCGGATCGCTCATCGCTTCATGAACACTTCGTCGAGGTTCAGCAGCACACTCGCCACCGCCGTCCACGCGGCGGCGTCGGCGGCGTCGGTCCCGGCCGGGAGTGCGCCGAGCGGGTTGGTGGCGAACTGCGTCGCGCGGCCGCGGTCCTTCTCGAAGCCGGTGCGGGCGTCGGCGTGCAGCTTCACCAGCCGGGCCACCTCGGCGTCGGTCGGCGGGCGGGTGAGCGTGGTGCGGACGGCGAATGCCGCCTTGTCGGCCGGCGTCGCGCCGCCGTCGCGCATGACCCGCCGCGCCAGCCCCTGTGCCGCCTCGACGTACACCGGGTCGTTCATCGTCACGAGCGCTTGCAGCGGCGTGTTCGTGCGGGCGCGGCGGACGGTGCAGGCGTCGCGGTTCGGGGCGTCGAACGTACTCATCGACGGGTACGGGTTTGACCGCCGCCACTCCGTGTACACGCCACGCCGGTAACGGTCCTCGCCGGCGCTCGGCTGCCAGTCGATCGACCTGCCGAACGCGGCGCTCAGCCCCAGGTTCGGCTGCGGCGGTTTCACCGACGCGCCGTACATCTTCGCGCTGAGCAGCCCGCCGGCGGCGAGCGCCTGGTCGCGAACCATCTCCGCCGTCAGCCGGACCCGCGGGCCGCGCGACAGGAGGCGGTTCTCCGGGTCGCGCTCGACCAGCTCCGGCGTCACCTTCGACGACTGCCGGTACGCCGCCGACGTGACCAGCAGCCGGAGGAAGCGCTTGACGTTCCAGTCCGATTGCAGCTCGACCGCGAGCCAGTCGAGGAGCTCGGGGTGACTCGGCAACTCGCCCTGGGCGCCGAACTCCTCGCTCGTGCGGACGAGGCCGGTGCCGAAGATCTGCTCCCAGAACCGGTTCGCCACCACGCGGGCGGTGAGCGGGTTGTCCTTGCCCACGAGCCACTTTGCCAGCGTGAGTCGGTTCTTCTCGCCGGTCGGGAACGGGTGGAATGCCGCCGGCACGCCCTCGGTCACCACGTCGCCGGTGTCGAGGAAGTTGCCGCGGAACTGGAGCTTCGTCGTCCGCCGCTGCCCCGCCGGCAACTCCTTCATGACCGGCACGCTCGTCAACGGCTTGACCTCGCCGAGCTGCTTCTTCAGTGCCGTCAGCCGGTCGCGGTCGGCCTTCAACTCGTCCTTCGTCAGTTTCAACACCGACTCCAGTGCATTCACCTTCGACTCGGCGCGACGCTTCCGCTCCAGGAGTTCCGGTGTCCAGAACGGGAGGACCGGCGTCTCGTCGCTGCGGTCGGCATCAGCGGTGTTGTTGAAGAACGCGAACAGGCCGAAATACTCGCGCTGCGTCAGCGGGTCGTACTTGTGCGTGTGGCACTGGGCGCACGCCATCGACGTGCCCATCCACACCATGAACGTCGTGTTCACCCGGTCCACCACGGCGACGTTGCGGAACTCCTCGTCGTTCGTCCCGCCCTCGCTGTTCGTCATCGTGTTCCGGTGGAACGCCGTCGCGGTCAACTGCTCGTCGGTCGGGTTCGGGAGGAGGTCGCCGGCCAGTTGCTCGACCGTGAACCGGTCGAACGGCATGTTCTGGTTGAACGCCTGGATGACGTAGTCGCGGTACTTCCAGATCGTCCGCGTCGGGTCGTCGGCGTAGCCCGCGCTGTCGGCGTAGCGGGCGAGGTCGAGCCACATCCGCGCCCAGTGCTCGCCGAACCGCGGACTCGCCAGAAGCCGGTCGACGGTTTTCTCATAAGCGTCGGCCGAGGTGTCCTTCGCAAACGCTTCTGCCTCGGCCCACGTCGGCGGGACGCCGGTCAGGTCGAGCGCGGCGCGGCGGAGCAGGGCGTAGCGGTCGGCCTCGGTCTGCGGCGCCAGTCCCTCACGCTCCAATCGGTAGAAGACGAACGCATCGACCGGGTTCCGCGTCGCGTGCTTCGTCTGCGGCACCCCCGGGCGCTTCGGCGGGACGTAGGCCCAGTGGGCGGAGTAGGCGCCGCCCTGCTTCACCCAGCGGTCGAGAATGTCGATCTCGCGGGTGGTTAGTTTCTTGCCGGTCTTCGGGGGTGGCATCACCTCACCCGGCTCGGTGCTGCGCACCCGCACTATCAACTCGCTCTTGTCTGGCTGGCCTGGGACGAGTGTCGTCGCGGCCCCGTCGCGGGTGTCGAGGCGGAGGTCGGCCTTCCGCTCCTTCTCGTCCGGGCCGTGGCACGTGAAGCAGTTGTTCGACAGAATGGGCCGCACGTCGCGGTTGAAATCGACCGGCTGGGCCGACGCCACGCCCGTGGTCATGGCGAGGACGGCGACGAGAGTGAGACGGGTCGGCATGGTGGGCCGGTCCGTGGGGAGGGGGCGCTGGCGGTAGTCGTAGTCTACCCGCGGCCGACGTCCGACGGGAGGAGAAATCCCGCCACTCCTGGGGGTGACGGTCGTCGGGGCGGGGAAAGGTGCCACGGGTGGGACCGTTTCACCGCCGCCCACAACCATTGCGGCGGCTCCGTCGTCGGAATGACACGCCCCGGGCGCGGCGGGTGTGGTACGGACATTCTCGGACCCCCGTTGCGCCCGGCGGTCGCACGGCCCGCACCTGCGGTGCTTGCGGTCGGTGTCGGTCACCGGGGTTGCGTGACCGCCTCGGCTCTTCGATAATCTCGGTTTGATTGTTGCCCCGGCCGTGACCGTCGTCCGCGTGACCCGGGTTCCAGGAGTGGACTTTCATGACCCGCCGCACCCGCTTGGAAGTCTCCCCGCTGGAAGACAGGGTCACGCCCGTGCTGGGGGCGTTCGACACGCCCTACGCGATCGACATCGATGACCCGATCGCGCCGGGTACCAACACGACATTCTCCGGCGTCGTTGCCTACGGCAACGGGTGTACCGGTTTCCTCCTCGACCGAGGTGCGTTCGTCGAGGGGAGTCGGCACGTCGTTACCGCGGCACACTGCCAGCCGGCGGTCGGCGACCTGGTTTCATTCTTCCGCCGACTCCCGGACGGGAACCTGGACCGGGTGGAGATCCCGGTGATCGACGTCTGGGTCCACCCGGCCTGGAACAACGGCAACCCCGGTGACGTCGGGGACGTGGCCGTTGCCACCCTGGCCGCCGTGGCCCCATACGGGGTGACCGACTACGCCATCTACACCTCCGCCCAGGCCGCCCAGGCGACCGAAATCGGGCAGGTCTACTACATGGGCGGGTACGGGCTGACCGGGACCGGGTTCACCGGACAGTCGAACACCGAAGAGATCCAGCGGATGACGATCTCCGGGAACGGGGGTCAATTCCAGATCGTCGTCCCGCGCACGGGACAGCCGCCGCTCGTCACCGCCCCGCTCCCGGCGAACCCGACCGCGACGGACGTCCAGAACGCCTTCGCCGGGGTGGGGATCACTACCCTCGTGACTCAGGTCAACCTCGGCCCCCAGGCGCCGACCGCGACCGAACGGAGCTTCGAGATCCTCTTCGGTCCGGTCACGAACTGGCGGCGGCTGTCGTTCCAACCGTACTCCCCCAACCCGCTGGTGCTCAACGGGAACTTCGGGAACGTCACCTTTACCACCCTGGTCAACGGGGCGACCGACCCCGAGTTTCAGCGGATCGCCGTCAGCGCGTCCGGCGGGCAGTTCACACTCAGCTACGGCCCGTCCGTCACCAGCCCGATCGTATACAATCCGGCCGACCGGGCGGGGACGGCGGCCCGCATCCAGGCCGCCCTTGAAGGGCTCAACGCGACCGGCGTGGGGCCGGGCGAGGTGACCGTTCGGGCGGTCACCGGCGGCCCGAACGACGGCACCTTTGAGGTGTCCTTCGACGACATCGGGTTCGACATCCCGTTGCTGACCACCGATCCCAGTGGGCTGTTCGGTGGGGCCGCTACGGTCAAGGTTGCGACCATCATCGACGGCGGGCAGAGGGCGCTGCGGACCGGGTCGAACGTCAACGACGCGGTCGTCAACGGCACCCTGCGGAGCGACTATTCGCCCCTCCGGCCGGACCAGAGCGAGGGCCAGGGCGATTCGGGCAGCGCCGGGTTCATCGTCCTGCCGGACGGCAGCGTGGCGGCCATCTCGGTCGTGTCGTTCGGCACCAACGCGCCGAACTCCGGCCCGCGGATCTTCCCGTTCGGCAGCCTGTCGTTCAACACCCGGCTGTCGAAGTACAACGCCGACATCCAGGCCGAGGTCAGCAAGCCCGGGTACCCGCTCACCCTGGACATGCAATACCAGTTCGTCGGCGACGACGGCGTGCCCGACACCATTACCGTGACACAGGATACGAAGAACGGCGTCCCGGTGATCCAGCTCTGGGTCCAGCCGGCCGGCGGGGATAAAAAGCTGTATTACCAGGACGCCGTCAGCCTGATCGGCTCGATCCGGCTGATCGGGACGAGCGACGCCGAGACGTTCGTGATCGATCCGAGCGTCACCAAGGCGGTGACCGTCGACGGCGGGTTCGGGGACGACACCCTCATCGGCCCGGGCACCACGACCGCGTGGCTACTGACCGGCGCCAACAAGGGGACCGGCGACACCCCCGGGACCGACTTCTCCTTCCAGAACGTCGAGAACCTCGTCGGCGGGGCCGGGGCGGACACGTTCACGTTCTCCGCGGCCGGGTCGCTCGCCGGGAGGATTGACGGGAAGGGCGGGGCGGACGTACTCGACTTCTCGGGCAAGGCGGGGACGACCGTCCGGTTCACCAACCCGGGCAGCGTGGACGGCTTCGCCGGCACGGCCGCACCGGTCGCCGGCGGGTTCGACAACATGAACGGCTTCACCGGCAACCCGTTCAGCGGCAACGACACCCTCGTCACGCCGGACGTCCCGGGGTTGTTCACGCACAACGGGACCGGCGGCGTCTTCACGAACCTCGCCACCGGCCAGACGCTGACCTACGCGAACGTTGACGTGCTCCAGGCCGGCTCCGCGGCGGACACGTTCAACGTCCTGTCGATCACCGCCGCGCTGACCATAAACGGCGGGGCCGGGGACGACACGATCACCGTCGCGTCCGACGCCCCGGGCGCCGGCGCCGACCGCGGGGCGTTCGCCGGCAACCTGACGGTCATCGGCGGCGACGGGGCCGATTACTTCCGGCTCAACGGCACCCCCGCCGACGAGGCGGTCACCGCCCGCGTCTCCGGCCCGGGGACGGGGGACGTGCTCGGGGCCACGCCGAGTCCGCTCATCACCCTCACCTTCGCCACCCTCGAACAGTTCTTCTTCGACGGCCGCGGCGGGAACAACACCTTCACCGCCCTGGATCTGTCGAACACGTCGCTCGGCGCCCCGACCGACCCGGGCTCCGGCATCGTCGCCGGGCCGACCGGGCCGACCGGCGCCAACGCCCGGATCAACGGCGTGACGGTCGGTGGTACGGCCATGAGCGCGTTCACGGTCAACGGCGACCCCGACGGGAGCGGCGACACGGACGTGCTGGTCGTCATCGGCACGAGCGCCCCGGGGCTCCGCTCGCCGTTCGGCGAGGGCGTCTTCGGCGACGGGCGGGACGTCATTACCGTCACCGAGACGGCCGTCTCCTTCCAGAGCGTGGCGGGGAATACGCCGCTCCTGCCGGTGCAGATCGGGTACACGAACGGGTTCCAGACGTTCAACACCCTCTACATCGCCGGCGGGAACGAGGCCGGGAACGAGGGCGACACGATCAACCTCTCCACCAGCCTCACGTTCAACGTCGTGGCCGACGGGATGCTGCCGAGCCCGTCGGCCCGGCCTGGCGACCGGGTGATCCTCAGTGCCGCGGGCGGGGGCGACGCGCAGCTGGTGAGCGACCCGAGCCTCGGGCCGACCCAGAACCGGGTGACGGCGCGGGCCGACGGGTCCTCGGCGGGCCTGATCGGGTTCGAGTCCGGCGCGCCGCCGGCCGCCGGGGTCGGGATGATCGCGGTCGGCACCGACGCCGGAACGCCGTCGACGATCCGCGTGTTCGACCGGCTCACCGGCGCGTTCCGGTACGAGGTGATACCGTTCGAGAGCGACTACACCGCCGGGGTGAAGGTGGCGAGCGGCGACGTGAACGGGGACGGGATCGCCGACCTCGTGGTCGGGGCCGGCCCGGGCGGCGGGCCGCGGGTCGCGGTGTTCGACGGCCTGACCGGGAACCGGATCTTCGACGACTTCTTCGCCTACGAGGACACGTTCCGCGGCGGGGTGACGGTGGCCGTCGGGGACGTGAACCAGGACGGGTTCGGCGACCTGATCCTCGGCACGGGGGTCGGCGGGGCGCCGCGGGTGCGGGTGCTCAGCGGTCGCGATCTGAGCCCGCTCCGGGACACGTTCGCCTACGAATCGTCCTTCCGCGGCGGGGTCTCGGTCGCGGCCGGCGACGTGAACGGCGACGGGGTGCCGGACCTGATCACCAGCACCGGGACGGGCGGTGGCCCGCGGGTGGTCGTGCTCGACGGGCGGACGACCGCCGTGCTGTCGAGCTTCTTCGTGTTCGACCAGAACTTGCGGGAGGGCTTCTTCGCCGCGGCCGGCGACGTGAACGGCGACGGGTTCGCCGACATCATCGCCGGGTCGGGCGCCGGGGCGGCGGCCCAGATCCGGGTATTCAGCGGGTTCAACCGGGCGGTGATCACCGACTTCGCCGTGAACGACCCGTTCACGCCGGGTGCGGGCACGACCATCACCGCCGGCGTGCGGGTGGCCGTGGCCGATGCCGACGGGGACGGGGTGGGCGACGTGGTGACCGGCCTCGGGCCGGGCGGCGACGGGGTGGTTCGTACTTACAAGGTGACCGGGGTGAACCCGTCCACCAACGCCCTGTTCCCGACCCTCCAGGAGATCCGCCACCAGGATGCGTTTGACGCCGGGTTCGGGTTTGGTATCTTCGTTGGCGCGAGCGACTGATCGGGCGACGGCCACATGCCGTAGATGGTTTTGGCGAACGGCCGGCGCGTCGGGGAAGTCAGCGCCCGGCTCGGCCGGCGTCACCACCTTGCCGAGCACGAGTTCCGGGTAGATTTCACCCGGGATCGTCGCTACTTCCAGCTCGCCGAGTTTGAGGTAGCCGACTTCGCTTTTCACCGCCACCGGC
>JAFKFQ010000583.1 GCA_017308215.1 bacterium | reverse complement strand
CGCGTGACAGGGGCGTGAACAGGGTGCCGGTGAGTCCCACCCTCTCCCCTCGGGGGAGAGGGTCGGCCGAAGGCCGGGGTGAGGGGGAAGGCGTCAGGCGGAGTCCGGAGACGTACCCGCCACGGACCGCGCATCGACTCGGCGCCTCCGCCGTCAGTCCTTCTTGAGCGAGTTGAACACCAGCCCGGTGAGCAGCTTCGGGTAGAAGTACGTGGACTTCTGCGGCATCTTCTCGCGATTGCCGGCGATCTCCTCGACGTGCTCCATCGTCGCCGGCGGCACCAGCACTGCGAGCTGGCACGCCTTCGCCGCCACCGCGTCCGTCACCTCCTTCAGCAGGTGGACGAACGTGAGCGCCGGCGTACCGCCGAGTGCCGACAGCTGCTTTTCCAGCACCAGCTTGTGCAGGATACTCACCCCCAGCCCGCGCCACGCCTCCGACTGCCCCGGCGCCAGCCCGGCCATCACCGCGGGGTTCTTCAGCTTCGCGGCGAACCACTGCCCGTCGGCAACGGTGCCGAACCCGAGCACGTCCTGCCCGCCGTCCATTTCGAGGTGCTCCCAGCACGCCTGCGCGTCGCCGCCGAAGCGGCCGACGACCTCGAAGTGCTCGCCGAGCGCGGCCTCGACCTGCGCCGCGGTGACGGGCGGCAGGCCGCTCACAAGCCGGTGCGTCGGCAGGATGATGAGCCCCGGGTCGCCCATGCTCACCAGCATCATCAGGCAGAAGTTCGGCGCCGCCTCGTCGTCCGACACGACCCCCGCGGCCTTCTGCTCCTCCAGGTACTTCAGGCCGGTCTCGTAGCGGTGGTGGCCGTCGGCGATGAACACCGGCTTCGGCCCCATGAGGCCCGTGACCGCGCTGATCGCCTGCGTATCGGTGATGACCCACAGCCGGCTGGTGACGCCGAGGTGATCCTTCGCCACGAGCGGGGGCGACTTGCGCGTGAACGGCTCGAGCGCGCGGAAGACTTCGTTCTCCGGGTCGGGGTACAGGCCGAACACCGGCGACAGGTTGAAGCCGGTCGCCTGGTAGAGTTTGAGCCGGTCCGCCTTCGGGCCGCTCATCGTCTGCTCGTGCGGGAAGATGCGGCCGGTGCCGAACGGCTCGAGGCGGACGCGGGCGAAGAACCCGCGGCGGGTGTAGGTCTTCCCCTCGGCCTCGAATTCCTGCTCGTAGACGTACAGCGCCCGCGCCGTGTCCTGCCGCAGCGCGTTCTCGGCGACCCACGCCTTGAGCGTGCGGCCGGCGCGGGTGTACTTGTTCTCCGCCTCGGAGTCGCCGGACTCGTCCTTCGTGAGTTCGAGGCGGATGGCGTTGTGCGGGCTGAGGTCGTAGAGCTTCTGTTGCAGTTCCGGGCCGATCACGTCGTAGGGCGGGGCGACCACGTCGGACAGCGACCCGACCGTGCCCAGGTCGTAGCGGAAGCCCCGGAACCCCCGAATGTCTGCCATCTGTGACCCCGCTCCCACGGTTGCGAATGGTGAACCCGCTTAGGATACGGACCCGAATCCCCGGGGGAATGACGAAGGACGAATGACCCACCAATGACGAAGAAAATCCGAAGCACGAAATCCGAATGGCGACGGGGCAGTGGTTTCGTCATTCGGGGTTCGGCATTCGGGCTTCCTTCGTCATTGGTGGGTCATTCGTCCTTCGTCATTCCGGCTGCCGTGCCCGATTCACGGGAATCTCACAACTTGTCGGTTGCAGCGGTGGTGCGGCGGGAAGAAGATAGTCCGTCGGATTCGCCCACCCTCCCTCCTCAAGGAACCGATCATGCGTTCCGCCCTGTTCGTCGCCGCCGTCGCCGCCGCGTCCGCGGTCACGGCGTCCGCGCAGAGCTCCGCCCCGGAGCTGAAGTCCGTCTCCGCGCTCGCGTTCGGGCCGGACGGCGTCCTGTTCGTCGGCGACCCGATGGCCGCCACCGTCCACGCCATCGAGACCGGTGACAAGACCGCCGGCGCGACCTCGGCCGTGGACCTGGAACGCGTGGACGCCAAGATCGCCGCCGTCCTCGGCACCACCGACAAGGACATCCGCATCGCCGACTTCAAGGTGAACCCGGCGAGCGGCAACGTGTACGTGGCGGTCACCCGCGGGGCCGGCGCCGGCACCCCGGCGATCGTGAAGGTCGGCCGCGACGGCAAGGTGACGCCGCTGCCGAAGGACGCCAAGCGCACGTCCGTCACGCTGCCGAACCCGGCGACGGGCAAGGGCGCCGCGACGGTCATCACCAGCATGGCGTTCGTGGACGGCAAGTTGGTCGTTGCCGGCCTCTCGAACGAGGCGTTCGCCAGCACCCTGCGGGTCATCCCGTTCCCGTTCAAGGACGCCGACAAGGGCGCCGGCATCGAGATCTTCCACGGCGCCCACAACAAGATCGAGACGCAGGCGCCGATCCGCACGTTCGCCGCGTACAAGGTGAACGGCCAGGACACCCTGATGGCCGCCTACACCTGCACCCCGCTGGTGAAGGTGCCGCTGGCCGACCTCAAGGCCGGGGCGAAGGTGAAGGGGACGACCATCGCCGAGCTCGGCAACGGCAACAGCCCGCTCGACATGGTCGTGTACAACAAGGGCGGCAAGGACTACCTGCTCGTCGCCAACAACAAGCGCGGGGTGATGAAGATCCCGACGGAGGGCTTCGGCTCGGCGGCGGCGATCACGGCGAAGCTCGACCGCATCCCGTCCGGCATCGCGTACACGACGGTGAGCGAGCTGAAGGACGTGCTCCACCTCGACAAGCTCGACAACGACCGCGCCCTGCTCCTGGTCAAAAACGGCGACGGCGCCGACCTGAAGACCGTGCCGCTGCCGTAGTCGAACAGGCGAAGGCAATTCGACAGGATAACCGGATGAACAGGATGCCGAACCGGGGCTGCTGCTTTGGCTCGGCATCCTGTTCATCCGGTTATCCTGTCTAAACTCCGCACCCACCCGACGCCATGCTCCCGCTCACCCTCGCACTGGCGCTCACCACGCCGCAGCCGAACGCCCCCGCCGCGATCGAGCTGAAGGGGCTCCCGCCCGCCGCGCTCGCCACCCTCCGCGACGCCAAGCTCACCCCCGAGCGCTGGCCGGCGGTGCTGCGCGTCGTCGTCGCCGGCGGCACGCCGGCCGAGGAGGCGGCGCGGCCGCCCGTCGCCGGCACGTACACCGTCACCGCCGACGCCGTCCGCTTCACCCCGGACTTCGCGTTCGTCCCCGGCGTCGCCTACCGCGCCACGTTCAACCCCGCGCCGCTCAAACTCCCCGGCCGCGTCACCACGACGCAGCTCACCCTGCCGCGCCCGCCGCCGGGGCCGCGGGTGTCCGTCGTCGCGCTGTACCCGTCGGCCGACCGGCTCCCCGAGAACACGTTGCGCTTCTACATCCAGTTCTCCGGCCCTGTCGCCCGCGGCGACGTGTACCGCCACCTTCGACTGATCCGCGACGACGGGCACGAGGTCGTGTCGCCGTTCCTCGAAATTGAAGAAGAACTCTGGTCCACCGATGGCCTCCGGCTGACGGTCCTGTTCCACCCCGGGCGGGTGAAGCAGGGACTCATCCCGCGGATGGAACTCGGGCCGATCCTCGAAGCCGGGCGGCGGTACACGTTCGTCGTGTCCGGCGACTGGAAGGACACCGAGGGTCGCCCGCTGGTGGCCGAGTACCGCAAGACGTTCCTCGCCACCGCGGCCGACGACGACCCCGTGGACCCCGACCGCTGGACGCTGGTCCCGCCGCGCCCGGGTGGTCCGCTCATCATCCGCCAGCCCGAACCGCTCGACCGCGCGCTGCTCGAATCGACCGTGTGGGTCGAGGACGAGGCCGGCAAGCGCGTGGACGCCGTGACGACGGTCGGCGGCGGCGAGCGGGTGGTGACGGTGGAGCCGAAGGGGCCGTGGCGGGCGGGGCGCTACCGGCTGGTGGTGGCGACGCACCTGGAGGACGTGTGCGGCAACCGCGTCGGCGAGCCGTTCGAGGTGGACGTGTTCCGCCCGGTGCAGCGCCGCATCGAGACGCGCACCGTGACGCGGCCGTTCGTGGTGCGCTAGGCGCGCCCCTGCCAGACGGCAGGATCGCGGCTGGTGTGGAACACAGCGAGCACTTCCACGTCGGTATCTCGCTCCCGGTAGATGATACGGTAGTACGGGAAGCCAGAAACCGGGGCGCGTCGGACATCCCCGAGCACCGCGCGGTGCACCTTCGGTTGCGCCCCGATCAGGTCGAGAGTTTGTTTGACGGCTCGGATGAACGGTGCACCCGACCCGGCCCGGCGCTGCTCGAACCAGTCGACGGCTTCGTCGTACTCCGCCCGTGCTTCCGGGCGGAGGACGACCGGGAGGCTCACGACCGGACCCGTTTGAGCGATTCCTCATACACAACTTCCCAAGGGATTCCCGACCCCGGGTTCGCGTCGGAGTCGGCGATCCGGCGGCGCAACTCTGTGGCCTGCGCCTCGGTCAACGGCGGGTCTTCGGACCCACCGTCCACTTCGAGCAGCCGCGCCGCCAGCTCGCGGCGCTCGTCGGGGGTCAGTGCCTCGGCCTGGCGCAGCAGCGATTCCACCGTCATCGGTCGGCCCTCCGGGGTCGCCCCCATCTTACCCGACCCGTTGCCGGGCGCGCATCCGCTACACTGAACGGCGCCCACATCCCAGCCGCGCACCACCCCCATGACCACCACCCGCCTCCGGGCCGAACGGCTCGAAGACCGCGTCACCCCCGTCACCCTCCCCGCCGGGTTCACCGAGGCCGTGTTCGCCGCCGGGCTCACCGCACCGACGGCGCTCGCCGTCACGCCCACCGGGCAGGTGTTCGTCGCCGAGCAGGGCGGCCCCCTGCGCGTCGCCCTCAACGGCACCGTTCTCCCGACGCCGTTCGCCTCGCTCACGGTGGACTCGGCCGGCGAGCGCGGGCTGATCGGTGTCGCCGTCGACCCGAACTACCTGTCGAACGGCTTCGTCTACGTCTACTACACCGTCCCCGGCGGCGGCGGGGCGCCGCACAACCGGGTGAGCCGGTTCACCGCGAACGGCGATGTGGCCGTGCCGGGCAGCGAGACGGTCCTGCTCGACCTCGACCCGCTCTCCGCCGCCACCAACCACAACGGCGGCGCGCTGCGGTTCGGCACCGACGGCAAGCTGTACGTCGCGGTCGGCGACAACGCCAACGGGGCGAACGCACAGACCCTCACCAACCGGCTCGGCAAGGTGCTCCGCATCAACCCGGACGGGTCGATCCCCGCCGACAACCCGACCACCATCGACGGTCTCGGCGCGGTCCCCGCCGGGCCGACGCGGGCGATCTGGGCGGCCGGGCTGCGCAACCCGTTCACCCTCGCCGTCGATCCCGCCTCGGGCAAGATCATCATCAACGACGTGGGGCAGAACACCTTCGAGGAGGTGAACCTCGGCCGGGCCGGCGCGAACTACGGGTGGCCGGCGACCGAGGGCGACTTCAACCAGACCGCAAACCCGAACTTTACCCGCCCGCTGTTCGCCTACGCCCACAACGGCCCGCACCCGTTCGACGGGAGCTCGGTCATCGGCGGCGCGTTCGCCGGCAGCTCATTCCCCGCCGACTACGCCGGCGACTACTTCTTCTCCGACCTCACCGGCGGGTGGATCGACCGGCTCGACGCTGCCACCGGGCAGGTGACGAACTTCGTCGACGCCCCGACCGGGCAGCTCGTCGTCGGCCTCGACGCCATCCCCGGCGGGCCGCTGCTGTACCTCGCCCGCAACACCGGGGTGGGGCAAGGCGCGATCTACCAGATCATCCCGCCCGGCGCGAGCACGGTGCCGGTCGCGGTCGGCGCCGGGGCGGGCGGCGGGCCGACGGCGAAGCTCGTGCAGGCCGGCAACGGGTCGGCGATCCAGTCGGTGAACGCCTTCGGCACGTTCTCGGGGGGCGTGCGGGTGGCGAGCGCGGATGTGACCGGCGACGGCGTGCCCGACCTGATCGCCGGCGCCGGTCCGGGCGGGGGGCCGGACGTGCGCGTGTTCGACGGCGCCACCGGGCAGCAGGTGCGGCAGTTCTTCGCGTTCGAGGCGTCGTTCACCGGCGGCGTGTACGTCGCGGCCGGCGACGTGAACGGCGACGGGTTCGCCGACATCGTGGTGTCGCCGGACCAGGGCGGCGGGCCGCGGGTGAAGGTGGTGAGCGGTAAGGACACGACTGTGCTGGCCGACTTCCTCGGGATTGAAGACGCGAACTTCCGCGGCGGGGCGCGGGTGGCGGTGGGCGACGTGGGCGGCGACGGCACGCCGGACGTGGTGGTCGCGGCGGGGACGGGCGGCGGGCCGCGGGTGGCGGTGTTCGACGGCGCGACGGTCCGCCCGGGGGCGGCGCCGGCGCGGCTGTTCAACGACTTCTTCGCCTTCGAGTCGACACTGCGCGACGGCACCTTCGTGGCCGCCGGCGACGTGAACGGCGACGGCCGCGGCGACATCGTGGTCGGCGCCGGCCCGGGCGGCGCCCCGCGGGTGGTGGCGTTCGACGGGACCGCGCTGCCGGGCACGGTGCAGCTCGCGTCGTTCTTCGGCGGCAGCGGCGGGCTGCGCGAGGGCGTGTCGGTGGCGGTGCGGAACGTCGATTCCGACCCGGCGGCGGAGATCATCGTCGGGCAGTCGCGGTTCAGCCCGCCGGGGGTGGCGACGTACAAGGTGACGGCCGGCGGCGGCGTGACGCTGCTCGGCAGCTTCCTGGCGTTCGACCCGAACTTCACCGGCGGGGTGTTCGTCGGCTGAGCGCGGGGCCGGGTGTGGGACCGTGATCCGTCACCCGGCCGCCGGGGCGGCGGCGAGGCGGCGGAGCGTCTCGCCGTCGGGCTCGCCCCCGAAGTACTTGGCCAGCAGCTGATCGAACACCGACCCGGCGGGGGAGACGTGCGCGAACAGCGTCGCGCACGACCGCAGCTTCAGGTCGTCGGGGGTGCCGAAGACGTCGGTCGCGGACCGCCCCTCCACCGCGAGGGCCGCCTCGGCGCACGCCACCAGCCGCGGGCCGAGGACGGGGTGGGCCAGGTACGCCCGGGCCTCGGCGGCGCTGCGGATCGCGTACCGCACCGCGGTCGGGCTGGACCCGAGCCCGGCCAGCTGCGGGAAGACGTACCACATCCAGTGCGTCCGCTTCCGCCCGCCGCGGACCTCCGCCAGAGCCCGTTCGTAGTCGCCCGCCTGGGCCTCCAGGAAGCGGCGCAGGTCGTGCGGGTCGCCCGCGGGAGCGGGTCCGTTTGGGGCTTCCATCTCGACCCTCCGTTCGCCCTTTCGCCCGTTCACGGCGGGCTGGCCCTTGGCGCCGAATTTGCACCGCATCGACCGCGACCGATCCGATAACCTGGCCAACTTGCCGGCGGGGCTCGTCGCCCACGCGGACTCCGGTCGCCCCCGGTCCCACCCGACCGCCCGCCAAACGCCACCCGGGAAGCACGGGCCGATGATCGAGTTGTTGAGAAGGCTGCTCGGCGAGGAGCAGTTCGGGAAGATCGTCGCCGGTGTGCGCGACTACGCCATCTTTCTCCTCGACCCGGCCGGTATCGTCGTCACCTGGAACGCCGGGGCGGAGCGGATCAAGGGGTACGCCGCACGCGAGATCGTCGGCACCCACTTCTCCCGATTCTACCCGCCCGAGGCGCTAGCGTCCGGCTGGCCGGCGCACGAGCTGGAGGTGGCGGCCAAGACCGGGCGGTTCGAGGACGAGGGGTGGCGGGTCCGCAAGGACGGGACGATGTTCTGGGCCAGCGTCGTCATCACCGCCGTTCGCGACGACGCCGGCGCGGTCCGCGGGTTTCTCAAGATCACCCGCGACCTGACCGACCGGAAGCAGGCCGAGGAGAAGCTCCGGCTCAGCGAGGAGCGGTTCCGGCTGCTGGTCGAGGGCGTGAATGACTACGCCATCTTCATGCTCGACCCGGAGGGCCGGGTCGCCACCTGGAACGCCGGGGCGGAGCGGCTCAAGGGGTACACCGCCGCCGAGATCGTCGGCCGGCACTTCTCGACGTTCTACCCGCCGGACGCGGTCGCCCGCGGCTGGCCGGCGGAGGAACTCCGCCGGGCGGCGGCCGACGGCCGGGTCGAGGACGAGGGGTGGCGGGTCCGCAAGGACGGGACGACGTTCTGGGCCAGCGTCGTCATCACCGCCCTGCGCGACGCCGCCAGCACCCTGCGCGGGTTCGCCAAGGTCACCCGCGACCTCACCGAGCGGCGGGCGGCCGAGGAGGCGGCCCGCCGGCTGATCCGGGAGGAGGCCGCCCGGAAGGCCGCCGAAGAAGCCGCCGAGGAGATCGAGCGCCAGCGCCAGCAACTTCACGTCACCCTGTCGAGCATCGGCGACGGGGTCGTCGTCGCCGACCCGGCCGGGCGGGTCACGTTCCTGAACCCGGTCGCCGCCGACCTGACCGGGTGGGCGGCGGCCGAGGCGGCCGGGCGGCCGCTCGACGAGGTGTTCCGGATCGTCAACGAGCGGACGGGGGCGCCGGTCCCGAACCCGGTCGATGCGGCCCTCCGCGAGAACCGGGTGGTGGAACTGGCCAACCACACGGTGCTCGTCACCCGCGACGGACGGGCGGTCCCGGTCGAGGACACGGCCGCACCGATCCGCGGGCCGGGCGGGGTCGTCGGCGGGGCGGTGCTCGTGTTCCGCGACGTGACCGAGGCCCGCCGGGCGGTCGAGGCCCGGCTGTACCTCGCGGCCATCGTCGAGTCGTCCGACGACGCCATCATCGGCTTGACGCCCGACGGCCGGGTCGCCAGCTGGAACCGCGGGGCCGAACGGCTGTACGGGTACACGGCCACCGAGATGGTCGGCCGCCCGGTGGCGGTCCTCGCCCCGCGCGACCAACCGGACGAGGCGCCGGCGCTCGCCGAGCGGGTCCGCCGGGGCGAGACCATCGACCACTACGAGACCCGGCGAGTGCGGAAGGACGGCACCGCCGTGGACGTGTCGCTGACCATCTCCCCGGTCCGGGACGCCGAGGGCCGGGTGACCGGGGCGTCGAAGATCGCCCGCGACATCACCGTCCACAAGGCGGAGGAGCGGCGGAAGACCGAGTTCCTGTCGCTGCTCGCCCACGAGCTGCGGAACCCGCTCGCCCCGCTCCGCAGCGGGGTCGAGGTGCTGCGGCTGGCCGGCGACGACCCGGCCGCGGTGGCCCGGGTCCGGGGCATGATGGAGCGGCAGGTCGAGCACCTGGTCCGGCTGGTGGACGACCTGCTCGACGTGTCCCGGATCACCACCGGCAAGCTCCGGCTCCGGCGCGAGCGGGTCGGGCTGACGGCGGCGGTCGAGCACGCCCTGGACGTGTGCGGCCGGGCCGTCCGCGACCACGGCCACGAGCTGGAGGTGGCCCTCCCGGCCGAGCCGGTGTACCTCGACGCCGACGTGACCCGGCTCGCCCAGGCGGTGTGCAACCTGCTGACCAATGCCGCCAAGTACACCGAGCCCGGCGGCCGCATCCGCC
>JAFKFQ010000582.1 GCA_017308215.1 bacterium | reverse complement strand
GTGAATTGGAGGGCCAGCACCTGGACGAGTGGGTGGGCCTCGGGTGGTAGAATCATGACGGCCGTCCGCGGGCGAGGGCCATGGGAGCCTTAGCAACCCTCATGGTAACTCGCCGCGGGCGGCCGCTCAGAATCGGCACCAGCCGAGCTTAGGTCAGACGTGCGCTACCCTTCTGGTGGGTGGCGCGTCTGCCATCATTCCCACTATCACGCAGGTCCATGAACGTCCGTCGTCCCCGCCCCGCCACATCCCGCCCCCAGGCCACCCCCGCCGCCCTCGCTCTCGGCTCCTCGACCGCCGGCTGGTACGCCGAGTGGAAGGCCCGCAAGCAGGCCACCGCCGCCGAGCCTGAGCAGGGAACACCGCCTGCTGATGACGCCGCCGAGGCGCTGGCGAAGTGGCTGACGGCTGGCGGGGAGTAGCCCGATTGGGAATTCGGGTCTCGACGGCAGTCGTTCGTAGTCCGGCCACCCCGCCGTCCTTGTCCCGGCCCACGACGTAGATGGTGACCTCCCGGTCTCCTACCTTGAACACCGTCGGGTTGGTCAGCTGCTTCTTCACGGCGGTGAGCAGGGATCGGTATTTGGACGCGACCGCCTTCTCCTCGCCACCGTACCAGTCCTGGTCCTCGGTCAGGCTCTTGAAGAACTCCCCGACCGACTGCTCGACGACCGGCGCCGACTTTGGGTGCCGGCCCTGCTCGCGGACCACGTCAGCGGACAGCGCGCTGGAGGATGGCCATCGGAACGCCTCCCATGCGGCGTCGGTCTCACTCTGGTAGGTGAGTCCCGCGACCGCTTCCCGCAGCACGCCGCTGGGCGGAAGGGCGTTGCCGGCGGACCCCGGCCGACCGATACTGCCCCCTCCCGCTGCTCCCCCGGACTCCCCTCCGAGAGCCACCCATGCCCCGCGATTACGACGACGAGGACGACCGCCCGCGCCGACGCGGGGCGCGTAAGCGCAAGCCGGCGGGCGCTCCCATCGGCCTGCTGGTCGGCCTCGGTGCCGGCGTCCTGGTCCTGGCCGCCGTCGTGGCCGGGGTCGTCCTCCTGGTCCGCAAGCCGGCCGCCCCGCCCGCCGGCGGACCCGACCCGGCCGCCCCAGACGTGGCCACCGGCCCCGGCCCGACCCGCCCGCCCGCCGGCGGTCCGGCCCCGGCCGCCGTCCGGGCGGTCGCGCTTCCGCTGGACCCCGCCCTGCTGACCAGCCTCGTCTTCGCCGGCGGCGATGACGGGCACGCGGCCACCGTCACCTTCCGCTCTGGTGGCGGCGAGGGCGGCACGGTTAACGTGTTCGCCGCCGCCACCGGGGTGCCCAAAGGCAAGGTCGAGGTCGCCCTTCCGGTGGTCAACGGGTATGCGGTCAGCCCGGACGGGAAGTGGCTCGCGGCCCTCACCGCGTCGGCGACCGAGGGGCAGTCGGTCGTCGTCTACGCGGTGGCCGACGGGAGCAAGGCCGCCACCCTGAACCCGTATCCGCGCCGCCCCGGCGCACAGCTCAGCGCCGGCCTCGGGTGGGTCGTGTTCCTCCCCGGCGACCGGCTGATGACGGTGAGCGACTGGGGCGGGGCCGACGTGTGGGCGCTCCCGGGGATGACCCGGGTCGGCGGCCGGGCGGCCCGCGGGGACCGGTTCCGTTCGGTCATCAACCCGTTCACCAAGGCTCCGACCACGTTCGCTCTCGCCCCGGACGGCAAGACCCTGGCCGTGCTGGACGGTGCCGCCTTCGGCTTCAGCGACCCGGTGATTGGGGCCGAGACCGTGCGCACCACCCCGTACACGGCCGGGCGACCCGGGAACGAGTGGGCCGCCGCGCTGCGTGCGGACGGGGCCAAGCTGGCGTTCTTCTACTCCACCCACGACGCGGGGCAGGATGCCGACGGGCTGGTCGTGTGGGACGCCCGGACGGGGAAGGCGGCGGCCGAGCACCGGCTCCCGGTCGGCGACCGGCACCCGGCCGGGTGCTCGTGGTGGGGGCCGGACCACCTGCTCACGTGGCTGGGGGCCGGGCCGACGGTCGGGGTGGTGGACGCCCGCACGGGGAAGGTGGCGGGCCAGGTACGGGTGCCGCGGGGTGGTCGGTTCGTGACGGCCGGTGGAGGCGACCGGCTGTGGGCGGTGCTACCGGGGGCGGCGCCGCAGACCGCCGCCCTGGTGCGGGCCGACCCGCCTCCCGGTCTCGCGCCGGGGGCCACGTTCGAGCTGACCCGCGACGGCCTCGCGGCCCGATGAGGTGACGCGGCCGGACGTCGCCGTGCGCGCCGCCGCCGCCGCCGTAGGTGCTGTCGTTGTTCCGCCCCGCGCCGGCCATCAGGCCGGACCGCACCCACGGTGGCGCCCAGCATCAGAAGCGTGGGCAGGCCGAGGCCGAGGAACGGCACGGGGCACCTCCGGCTACTTCGTCCCGGCCGGCTGGGCCACCGCCGACAGCAACACAGCCCCGTCCTTCCCTGCATCCGAGTAGATGACCGCGACCGCCTGGCCCGGGATGAGGTCTTGGGCGGCGGCCTCTCGCTGGGTCAGGACGACCTTGCCGTCGCGCTTCTGCGGGGCCAGCACGGCCACCTTGCTCGTCCCGGTCACCTTCAGGGCCAGGGTCTTCTGGAACTTCCCGTCCGCCGCCCGTGGCTTGACCGTCAGGCTCTCTTTGTCGGCCTTCTCGACCGTTCCCGAGGCGGTCAGGAGTGGGGCGGGGGCGTCTTGGGCGGCGGCAACAACGACGGTGAGAGCGAAGGCGAGAGCGAGTGCGAGCGAGCGCATGTCGGCCTCCGGGAGGTGGCGGGGTAGGGGACATCGCGGCCCCGCACCGCTCGTCCTACTCCTAATCGGCCACGACGGCGAACGCCGCGTAGGCGTCGGTCAGGGCCGGCACGTCGGCCGGAGCGGGGGCATCGACCGCGGTCCAGAGCAGGTCGCAGACGGTACTCCTCGGGGTCATGCGGGCTCCCGGGAGGCGCGGGCGAGGAGGGTTGGACCGGCCCCACTGACCATGCTGGCTGGGCCGCGCACGGGTGTAAATGTCACCCCGGGCAGGAACACCATCACCGTCTTGAGCGACCAGCGGGTTCTGGTGGTCGCGGCGGTGGGAGAAAGCTGGGCGTGGAGGCGAGTCGGGTGGTCTGGCCAGTCTCGACAGCAGGGCAGGTAGGACCGTCAGCAGGAGGGGCTCGACCTCGCCGAGTGACGCGGTGGCGATGGCACCCGCGGCGCGTCCGGTGCGTAGAGGTAGGTGGTCCCCCTCTCTGCTCATTCTGAGTGCCACCGCATGGCCGGACTCGACCGCCTCGCCCAGCTGTCGGACACGGACTTCATCGACGTGTGGGACGCGGCGGGACTATCGACGAGGTCGTCGAACGGGTCGTTGCTCGGGTGGGACGAGTTCCGCTGTGGGCGGTGGTGGCGCGGTCGCCCCTGCGGAAGGGCGGGGCGGGCGTGAAGGCGTTCGACCGCGCCGCCACGCTCAACTCGACACCTCGCGTAGAATGCCGACTCGCCCGCGGCCGACACCACGAGGGACTTCAGGATGAAGACGGTGACCCTGACGGAGACGCCGGAGGCCGACTTCTTCGAGGGGGACGACGGGGCGTACTACACCCCGCTCGCCGGCGTGGAGGAGCGGTGCCGGTGGTGCTTCATGTGGGGGCACCAGCACGGCCTCTACCACCGCCAGGTGCTGTACACGACCCGGACCGCCCTCGTGTGCGGGCGGCACGTCACCCGAGACGACTGGCGGGGCGTGGCCTGACGAGACGCCGCGGGGCTGATTAGTAACGCCCGCCCCCGCCGCCACCGTATCCGCCCCGACCGCCACCACCCCCACCGCCGTACCCGCCGCGGCTACCACCGCCGCCACCACCATACCCTCCCCGGCCACCACCGCCGCCGCCTTCGCGCGGCTTGGCCTCGTTCACCGTCAGCGTGCGCCCGTCCAGCAGCGCCCCGTTCATCGCCTGGATGGCCGCGTCCCCGCCGTCGCTCATCTCCACGAACGCGAATCCGCGGGGCCGGCCGGTTTCGCGGTCCGTGACGACCGAGACACTGGTCACGGTGCCGTACTGGGAGAACACTTGCCGTAAGGTGTCCTCGGTCGTTGAGAAGGCCATGTTGCCGACGTACAACTTGCTCGCCACGGTGGTCCTTCGTGCCCCGGAGGGGGCGTAAGCAGGGGAGCCGGACGGCCCGCCCGTGTTCATCCTACGCGCCCGCGATGGCGTTCGCTCGCGCATTCGTGGGGCGGACACCAAGACGGTGGTCAGCGGGAAGTGGAGGTTGTCGAGCTTCGACATCATGGTCTGCCCCGGCGGGTCACTTCACCCACTCGGGAGCCGCGGCCGGCGAGTCACTTCTCTACTCCCTGGCCTGCCGGTTCAGGAGGTCGGCCAAGAAGGCCGGCTCGACGGTTTTGAGCAGGTAGTGGTCGAATCCCGCCACCCGCGCCTTCTCCTCCGCGTTCCCGTACCTGGTCGGGGCGATGAGCGGCGGCCGGCGGGCCAGCGCGGCAACGAGCTTCCTGGCCAACTGGTAGCCGTCGTCGTCCGGCAGGCCGATGTCCAGAATCGCCACGTCCGGGGGCGAACGACCCGGCTCGATGCAGGGCCTCGGCCCCGGTCCGGGCAAACTGGACCTCGTACCCGAGCAGGCGCAGGAGTTCCGCGAGCGAGTCGCCACCGTCGCCGCCCTCGCCAGTCGCTCTTTGTTGTACTGCACCATGGCGCAGGAGTTCCGCGAGCGAGTCGCCACCGTCGCAGTGGTCGTCCACGAGGAGGACGGCGAGCGCTGTGGGGGCCGGGTCGGGCACGGGTGGGACGGTCCGGAAGGGAATGATCAAATCGCGACACGGCATGTCTAAATTCTGACCATTTGACAGTGGAACATGGCGTGTGCAACACTCATCGAGCCCGGCTGTCGGCCGGTGGTTTCCGAGTGGCGGGGCCGGCCGTGGCGCTGCGAGTCCTTGTAGTAGACGACAACCGGGACGCCGCGGATTCCCTCGGCCTGCTCCTCGAACTCAACGGGGCCGCGGTCCGGGTGGCCTACGGCGGGGTCGACGCCCTCGCACAGGCGGAAGACTTCCGCCCGCACGTCGGGCTGTTTGACATCCACATGCCGGGGATGAGCGGACTGGAACTGGCCCGGGCGATGCGCGAGCGGGCGGGCGGTGGCCTCTCCTGCCCATCGCGGTGACCGGCGTGAGCGACGAGGACGCGGTCGAGCGGACGGCCGCGGCCTGGTTCGACCGGCACGTCATCAAGCCGGCCGACCCGGCCGAGCGGGAGCGAGCGGCGTGGGCCTTCCTCCGGGAGCACTACCCGAGGGACGGTTGACCCGCGTGTGGGGTCGGTCCGATGGCCGAGCCGGCCGGGCGCCCGGCCGGCTCCCAGTCGTACAGTCCGAGCTCGGCCGTGCCCCGCCCGGCGGCGGTGACGGCAAACGTGTTATCCCCGTTGACCGCGAAAAACCCGCGCTCCACCCGCCAGTCGAAGTGCTGCTGGTCGTGCCGGGTCATGTTCCGGCAGTTGGCATACGTGAACGTCTTCTTCCGTAGCACCCTCCGGAGCATCCGCCAGCGGGCCTCGCCAATCGACACCAGAGCCGTGTCACCGCCTACCAAGATGGGGCCGCGGGCGAATGTCCGATGCGATCAGGATCTTGCACTCGTTTTCTGGTGCGGGGGAGAGGCCGGCCGTCCCGGTCATCGTAGCTATACCCATCCCGGGCGCCACCGCTCGGGTTGCGTTCTGCAAGCCGTCATGGAGATGCTGTCGGCGGGGCTGAAAAGCTCGTCCTGAATGTGGTGGCCGGCCATTCGTCCTTAGGGCGTGCCGAAGCGGTTGGCCGCCCGTGTCGTACGTCCAATGCCGACCGCAGTCGGCTGCCGCCAGCCCTGCACCCGGCCAGACCTAAAGCAGTCCATCCACTCGGCCGATGATGAGGCGTCATTGCGGGGGACGCGTGCCCGGGCTGAAACCCACCGACGCCGCGGCCCGCCGCTGACATCACGTCGCGGCTCTCGGCGACGTCCGTCGCTGATACGCGAGGGACGTGTGGAGCGGACGTCGTGGTTCACGTACGTGAACGCGCGGCTCTCGCCGGACGGGTGCGGGTGCTGTTCACCGTCGGCGACCCGGCGCGGACGACGCCCAGAAGCGCGGCCGCAGTCACCGCCCGTACGGACTCGACGTGGCGACCGGGAAGCGGGAGCCGCTGGCGGACTTCCCGGAGAACGGGCAGGCGTTCGACGTGGCGTGGTCGCCGGACGGCGGCGTGTGGCGTACACCTGGGAACTCCTCCACGCCGACATTCTGGCGATGGGGCCGAACGGCTTGCGACCCTCGTGCATCCCGTGGCAGATCACCACCCACTTCGGTAGACCCGTGACCACCGCCCGGCCGTCCGTCCGAGGCCGCGAGCCGCGCCGGGCGGCCGGCCGACCTGCGCCCTCGGCGAACACCGCCGGGTCCACCGCCTCCGCCAGCAGGAACGCCAGCAGCTCGGCGCGCAGGCCCGGGTAGTCGCGCCGCCACCCGGCGGGGAAGCCGGCGGCGAGGCCGCGCACCAGGTCCATGTCCGGCTCCGGGCCGGCAGGTGGGTGGACGGCGCGGTAGTCCTCCAGCGCGCGGACGAGCAGGACCACGAACACCGGCCGCACCTCCGGCGGGCAGCGGTCGAGCGCCGCGAGGGCCGCGCCCGGGTTCGCCGCTACCTCACCCGCCACCCGCCCGAACGGGCCGGGGTGGGTGTCGCCGACCCAGGCGTGCGGCACGAGCGCGAACAGCCCCGGCGACCCGAGCATCTGCTGGTACGCCCGCCACGCCGCGGCCAGGTACTCGCCCTCGTCCACCCGGTCGAAGTAGTGCGCGTGGCGGAGCTCGAGGTGGCGGAGCTTGTCGAGTTCGGCGCGGCAGAAGTCGTACCACTTCGGCGCCCGCACCCACACCGCCCACCCGTGCGCCGCGGCGAGCAGGTCGAGCCACGCCGGCTCGCTCTCGTGCGGCAGCGACCGGGCCAGCGCGCGCAGGTCAGCCGCCGCCACCACCCACGACTCGGACCGCCCGGCCGCCGCCACCCGCCACCGCGCCACCGCGAGCCGGTCCCGCGGCGCGGCCGGCGCCTCCAGCAGGTCGGCGTAGGGGCCGTACAGCGCCGCGTTCGGGTCGGCGTCGAGTTCGCGGCGGTACAGTTCGGCCGCGGCGCCGCCGAGACCGCCTTCCCGCAGCGCCGCGGCGAGCCAGTGGTGGCGGCTGCGGTCGGGGTCGAGCGCCGGGTTCAGCCCGAGGAGCCAGTACAGCCGCAGCCGCACGTCGGGCCGTGCGCCGGCCCGCTCGGCGAGCCCCGCGTACGCCGCCGCCTCGTCGCCGGCGACGGCGAGCTCCCAGAGCCGGTCGATCTCGTCCCCGCGCGGGGGGGGCTCGCGCTCGGGCGGCGGGGGCGGCGGGGCGGTCTCCCAGAACGCATCCGCCGGCGGGGCGAGCCAGCGGAAGTCCTGGAGGCACGCCTCGTACGCCTCGCGGATCCGGCGGAACTGCTCCGGCGCGTGCTCCGGCTTGAACCGCCTGATGAGCCGCGTGTACGCCCGCTTGACGTCCTGCTCGGACGCGCCGGGCCGGACGCCGAGCAGGGCGAACGGGTCGGCGGGCCAGTCCGTCGGGTCGTCGGGCAGTTCGGGCGGGTCGGACGGCATCGGCCTACCTGCGGGTCGGGGCGGGGCGCGGGACCGGTCCCATGCCGGTGCCCGGCGCCCCGCCGCTCAGGGTGCGGAACAGGGTCGAAACGGTGCCGCCCCGCGCCCTGCCGAGCGCGGCGTCGATCTGGGCGGGCGTGAGCACCGGCGGTGGCGCGGCGACCTTCGGCGGTGGCGGTACCGGAGGCTTCAGCTTCAGTCCGGTGGCGATCAGCACGACAAAGGGGCCGACGAAGGAGACGACGCCGAGCGCGACCCAGCGGTCCGTCCTTCGCCGCCGCGCCTCGGTGCGTTCGCGGGCGTGCCGCTGTTCGTCCCACAGGAGGCCGGCGAGCACGTCCGGGCCGACCGCGTCGGGGTCGAGCGGGCCGACCGGCACCGGCACGAGCCCCTCACGCAGGCGGTGAACGAGGAGCGGGTCGAGCCGAGCCGTGGCGGGGTCCGCTTGGGCGAACTCGCGGGCGGCGACGGCCCACAGGCCGAGCGGCCCGGCGAGCCCGGCCAGCCACGCGCGCCGCCGCGCCGCCCGCGCCCGCGGCGGCAGCGTGAACAGCTCCCGCAGCACGCCCGCGACCGCGGTGGCGTACCGATCGGTCGTCGGCCGGGGCGTGACGGCGAGCCCCGCCGCGAGTTCGACGAGCCGCGCGCCGGGCCGGCCGGCGCCCCGGGCGTGGAGGTCGGTCCAGCGCGCCCGCCGCTCCCGCGGCGCGAGCTCCCAGTACGCCGCCGCGAACGCCTCAACCTCCGCCGCGAGCGGGTCGCGCGCCCACGGCGCGTCGCCGGCCGGCACGAACCCGTCGCGCGGCAGTCTGCGGAGCAGGTCCGCGCGGGCGGCGGGGTCGGTGGGTGAGTCGGGCGTCATCGGACTCGCCACGCGCGGGATGTCGGGAGGGTATTGGGCACCCACGGCCACGTCTCTTCCGGGGGTGTCGTCACGCGGAAATCCGATTCGATCCGTGGGCGATACATCGGGACATGGCCTCGTCGGTCACGCGGGTGACAGCCCTCCTTGAGGCTAACCCCGGCGACCAGAATCATGATGCTGCCTGTGATGATGCCCCACGCCCTCCGCCCGACCCGCCGCTCGCGCCCCTCGGCCGCCGCGTGGTCGGCCAGGGCCGTGTGGAACGCCGCCACCCCGCGCGGCACCGCATCCGGGTCCGGTTGCGGAGCCCACTCGGGCACCGGCTCGTACGGCGGGACCGGCACCACGTCGGCGGACCACGCGACGACCGGAAAGCCGTCGCCGGACTCCGACCCGCCGACCCGAACGGTCCCGGCCCGCCGCTCCTCACACTCGGCGGCCCGCGCCCGGAGCCGAAGGCGGTACAGCTCGCGGGCCAGCTCCGAGACGGTCCGCGACTTCACCACCGCACCGGCCCTTGAGGCCGCACTCCGCCCCCATTCCAGTTCCGCCAGCCGCGCCGCGGCGGGGCCGTAGCGCGACTCCCACAGGGCGTTGTACCGGTCGCGTCGGGCCTTCGGGACCAGCGCCCAGTACGCCGCGGCGAACGCCTCCACATCGGCCGCGAACGCCGCGGCCCGCGCCGCCGGCGACCACGGCACGGCGGCGGCGGGAGGGACGAACCCGTCGCCCGGCAGCCGGCGGAGCATCGCCGCGCGGGCGGCGGGAGGCGCGGTCACTCCGGTACCCTCGCGCCCGGCTTTCCGGCCCGGAGCCATTCACCGTACCGGGCCGGTTGCGGGCGGTACGGCTTCCCGTCCCGCAGGCCGTCGTGATAGCTCTGGAAGTCGCGTACCTCCCGCGCCGTGAACGGCAGCGGCGTGCCTGGGGTCTCGGGGAACCGCCCGGGGAAGTTCGCGTAAACCAACACCGCCAACCCGATCAGCCCGGCCGCGGCGAGCCCCAGCAGGAACAACCCGTTGGCGTACCACAGGTCCGCGTACGGGGCGCCGCTCGGCCGTCGCGGGAGGCGGTACTCGTCGAACGCCGGAAGTTCCTCGACGGGCCGCTCCGGGGCCGCGTCCGTCCGGGCGACTGGCGCGGGGACCGGCCACATGATCGTGCGCGCCCGCATCTCGTCCAGCCGTGCGGCGACCGCCTGGTGCCGGATCACCTCCAACTCCCGGACCAGTCCGGCGTGCGTCGTCGCGGCGCGGCCGTCGCCGGCCACGTCGAGGCCGTCTTCCAGCAGCCCGAGCCGCCCCGCGGCGGGGCCGTAACGGGCGTTCCACAGGGCGTTGAACCGCGCCCGCCGCTCGGCGGGTGGCATCGCCCAGTACCCCGCGGCGAACGCCTCCACGTCGGCCGCGAACGCCGCGCACCGGCCCGCCCGCGACCACGGTGCCGCGTCCTCCGCCGGCAAGAAGCCGTCGCGCGGCAGGCGGCGCAGCAGCTCGGTGCGGGCGGCGTCGGTCATGGGCTCGCCGCCCACGTCGGCTTCCCGAGTTCGACCCACCGGTCGTACCGCGCCGGCGGGGTCACCAACGCCTGTCCGCCGCGCTCCACGACGGCCCGCTCCCAGTCTTGGAACGACTTCACCTGCGCCGCCGTAAACGGCTTCTCCAGCGCCTCCGCGGGGAACGTCGGCGTGGGCGGCGCGGGCGGAGTCTGCCAGCGGTACTCCGGCTGCGGCGGGGGCTGCAAGGGCTTTGGCGCCGAGTTCGACCCGCCTCCCAAGAAAAGGGATCGCAGGATGGTGACGACAACGACCACCCCGATACCCCAGCCGCACCCGCCCCCCGTCGTCGGCTCGTTGGCGGTGCGCACCGGCTGCGGCGCGGCGTGTGTCGGGTCGGCGTAGACCGGCGGGGCGAGGCGCTCGCTCAGCAGCGTCGGCGCATCGGGGTCTTCGGCGACGGAGCGGGGGACGAGGTTGAGCGAGAACCAGTCGAAGAGTCGCGGCTCGAGCCGGGCCAGCGGCGCGTCGGTGCGGAGGACGGTGCGCACGGCGGCGACCCAGCCGGGCGCCCGGCGGTCGTCGGCCCGGAACCACGCCAACCGGCGGGCGGCGCGGGCCGCCGGCGGCAGGGTGACCAGCTCGCGCACCAGGTCGGCGACCGCCGCGGCGAGCGTGTCCGGCTGCGGCACCGGGACGACGGCCATCCCCGCTTCGAGCTCGGCGAGCCACGCCGCCGCCGGGCCAGTGGCGCGGGCCGAGAGGGCGTCCCACCACATCCGCCGCGCGGCCGGGGTGTGGGTCCAGTAGTCGGCCGCGAACGTCGCGACGTCGGTGGCGAAGTCGGTGGCCTGCCGCGCAGCCGACTTCGGGCCGGCCGCGGCCGCGAGTGCATCCACGTCATGCTCGGCGGGCACGAACCCGTCGCGCGGCAGCGTGCGGAGGAAGTCGGCGGTGTCGGCGGGCGCGGTCACGGAACCCCCTCGGCCTTCGGGCGTCTGGCCCGCACCCAGTCGGGGTAGCCGTATGGCTCCGACGCGATCCGGCCGCCCCGCTCGTAACGGATGAACGTCCGTACCTCATCCTTGCTGAACCGCCGGCCGTTCGGCGCTGGCTCGTGCCAGTTGGCCGGGTGGACGACGGCCTGGTACGTGAACACCCCGAGCGTCGTGACGAACAGGATTGCGGACGCGTACCCGGCGAGTGAGAGGGTGCGGTCCTTCCGCCGCTTCCGCGCCCGCCACCGGTCGCGGGCATCGACCCACGTCTGGTACTCGACCCGCTCGGGCGCCCGGCCGACCGCCAGCCACTCGAACAGCCGCGGCTCCAGCGCGGCGAGCGACAGGTCGGTGCGGAGCACGACCCGGGAGGCGGTGCGCCAGCGGCGGAGGTCGGTAGCGCGCTCGGCGAGCCAGTCGAACCGGCGGACGGCCCGCGCCCGCGGTGGCAGCGCGACCAATTCCTTCACCAGCGCCGCCAGCTCGACCGCCCCCGCATCGGCTTGCGCCACCGGCTCGACGCAGGTGCCCGCCTGGAGCTCCCGCAGCCGGGGCCGGGCCGGGCCGACCGCACCCGCCGTCAGGGCGCTCCACCGCGCCACCCGCTCGTCCGCGGGGAGCGCCCAGAACTCTGCCGCGAACGCCGACACCTCGGCGGCGGACCGCGCCGCCGTGTCGGCGCCCGGCAGACCCGGGGGCACGTCCGCCTCGGGCGGCGCGAAGCCGTGTCCCGGCAGCGCCCGGAGGAAGGCGGCGGTGTCGGCGCCGCGGGTCATGGCGTGCGAACCCCGCGCGGGCGGCCGGCGGCGACCCACTCGTCGTACCGCGCCGGCATCGGGCAGGTCGGGCGGCACCGTTCGTAGGACTGAAACACGAACACCTCGTCCCCGCTGAACGGCCCCGTCGGGGCAACCGGCGGCGCGACCGGCGCGACGGGTGAGGGATCCCGAGAACCGAACGCCGTCGACAGGGCGTGCGTCCGACCGGCGGGGCGTATGCCCTGGGTGAGGACCGCCACGACGAGGAGCACGGCCAGGAGCGCCGCCGGGGCGAGCAGTGCCCGCCGGCTCCACCTGTCCACCCACGCCCGCCGCGCCTGCCACCGGTCGCGCGCCTCGACCCCGGTCTGCCGCTCGATCCGCTCGGGGGCGTCCCCGCTGTTGAGCCAGTCGAACAGCGACGGTTCCAGCCGGGCGAGCGGCAGGTCGTCGCGGAGCAGACCGCGGGCACCCCGCACCAGCTGGGGGAGCCGGGCGGCCTCGTCGGCCAGCCAGCGGACGCGGCAGTCGGCCCGGACGCGGGGGCGGAGGACGAACAGCCGCCGCACCACCCCCGCCACCTCCGCCACCCGCGGGTCGGTGTGCCCGAGCGGGACGACCTTTAACCCGGGCTTCAGTTCGCGGAGCCACACCGCCGCACCGCCGGTCGCACGTGCGGCCAGCGCGTTCCAGCGTTCCGCCCGGGCGGCCGGGTCGAGTGCCCAGAACTCCGCCGCGAATCGCCGCGCCTCCGCCTCGAACCGGAGCGCGGCCTGGGCAGGCGTCACGGGCAGCGCCGGCGCGCCGAGCGCCGCCACGTCCGCCTCGGGTGGAACGAAGCCATGCCCCGGCAGCGCATGGAGGAAGGCGGTGCGGGCGGTCACTCGGCGTCCTCCGCGTCGCCCTCGGCCTCGTGATCCGGGTCGTGGCGGGACAGGAACTGCCGCAGCCCCTCCCGGTTGGCCTCGATCGCCGCCGGCTCTTGCGACTCCAGCGCCGCCTCGAACCCGTCGAGCAGCTCGCTCAGCAGCCGCCGCAGGTCCGCCGGCAGTTCCTTGAACACCCGCTCCGCCCGCGCTAGTAGGAACCGGTTCTCGGCGTCCTCGCGCGGGTGCGACTTCAACGTCTCCATCGCCCGCACCGCCGCCCGCACCTGCTGCTCGTTCAGCCCCTGCGCGTGCTTGGTGATGACGTGCGTCACCTTCTGCTTTGTCGCTACCACCGTCGCCTCGACCTCCAGCACCCCGTTCAGGTCGTAGGTGAAGCGCACGTCCACTCCCTGTCCCACCGGGCCGGGCGGGATGCCTTTCACGTCGAACTCGCCGAGCAGCAGGTTCTCGCCGACCCGCCGGCTCTCGCCCTGGTACACCTTGAGGCTGATGATCGTCTGATTCGGGTGGAGGGTCGAGTACCGCTTCACCCGGCTCGTGGGGATCGTCGTGTTCCGGTCGATCACCGGGTCGAAGTAGCCGTCCTGGAAGTCGCCCCCGAAGCGCTTCGACACCTCCACGCCCAGGGTGAACGGCGACACGTCGGTGACCACCAGGTCGTCGACCGCCCCGGCGCGGCCGACGAGCCCCGCCTGCACCGCCGCGCCGAGCGCGACGACCTCGTCCGGGTTGAGGCGGCCCTGCGGCGGCTTGCCGAACAGGTCGGCCACGAGGCGCACCACCACCGGCATCCGCGTCGCCCCGCCGACCAGGATCACCTCGTCGATCTGGTCGCGCGCCAGCCGCGTGTCGGCGAGTGCCCGGCGGATGGGGAGCTCGCACCGGGCGAGCGTCGGGTTCACCCATCCTTCCAGCTGCTGCCGGGTGATCGTCACCTCGGCGGCCTTCGCCCCGTACTCGCCGGCCGCGTCCGGGACGCGGACCGCCGCGGCGTCGTCCTTCGACAGCCGCCGCTTCGCCAGCTCGCACTGCTGCACCAGCCGCGACACGAGGAGCGGCGTCACCGCCTCGGCGCGCTCGAACGACTGGCCGAGCCCTTCCAGCACGCGCGCCGCCATCGTGCGGGTGAAGTCCTCGCCGCCGAGCGACGTCTCGCCGGCCGACGCGCGGACCTCCAGCGTGCCGTCGAAGACCTGGACCACGGACACGTCGAACGTGCCGCCGCCGAGGTCGAAGACGAGGAACGTGCGGTCGGTGCGGGTCTCGTGGAACCCGTAGGCGATGGCGGCGGCGGTCGGCTCGTTCAGGATGCGCTCGACGGTCAGTCCGGCGATCCGCCCGGCGGCGAGCGTGGCCTTGCGCTGGCGGTCGTTGAAGTACGCCGGGCAGGTGATGACGGCGCGCGTCACCGGGCGCTTGAAGAACGCCTCGGCGTCGTCCTTCAGGGAGCGGAGGACGAGCCCGGACAGCTCCTCGGGGGTGAACGTCTTCTTGCCGAGCTCGTACCGGCGGTCGGTCCCCATGTGCCGCTTGAACAGCGCGGCGCACCGGTCCGGGCGGAGGACTTGTAGCTCCTTCGCGGCGGCGCCGACGAGGACGGTGCCGGCGTCGTCCACGCCGACGACGGACGGGGTGAGGCGGCCGCCGAGGGCGTTGGGGATGATCTCGGGGCCGTCGGGGCCGAGGTGGGCGGCGGCCGAGTTGGTCGTGCCGAGGTCGATGCCGATGATCGGGTCCACGCGGGGCGCCTCCGGGCGGCCCGGCAGGCGGCGGGCGGCGGTCGGTTGGGGTGGAAGGATTTTCGCCGCTGTGTGCGGTTCCGTCAACCGATCGCACGCCCCAAAAGGGGCCACGCTACGGAACTCTCGTCGGTCGTACCGGTCCTCGGGTACGAGCGTGAGTCCGGCGGCTGACTGGCCGTCAACGCGGGCGAAGCGGTCTAGCAGGGTGCTGAAAAACGCGACCGGTCCCTCACGGCTCGCGGCCGGGGCGGACGTACCGGGCCAGCCGGGTCGTCGTCGGCCCCGCTCCTTCCAACCGCTCGGTCGGCCCGCCACGCGGGCTTGAGCGACCGCATCCGGACCAGGTTGCAGGCCGCGGCCCCGACCCCCGGGGGTTGCGGGAGCGTCCGCCGCCCGACCACCCGGCGGCGGCCCCACCCGGCGCCCGACTCGAGCCACCCGAACCCCTCCCCGATCTTCTTCCGGCACGTCTGGCCGAGCCGATCCCCCCGGCTCCCCGTCGGGCCCTCATCCGCGGGCGGGCCTCCACCCCGGGACGTCGCTTGAGGTGCCGCACCCCCGCGGGGACCCGCGGGCCCTCGACCAGGGGGACGCGGGGCTCGACCCGCCGCCCCTCCAGGTCCAGGAGGAACGGCCCGTCGTCGTGCCCCTCGTCCGCCCCGAGCGTGCTCGGTCGCGGGGCCCCCGCGGCGATCACCGCGTCGACCCTCTCCGGGGCCGCCTCCCGCTCGGCCGCGCCAGTCGCCTCTGCCACCGCGACGGCCGGGATCGGCCCGTGCCGGTCCCCCCCGGGCGTGGCCCGTGTGCGACAGCCTCGCCTCCTTCCCCGGCCCCTTGCGGTAGGGCCGGGCCTCCGGGTCGGTCCGGCTCCGGTGCGTCTCGTCCGTCCGCTTCTGGCCGCGGAGGTCGACGTCCGGGTTCCGCGGCTGGAACCCGTTCCCGTCGGCCGACCCGGCCGCGCCCGCTTCGGTCGGTTGGACGCTCTCGAGCGCGGCCCAGCTCTCGGTCGGCGGCCCGTCGACGGTGAGGTGGCCGCGGCACAGGCCGGCGGCGACCGCCTCGCCGACGACGGCCGCGAAGAACGCCGTCGCCGGGCCGTGGGTGTCGAGCCGCCCCCGGTTGCGGGTGAGCGTGGTCGAGTCGAACGCGTCGTCGCCCGGCGGCCTGTCCAGGAACCCACGGGAGAGCAGGTCGGTGTCGCCCCGCTCGCACAACGGCCGGTCGCTCCGGACCGAGTACAGGGCCACCAGGAGCAGGGCCTTGGGCCGCCGCCCCGGCGGGGCGCTCGGGCGGCCGGTGGTGCGGTACGCCTCCTCGAACGCCGCCGACATCCCGGCGGGGAGGCGGTCCGCCCGCCGCGTGATGTCCCGGGGCGGGTGGTCGCGTCGGATGCGGTCCTCGACCCGGAACACGTGGAACAGCGGGCGTTGGTCGTCGACGCGGCCGCGCATCGGCGTTCTCCGGGGTCGATCCGAAGAGCGTAGCGCGACCCGGGCCGCGCTTCAACGGTGTGTTCTTCAGCACCCTGCTAGT
>JAFKFQ010000373.1 GCA_017308215.1 bacterium | reverse complement strand
GCCCGCGGCAGGCGGTCGCCGGCGTACCGGTCGGCGAGGTTGTTCCAGCGCGCCGCGCGGTCGAGCTCGGCGGCGCGCTCCCCTGTGTCGGTCGCCGCGGTCGCCTTCAGGTGCGCCACCTGCGCCATCAGGTAGAACGCCTCGCCCACGTCCTGCCGCACCCGCGTCCGCTCGGCGGCGGGGAGGTAGCGGACCGCCGGCGCCGCCAGCCAGCCGTCGTCGCCGTCGTCGGCCACCGCGTACCGCCCCAGCACGCCGCCGAGCCGGCCGAGCCCCTCGTCGAGCCGCGGCCACGAGCGGTTGCGGTCGTCGAGGAACAGTTGCGCGTCACTGAAGGCGGCGTCGTGCTCGGCGAGCCGGCCGCGCGCCTCCAGCGCCCGGGCGTGCTCGCGGGAGTAGCCGACCGCCGCGGCGCCGGCGAGCAGCACCAGCCCGGCCGCCGCCGCGACCGCGCCGGACGACGCCAGCCGCGGGTGCCGCCGCGCCAGCTTCCGCAGCCGCTCCCGCGCCGACGGGTTGGCGGCGTGGCGGAGCGGGCGGTGCGACAGGTGGCGGCGGACGTCCTCGGCCAGGTCGGCGGCGGCCTGGTAACGGGCCGCCGGGTCCGGCTCCAGGCACTTCCGCACCAGCGCCTCGACCGCCGGCGACACGGCCGGGTTCAGAGGGCGGAGCCGCGGCGGCGGCTTCCGCCGGTCGGCGGCGAGTTCGAGCAGCACCCGGTCCGAGTCGCCGGCGCGCGGCGGGAACGGGTGCCGGCCGGTCAACAGCTCGAACAGGATGACGCCGAGCGCGTACAGGTCGCACCGGGCGTCGGACCGGCCGTGCCCCTCGCGGAACGCATCGACGTGTTCGGGGGCCATGTACGGGAGCGTGCCGCCGACCGCCGCGTCCTCGGCCGGCCCGCGGAGCTTCACGTCCTCGGCGAGGTTGAAGTCGAGGAGCATGGCCCGGCCGTCGTCCGACAGCAGCACGTTGGCCGGCTTCAGGTCGCGGTGGAGGATGCCGCGGGCGTGGGCGTGGGCCAGCCCGTCGGCGATCTCGACGGCGAGCGTCAGCGCGGCGTCGACGTAGGGGAGGCCGTCCACTCGGTCCCACCCGTCGGGCGGCGCGGCACCCGTCTTCCCGGGCGCGGGCGCCCCGGTCGCCTTCGGCCCGCCGCCGACGACGGTGGTGTGGAGTTCCTTCCCGGACAGCGGCACCGACCCGCGGGCGCGGACGTGGCGGACGACGGCGGCGAGGGTGGTGCGGCCGAGGTACGGCATGCACACCGCCTGGAACGGCCCGGCCCGGTGGAACGAGTAGATGGGGACGATGTTGGTGTGCTGGAGCTGCGCCAGCGCCCGCGACTCGCCGGCGGCGTCGAGCGTGACCTTCAGCGCCACCGGGCGGCCGGCGAGGTCGCCCTGGTACGCGAGGTAGACGCGCCCGTAGGCGCCGCGGCCGATCTCGTCGACGAGCCGGAACCCGAAGAACTCGCCGCCGGCGGCGAGCACGTCGGCGACCTCGGCGAGCTTGTCGGCGGCGGCCTTGTCGAACGGGTCGGTCCGCGCCGCGC
>JAFKFQ010000581.1 GCA_017308215.1 bacterium | reverse complement strand
CCGATACGACACTAATGGTTCAGCCGAAACTCCGCCGAGTTCAGCAGCACCCAGAACACATCCCCGAGCCGCTCCGCGATTCGTTCCGTCCCGACGTAGCGCACCATGCGGTCGCGCTCGCCGTCGGACGGCCGACGGCCGAGCGCCGACACGTACAGCAGTTCGACGCGCTCGGCCGGTGTCAGCCCCGGCGTCTCGACGGCGGCGAGGAGCGTCGGGCTGGTGTCGAGCGTGGTGGCGTCGGCGACGAAGCGGCCGTTCATCAGCATCAGCGCCTGCGGGATCGCCGTCTCCGGCTCGGACGGCTTCCCGGTCGGGGCGAACCGCGTCAGGAACTGGTCGCGTGGCCCGCCCAGACGCGGCTCGCGGAAGCCGGTGGCGCGGACCAGGCTGTCGTACAGCTGCTCGCCGGTCAGCCCGCGGACGGCGGCGCGGGCGAACAGTTTCGGGTCGTCCTGCGAGGCGTCGGTGCGGGCGCTCGTGCGCTGGTACGCCTTCGTGCGGCCGATCGCCTGCACCAGGAAGCGCAGGTCGAACCCGGAGTCGGCGAACGCCTTCGCCAGCTCGTCGAGCAACTCGGGGTGGCTCGGCGGGTTGTCGTCGCGGAAGTCGTCCACCGGGTCCACGAGCCCGCGGCCGAACAGCTGACCCCACACGCGGTTCGCCGCGGCGCGGGCGAAGAACGGGTTCTTCGGCGCCGCCACCCAGTCGGCGAACTGCGCCCGCGGGCTCCCGCCCGCCGCCCAGTGCGGCTCGCTCTCGTCCAGGAACAGTGCCGGGACCGCGGCCTTGCCGGCGCCGGGCGAGATCTCGCGCTTCTTCCCCTCGGAGATCGGCGCGAAAAGCCCGTCGCCGTGGCGCTCGACGCCGGCGAAGAACGCGGCGGTGTTCCAGAACTGCTCGCGCGTCCACTTCGCGTACGGGTGGTCGTGACACTGGGCGCACTCGATCTGCACGCCAAGAAACACCCGGCTGGCGGCGGCGGCGAGGTTCTCCGCCTTCGCCTCCTTCACCGCGTAGAACGCCAGCGGGTTCGGGTCGTCGGGCCGGCGCAGGGCCGGCGTCGGCGCCTCGGCATCGGCACTGATCGGCGTCGTGAGGAGTTCGCGGACGAGCGCGTCGTAGCGGGTGTTGGCGCGGAACCGCTGCCGCAGCCACGCCTCGAACCCGGCGCGAAAGACGCGAGCCTCCGGCACCGCCGACACCTCGGGCACGAGCGTGGCCCGCCACAGCGCCGCGAAGTGGGCGGCGTGGCGCGGCGTGTCGAGCAGGTCGTCGATGAGCTTCGCACGCTTGTCCGGGTCGGGGTCGGTGAGGAAGGCGTGGACCTCGCTCGGCGCCGGGATACGGCCGGTGAGGTCGAGGTAGGCCCGGCGGAGGAACTCGGCGTCGTCGGCCGGCGCGGCCGCAACCGCCTTCGCAGACGCGATGTGCTTGTCGAGGTGCGCGTCGATCCGCGCGGCGAGCTCCTGCGGGTCGGCAGCGGGCGCGCGGCCGGCGGCGCCGAGCATAGCGACGGCGGCGAGAAGCGGACGCATGTCTCACCCCGTGAGGAACGCGAACTGCTCGGCCGCCGGGCCGGCGCGGAGCCAGCCGGCGACGAGCGCGGACACCACCGTCTTCTCGCCGCGGCGGAACACCGCCCCGCACTCGCACCCCACCTGCTCGAACGGCCCCTTGTACACCACCGCCACCGGGCCGCCGGCTTCGGCCGCGGGCGGCTTCCACGCGTGCAGCCGCAGCTCGCGCAGCTCGACGCCGTTGACCGTGAAGCAGTGGATGTCGCCGAGCTTCTCGTAAAAGAGCCCGCCGAACCCCGCCCGCAGCAGCGCCCCGAGCGGCTCGGTCTCCACCGGCACCCGCCGCACCAGCGCCGCCATCCCGGGGAGCCGCGGCTCCCCGGGGAACGGCTTGTCGCCCACGAGCCCGTGAACCGACAGCTTACCCCCGGGCCGCAGCGCCCGGAAGGCGTCGGCGACGACGCGGGCGAGCTGGTCCGGCGCGAGCGCGGCGTTGAACGTCCCCTCCAGCATCACCTCGTCGAGTGTGCCGTCGGCGTGCGGGATGCGGTCGGGCACGGGGTCGGTGAGGCGGTGCCGCCACACCGCCGCCGGCATTTCCGGCGTCACGGCGGGCGGCGGGTCGTCGAAGCCGGAGTGGTCGATGTCCTCGTGGAGCGTGTAGACCTCCCACAGCACGCGGTCCGGGTCGGTGACCCAGAACTTCGTCTGTCGGGCGTAGCAGCACTCGACGCCCTCCTGCCGCTGGGTGGCGATGCCGGCCTCCTCCAGCCGCCGCTGCACCGCGACGAGCGCCGCCGCGTCGGGGAAGCGCAGGCCGGCGTGGTTGAGCGCCCCGCCGGCCGGCTGCGGGCTCGGGTACAGCCCGACCACGAGCGGCGGCTCGGCCGACTCGAACCGGGCGTAGTCGGGCAGGTCCTTCGCCGGCTCGACGCCGAGCAGCGCCCGGTAGAACCGGACCGAGCGGCCGAGGTCGGCGCAGTGCAGTCCGACGTGGAAGCGCGTCATGAGCAAGTCTCAATCGCCACGGATGAACACGGATGAAACACGGATCAGAACCAAAACCAAAGCCAGAGATTCATTTTGATTCCGGTCTTGGTTTTAATCCGTGTTGCATCCGTGCCCATCCGTGGCCGTTTTCTCGAAGAACAGGAACTGCTCCGCGGTCGGGCCGTGGCGGAGTTGGGTCCACACGGCGGCGGGGACGGCCGTGCGCTTGCCGCGCTCGAACGTGTGCCCGCCGTCCGCCGTGGCGCGGGCGAACGGCCCCTTGTAGAGCACCTGGCATTCCCCGCCGCCCGCCGGCGCCGCCTTCCACGCCACCAGTTTTACCTCGCGCAGCTCCACGCCGTCGTGCGTGAACCACGGCTTCTCCGTGTACTTCACCACCTGCACGCCGACGAACCCGGCCGCGCGGAGCGCGGCGATAGGTTCGGTCTGCACCGGCACGCGCGACACCATCGCCGCGAGGCCGGACAACTGCGGCTGCGCGCCGGGGAACGGCTTGTCGCCCATCAGCCCGTGCGTCACCACCTTGCCGCCGGGCTTCAGCACGCGCGCCGCCTCGGCGACGAGCGCGGCGCGGGCGGCGTCGGGGAGGTCCGAGTTGAACGTGCCGGTCAGCCGGACCTCGTCCACCGTGGCGTCGGCGTGCGGGATGCGGTCGGGGACGGGGTTCGAGACGAAGTGCTCCCACACCACCGCCGCGGCCGGCGGGCCGGCACACGCCTGGGCGTCCACGCGCGCGGCCTTCCCCTCGATGCTCTTGCGCACCGACTCGGGCGGCACGTCTTCCTCGACGCGGTAGATCTCCCAGAAGTTGCCGAACGGGTCCTTCACCCACAGTTTGTTCTGCCGCGCGTAGCCGCACGTCGTCCCGTCCTGCGCGTCGGTGCAGACGCCGGCGGCTTCGAGGCGGTCGCGAAAGGCGCGGATGACGTCGTCCGAGTCCACGCGCAGGCCGAGGTGGCTGAGCGACGCCCCCGGGCCGGGCGGGTGCGGGGCGAGCGAGAAGATCAACGGCGGGTCGGCGACCTCGAACTTGGCGTAGTCGTCGTACCGCTTCGCCGGCGGCGTGCCGAACAGCAGCGCGTAAAACTCGACCGCCCGCCCCAGGTCGGGGACGTTGAGCGAGACGTGGAACGTCACCGGCTCGGTGATGACTTCTAGCGGCGGCATGGTGCTACGCTCCCCGTCTGCGTGCCTGATCCGCGGGATGACGAATGACGAATGACCCACCAATGACGAAGGAAATCCGAATGCCGAACCCCGAATAACGAAACCCAGACCCGGCAGCTTCGCCATTCGGGCATCGGATTTCCTTCGTCATTGGTGGGTCATTCGTCATTCGTCATCCCGCCGCGGCGGCCGCACGACCCACGCCGCCACGGCCAGCGCGGCGGTGACCGCGGCGAAGGCGTAGAAGAACGGCGTCGTGTTCCCGCCGTTCCCCTCGCGCACGGCGGCGAGGAGCACCGGGCCGAGCGCCGACGCAAACACCGATAGTACCTGAACGGCCGCCTGGATGCTGCCGAGGTGCGTGCGGCCATAAGTGTGGCCGTACACCGCGAAGTACACCACCGTGATGACCCCGCCGCCGACCCCGAGCAGCGCCGCGTACCCGACCGCGGCGCCGGTGTTCGTTACCGACGGGAACACCGCCAGCGACGCGGCCAGGATCAGCACGCCGGCGCCGAGCAACTTCCCGAGCGGCACCCGGTGGGCCAGGTAGCCGGCGGCGATGTTCGCCGGTAGCCCGCTCATCATCAGCACGCCGAGGACCAACTGGTTCGCCTCGGTGCCGTTCATCCCGTGTTCGGTCAGCAGTAGTTCGTTGTCGAGCGTGAGCGCCGAGAACGTCAGGTTGAACACCGTCGCCGCGGCGGTGTACGCCCAGAACGCCGGCGTGGCGAGCGCGGCGCGGAGCGGCATCGGTTCGGCGTGGCCGGCGTCCGGCGCGGGTTCGTCCGGCGCCACACCGCACGACTCCGGCGTGCTGCGCGCGAGCAGCAACCCGAGCGGGGCGAGGCCGAACAGCAGCGCGAGCCCGACGCCGTCCCACGCCGCCCGCCAGCCGGCCGCCTTCACCGCCTCGCCGACCGCGAAGATTGGCGCGACGAACCCGACGGCCAGGAGCAGCGTGAACACCCCCATCGCGGCGCCGGCGCGGCGGCGGAACCACTTCCCGACCAGCGCGATCGCCACCACCGACAGCGCCCCCTGGCCGACGCCGCGCACCAGCGTGAGGGTGACGAACAGCTGCGCCGGGTCGGTCGCGCGGGCCATCAGCAGCACGGCGCCGCCGAGCGCCGCGGCGACGAGCGCGAGCGTGCGGCGCGCGCCGAGGCGGTCGATGAGCCACCCGACCGGCGGGACGAACGCCGCGCCGAGGATGATGGCCCAGAAGTTCATCCAGTTGAACGGCAGGTCGCCGACGCCGAGGTCGGCGCGGAGCGGCTCCTTGACGAGCCCGAGCCCGTAGGTGCGGTCGGGGAGCGTGGCGGACATGGCGACCGCCGCCACGACGACGTTCACCCACCCGTAGTAGAACGGCAGCCGCGCCTGCCACGCGGGGGCGCGGTCGGCCGCCGCGGCCGGGCTCGTCACCAGTTCGGTTCCCATGCGCGAATCACGGGGCGAGTTTGAGGCAGGTCAGCGTGTCGCCGTCGCGGGCGAACACGTGGCCGTTGGCGAGGGCGGGGGCCACGAGCGTCGCCTCGCACGCCTTGGCGGTGGCGAGCTCGCGGTAGTCGGGCGCGGCGGCGTCGAGGAGCTTCAGGTTGCCGGCGTCGTCGAGCACGAGCAGGTTGCCGTCGCCGGTGCGGACGAGGCCGAAGTGGAAGTAGCCGACGCCCTCCTTCTTCCACAGTTGCTTGCCGGTGGCGAGGTCCACGCACGCCAGGTCGGCCCGCGGCACCGGGCGGAGGACGTTCGTCACCAGGAACAGCCGGTCCTTCGCCGCCACGCCAGACGAGAAGTAACCGCTCAGCCCCTTCGCCTGCCACGCCCGCTCGGCGCCGGCCTTCTCGCCGGTCGTCAGCCGGATGCCGGTCGAGCCGTTGTCCATCGTGCTCGTCACGATCAGGTCGCCGGCCACGACCGGCGTCGGCGCCGTGCCGGACGGTTGGAACGACAGCGGGTACTCCCAGGTCACCGTGCCGTCGAGCGGGTTGAGGCCGACGACGCGGAGGGTGGTCATGAACACCACGTCCGGCACCGGCCGCCCCGGCGCCGGGACGAGCACCGGCGACGACGTGTTGGCCGGCTCGTCGAGCGCCTGCCACGCGACCGCGCCGGTGGCGGCGTCGAGCGCGACGACCGAGCTCCCCTTCCCGCCGGTGGCGACGACGACGCGGTTGCCGACGACCAGCGGCGAGCAGCACACGCCGAACCGCGGCACGCCGGCGCCGAGCGTCTTGAGCAGGTCGGTCTGCCACACCTGCTTGCCGGTGTCGGCCTCGAAGCACGTCAGCACGCCGGTGATGCCGTACCCGTAGACGCGCCCGCCGGCGACGGCGGGAGTGGCCTGCGGGCCCGTGTTGAGGACGCTCGAATACGGCGCGCGGTCGTAGGCGGTCTTCCAGAGTTCCTTGCCGGTGGCGGCGTCGAACGCCGTCATCACCTCGCGCTCCTTACCCGGGACGCGGGCGTGGAGGAACACCTTCCCGTTCGCCACGACCGGCGAGCTGAACCCGATCCCGACCTTGGCCTTCCACACCTCCTTCGGCGCCTCTTTCCACGGCACGACGACCTCGGCCGATCCCCCGTCGCGCCGCGGCCCGAGCCACTGCGGCCAGTCGGCAGCGGAGAGGGTGACTGCGAGTACGAGCGTGAGGCCGAGGGCGGTCGCGGGGCGGATCATGATGCCCTCCCAGGGTGGGACGTTGGGACTGTGGGACTGAGAGACAATGGGATATTCGGTTTGCCCCATTGTCCCTCAGTTCCAACGTCCCACAGTCCCAAATTCAGCGGAAGTACGTCTCGTGCTTGCCGTACTCGGCGTACTTGAGCTTCAGCCAGGCGTGAAACTCGGCGTAGTGGGCGTCGCGGCGGTCGCCGCCGTCGGAGTCGGCGTTGTAACTCAGGTACAAGAGCCGCCGCCACCCGTCGGACCGGTTCGCGTCCGAGCGGTGCGGCACGAAGCAGCCGAAGATCGCCACGTCGCCGGGCTCCAGTTCCAGCACCACGCCGGTGCCCTCGTCCACCGCGCCGGCGGGTACGTTGTGATAGTCGCCGTCCTCGGGGGAGAGGTAGCCGCGGCGGTGACACCCCGGGAATACCTCCGTCGCGCCGTTCCCTTTCGCACACGGGTCGATGGCGACGGCGGCGGTGACGAACGTCTTCGGGAAGTCCTTCCACCCGATGTAGTCCTGGTGGAGGTCGTACCCCGTCGCGCCCGGCGGCTTGAAGATGAGCTTGTCCTTGAACAGCCGCGCGGGCTCGTCGTAAAGCGCCGAGACGACCTCGACGAGGCGCGGGTCGCGGGCAAGCTGCCCCATCACGGGGGAGATGTCGGCGACCGGGTCGAAGCACTCGAACAGGCACTCGCCGGTGGCGGCGTGGTCCTTCCACCGGCAGCGGATGTTGTTCGTGTGCTTCAGGTCGTCGCGGCCGTACAGCCGCTCGCACTCCAGCGCCGCGACGGCCATTTCGAGCGGGGCGAAGAGCCCGCGGACGACCAGGAACCCGTCGCGGTCGTAGGCCGCGCGCTGGGCGGCGGTGAGCGGGGCGGTACGTTCGGCGACCGCGGGCATGAGGGTGACCCTACCGGGTGACATCTTAAGGACCGGGCAGGTGACATGATCTGGGAACGCCGGCGGCGCGTCAACGGTCTGCGTGCCGGTCCGCGGGCCCCCGGTGCCGCGTGCCGATTTTTGTCCGGTCCGCCGCCCCCGTTCCGTTCCTACTTATTGACAGCGTCCGCGGGCGCCCGCCCGCCCCCGCCCCCGCCCCCCCGCCCGGAACGCCCATGTCCCACAAGCCCGTGCCGTTCGCCGAGGTGCTCGCCCACGAACTCCGCGTCGTCCGCAAGCGGCGGGCGGGCCTGTGGGCCGTCAACCGGGCGGCGCCGGGCGCCCCCCCTCCGGGAGCGCCGGACCCGGAGCCCACGGATGCGGAGCGCCAGCTCCCGAACCCGGACGACGGCCTGGAGCGTCTGCGGAAGGCGGCCCTCGACGAGGGGCTGGCCGGGCTGGCGCTCTCGGGCGGCGGCATCCGCAGCGGGACGTTCGCCCTCGGGTTCCTCCAGGGGCTCGCCCGGCTCCGCCTCCTGCGGGCGTTCGACTACGTCTCCACCGTCTCCGGCGGCGGGTACACCGGGGCGTGGCTGGCGGCGTGGGTGTACCGCGAGGGGCTCGGGGCGGCCGAGCGGCAGGCCGACCCGCGGCGGGCGCTGGCCAACGTCGAGACGCAGCTGAACCCCGACCGGGTCCGCCAGGCGGACGCCACCCGGGCGGTGGTGGTGGGGGCCGGGACGACGGCCGAGCGGCCGCACCAACTGCTCCGCGACCCGGCCGGCGCGGCGCCGGCCGTGCGCCCGGTGGTGCTCGACGACGAGCCGGAGCCGGTGTACCACCTGCGGGCGTACAGCAACTACCTCACCCCGCGGCCGGGGCTGTTCTCGGCCGACACCTGGACGCTGTTCGCCATCTACGCCCGCAACACGCTCGTCAACCTGCTCATCCTCGTCCCGGCGGTGCTCGTCGTCGTGCTGGCCGCGCAGCTCGCCGTGTGGGGCTGTGCCCGGGGCGGGGCGGGGGTCGGGGAGTGGGCGGTCGCCGGCGCGTTCCTCGCCGCCGCCCTGCTCGGCCTGGTGACGATCGGGCGCGACCAACTGGCGCTCCAGCAGGCGCGGCAGGCGCCCGCGGCGGCCCGCGCCGCCGGCCGCGGGGCCGAGACCTCGGTCGGGCGGTTCGTCTGGCTGATCGTGGTCCCGTGCGTGGTGACGGCCGCCCTCGGGGCGTGGCTCCTCACCGTGGACCCGGACGACCCGACGGGCGGACGCCTCCGCCACCCCGCGTTCGACCTCGTGAACGGCGGCGCCGGGGCGGAGGCCGTGCCCGTCTGGGTGAAGTACGTGGTCGGGTTCGCCGCCCTCGGGGCGGTCGCCGGGCTGGCCGGCGCGGCCGTCCGGTGGCTGACGGGGCGGGGGCGGGTGTGGGTCGCGTTCGCGTCCCCCGTGGTCCTCGGGGTCGGGGTCGGGGCGCTCAGCTACCCGGCGCTCCGGTACGCCCTGTGGGAGCTGACCGGGTGCCCGGCGGCGCTGACCGCGGTCGGCCCGCCGCTGTTCCTCCTCGCGTTCGCCGTCGCCGGGTTCCTGGAGTCGGCGCTGCTGAGCCGGGCGCTGAGCGAGTACGAGCGCGAGTGGCGGTCCCGGCTGGCCGGCAACCTGGTGATCGCCGCCGGCGCCTGGCTCGTCTTCTTCGGAACGATCTTCTTCCTCCCGCCGGCGGTCGTGTGGCTCGCCGGGCAGACCCGGCTCGGCGAGGCCGGCACCTGGGTCGCCGTCGGCGGCTGGGTGGCCACCACGCTCGCCGGCCTCCTGGCCGCCAAGAGCCCGCGGACCGGCGGCGACGCCGGCCGGGCGGCCAGCCCCGTGCTCGAGGTCGTCGCCGGGGTCGGCCCGATCGTCTTCCTGGTCGGCCTCCTCGGGGTGCTCGGCGCGCTCTCCACGCTGCTCGTCGGGGGGCACACCGACGGAACCCGGCTCTACGTCCCCGGCGAGCCGCCGGCGGGCCTCGCGGCCTTGCTCTGGATCGTCGGCGGGGCGGCCGGGTGTGCGGTCGTCTCCGTCGGCCTGTCCGCCGCCACCGACGCGAACGTCTTCTCCCTCCACGCCCTGTACGCGAACCGGCTCGTCCGGTGCTACCTCGGGGCGTCGCGCCGCAAGGCGCAGGCGAGCGACGAGCGGGAGTACGGGCGGCTCCGCCCCCCCGCCGGCCCGACCGGCCCGGGCGCGCAGGTGTGGGAGTGGGGGCCGGGCACCGGCGGGGCGCCGACCGGCGCCGGGCAGGGCGTGCGGCGCGAGAACC